>JBDHFW010000222.1:0-5846 GCA_039590175.1 Gemmatimonadota bacterium | reverse complement strand
CCCGCTGGTCCACGACCCGGTGCTGAGGATCGCGAGTCCGGTGAAGGAGCAGACGACGATCGTGTCGATGAAGGTCTGAGTCATCGAGACCATCGCCTGCCGCACGGGCTCGTTCGTCTGCGCCGCGGCGGCGGCGATCCCGCCCGTGCCGAGCCCCGACTCGTTGGAGAACACCCCGCGAGCGACACCGAAGCGGACAGCCTGCGCTACCGTGTAGCCGATGGCGCCCCCGCCGGCTGCCATGGGAGTGAACGCTCCCTGGAAGACGAGACGGAGCGCTTCGGGCACTCGGCCGATGTTGAGGAGGATGACCAGCCCGGCAGCGCCCATGTAGAGAACGATCATCATTGGCACGAACACCGCGGTGAAGCGGCCGATCGACTTGATCCCTCCGAGGATCACGGCGCCCACGCAGGCGGCAACCACGAGTCCCGTGAGCCAGTGCGGAAGCGAGAACGACCGGTTGAGGGCATCCGCGACCGCCTGGGACTGGACACCGTTTCCGATTCCGAACGCGGCGATGGAAGCGAAAACGGCGAAAAGGACGGCGAGGAGCTTCCCGAGGCCTCCCCAGGGAATACCGTTCTCGAGATAATACATGGGACCGCCGGACTTCTCTCCGCGCTCGTCCGTCTCGCGAAACCGAACGCCCAGGACCGCCTCGGAGTACTTCGTGGCCATCCCGACCAGCCCAGTCATCCACATCCAGAAGAGCGCTCCCGGTCCACCCGCTGCGATCGCCGTGGCGACGCCGACGATGTTCCCCGTCCCCACCGTCGCGGCGAGCGCGGTCATCAGAGCTTGGAAGTGAGAGATGTCACCTTCGGCGCCCTCCTCGCGCCGCTTGATGAGGGCCAACCACAGAGAGTGCTTGAGCTGACGGAACTGGATCGCGCGGAGCAGCAGGGTCAGATAGACGCCGGTCCCGACGAGTAGGATGATCAGGGGCGGGCCCCAGACGAAGGACTGGACGTCAGCCAGCATGCGGTGCCTCCCACGATCGGTTGGCAAAGTCGGGTCAGGATCGCACATTGCCGGCCGTAGCAGGCTCTTCGCGGGACCGTGCCTGCGAGTGCCGCGAAACGGCCCGACCGGCCCATACTGGGCCGACGTTCTCGGAGTCGTCAACAATCTCCCGGGGCATTCGGCTCCAGATCGGGGGTTCATGCAGGCGAATCGACCTCGGCGTGAACCGGAAGTGCTTCGCGAGCTTCTCCCGGCGATCGAGCGCGGCCGTCACATCGCGATGCTCGCCGCCGCCGGGTCCGGGCACGAGCTCGTGTTCAAGGCGGCAGCTCAATCGGACTGCGAGGCGGGCGAAGGAACCCAGGCGCTGATCCTCTCGCCGACTCGGGACGCTGCGCTCAGGCTCGCGGCCGCCATCGCCGGCGATCCAGCGGACCGCCCACTGGACCTGATCGTCTGGCCGTCCTCCGAAGGCGCGACCGAAGCCGGCGCCGCCCAGATCGTGATCGGTCCTCCGATCCCGCTGCTGAGAGAGATCCGGCGGGGCCGACTGCAGACATCGAGCGTGAAGCTGATCTGCGTCGACGGGGCCGATCAGATGGTGGCGCTGGGGGAGTGGCCGTCGGCCGAGGCTCTCCTCGACACCGCGGGGTCGGAGGCCCGGAAGGTGGTGGCGAGCGCCTCCTTCGAAGGGGACCTGGCCGACCTGCTGAAGCGGCAGCTGGGCCGGGCACGACGCTGGCCCGACGAGCTTTTCTCCGACCCGTCGTCGGGAAGCGCCACCGACCGCGCCCGCCCGGAGACCCTCTGGTACGGAGCCGCCGTGCGCGAAGAAGAGCGACTGGACCTGCTCGCGGCGGCGCTGGTGAAGGCCGCGCAGGAAGCGGCGCCCGACGAAAAGGAGACGGCTGCATCCGTCGTCATCTGCCCCGACAGCGAGTCGGCCGAGCGCGTGCGCTCCGGCCTGCGCTCACGCGGCGTGCCGGCTCATGCCCCCGATGCGGAAGCGGAGCCGCCCAACGGCGGCACGCTCGTGACCACGGAGGCGCACGAGACGGAGGGGGAGTTCGCGGCGGCCGTGCGTTGGAGCCTGCCCGCGGACCTAGAGGCTTACACGAAGAGGATGCCCGCCGCCGGCCTGCGGATGACGATCATCGACGCGCTCCACCTGCCACAGCTATCGCTCCTGGCCCGTCGAGCCGGTTGCGATCTCCGGCCCATCACCGCTCCTCCGGCTGAGGAGGGCGGCTCCGTGGAACGCTTCCGTCAGGCCGTGCGGGATCGCCTGCAGGCTGGGGACGTGTCCGCCGAGCTCCTTCTCCTCGAGCCGCTGCTGCAGGAGCGACCCGCGGCGCTGGTGGCAGGAGCGCTGGCGGCGCTGCTGCGGGAACGACCCGAACCCGAGGAGCCGGCCGAGGGCAGGCCGCTGGAGGCCTCAAGGACCGCGGCGGCGCGCGCTTCCCGCGAGGCGGTTCTCCCCGCGTGGACCAGGATCTTCATCAGCGTCGGGAAACGTGACGGAGCGGGGCCGGGAGACATCGTCGGGGCGATCGCCGGGGAGAGCGGGGCCACCGGAGGGCAGATCGGGAAGGTGGAGATTCGATCCAGCTTCACGCTGGTCGATATAGACGCGGAGATCGCGGACCTGGTGATCGATCGGCTCCGCGGCGTCCAGATCAAGGGCCGAACGGTGGTGGCTCGCCGCTCGCGGGAGGCCGGCGGCTAGGGGTCTGTCCGGCGACGAGGCGCTCGAGGCCGCTAGAGTGAGTCCTTGAGCCCCTTTCCGGCGCGGAAGTTGGCCGTCGTGCTCGAGCCTATACGGATCGGCTCGCCGGTCCGAGGGTTCCGCCCCGATCTCGCCTTGCGCCGGCGTATCTCGAAGGTGCCGAAGCCGGTGATCTGGACCTTGTCATGGCGCTGGAGCGCGCGAGCGATGATCCCTTCGGGAGTGTCGAAGAGGGCGTCCACGCATCGCTGGGCCTCCGCCTTGGAGATGTCGGCTCGGTGCGAAAGCGAGTCGATGAGGTCGGTCTTGTTCACGATCGCTCCTCTTCGTGAGGTTGCTATGAAACGCCGTGAGTGGGGACGAACGGAGCCAGGTTAGATGGACCCTCCGAGAGCGTCAAGGTTGATGAGGGCGAGCGATCCCGACGCCTTAAGGGTCGGCCGGAGGGGACGGTCCGGTGGCATGACGGACTTTCGCACAATCCTCCGCCGCACCCTTTTGGTGGTGCTGATCGTGGGCGTCCTTACGGTCATCGGGACGATCGCGTTTCTGCAGTTTCCGGGCTGGACGCTCTCCGATGCCCTCTACATGACGATCATCACCCTCTCGGCCGTCGGATACGATGAGGTCAGGCCCCTCACCGACCAGGGTCGACTCGTCGCCGCTTTCCTTCTGGCCGGAGGGATCACCTCGATGGGTCTTTGGTTCGCCCTGATCACCTCGGCGATCGTCGAGATGGATCTCACGAACGTGATTCGACTTCGAAAGACCAGGCGGAAGATGATGCAGCTGAAAGACCATATCATCGTTTGCGGCGCGGGTCGCATGGGGCTCCAGGTGATTCGGGAGCTGATCCATGCGGACGTCCCCTACGTGGTGATCGAGCGGGACCTGGAGCGCGCCGAGCAGATACGATCGATGCGGGAGGACATCCTCGTCGTCGAGGCCGACGCCACGCGGGACGAATCCCTCGACGAAGCGCTCATCTGGACGGCCCGCGGCCTGATCGCGGCCCTCCCGGACGACGTGGCCAACCTCTTCGTCTGCCTGAGCGCCAAGGGGCTTCGCCCCGACCTCGAGGTGGTGGCTCGGGCGTCCGAGGAGGAAGGGATCGGGAAGCTGCACAAGGCGGGCGCGGACCACGTCATCAGCCCCACGGTTACGGGGGGAAGCCGCATGGCGTCGATCCTCCTCCGTCCTCAGGTGGTCAGCTTCCTGGACGTCGTAACCGGAGACGAGGAGCTCAAGTTGCGGCTGGAGGAGTTCGGCGTCCCCGCCGAGTCCCGTCTGGTAGGACAGACTCTGGCCGAGGCTCAGATCCCCACCAAGACCGGGCTCATCGTCATCGCCATGCGGTACAATCCCGGTCCGGACGAGCAGCTCCGCGCCAACGACGTTCTGATCGTCCTCGGGGGCCCGGAGCAGATCGATTCGCTTCAGGAAGCCGCGCGCGCTTAAGAGGGCGGAGGCTGGGCGCCCTTCCGCCGGCGCCCGGCGGCCGCGAGAGCCTCTTCTTCGCCGGCCGGTCCCGGTCGTGACCGGCGTCCTCGCTGCCATCGTAGTCTCCTGGCTGGGACTCACCTGGGCCACTCTCCCCTCCGTCTCGAGACACGCCGAGAGCTGGCCCGATACGACGGCCTACATGCGAATTCGGATCGCCGAGGCGGCTCGAACGCACGAACCGTTCGAGCTCCGATACCGCCCGGTGGCCCTCGTCGAGGTGCCACGCTCCCTCCGGCGAGCCGTTCTCGTCTCGGAGGATGCGGCCTTCTTCGACCACTCGGGCTTCGACTGGTACGAGCTCCGAGCGGCGGTCCAGAAGGCGTGGCAGGAGAAGGAGGCGCCCCGAGGCGCGAGCACGATTACGCAGCAACTGGCGCGAAACCTCTACCTCTCTCCCCGACGCAGCCTGAGCCGGAAGCTCCGCGAGGCGCTCATCACCCGGCGGCTCGAGAAGAAGCTCTCCAAGAACCGGATCTTCGAGCTCTACCTGAGCGTGATCGAGCTCGGCGAGGGCGTCTTCGGCGTGGATGCAGCGGCTCGCCACTATTTCGGCGTGCCTGTCTCCGGAGCCTCCGCCAGCCAGGGGGCGATGCTCGCCGCCACGATCCCCTCGCCGCTGCGCGACAACCCGGCCACCGACACGAGACGCTTTCGCTGGCGCACCGACCTGATCGCGGGACGGGCTTTCTGAGGGACGGGCTCCGTTGCGGCGTCGACTTCGAGGCTGTTAGTTCGGTGAACTTCACGTGAACCGGGCGGGAGGCGCCGGATGAACACCCTGCTGGCTGTTGTAGTCCTCTACCCCATGATTCTCCTGGGCGTGAGCCTGTGGAGATCGAGAAGCGTGAAGAGCCACGACGACTTCATGGTCGCGGGGCGGGCGGTGCCGGTGCCGCTGCTCGTCGGCACGCTCGTCTGCACCTGGATCGGCTCGGGATCCCTGTTCGGAGGCGCCGGTCTGGCCTACCGGACCGGGATCGCGGAGCTCTGGTTCAGCTCGGGAGGCTGGCTCGGCCTCATCGTCGCGTTCTTCCTCGCCGCCCGTGTTCGCCGAATCGCCGAGTACACCGTCCCGGATCTCCTCGAGAAGCGCTACAACGCGATGGCTCGGGTCCTGGGGACGATCGCGATCATCCTCGCGTACGTGACGATCGCGGCCTACCAGTTTCGAGGAGGCGGCTGGATCCTCAGCATCGTCTCCGACGGCGCGATCAGTCCGGAGACGGGCATGTACATCACGGCCATCGTGATCGTGTTGTTCACTGCGGCGGCGGGGATGGTCTCGATCGTCACGGTAGACGTGTTCAACGGGATCATCATCACGCTGGGTGTCCTTTTCGCCCTGCCCTACATGGTGTTCGAGCTCGGCGGCGTCGGCGCCGTCACCAGCGCCCTGCCGGCCCAGCACATGGAGCCGCTCGGCGGCCACAACGTGCTCTGGGTGTTCGGGGTGGCCGCGCCCACCTTCCTGCTGATCCTGGGCGAGAGCGGCATGTACCAGAAGTTCTTCTCCGCCAAGAACGAGAACGCGGCACGTAAGGCGGTCCTGGGGATGGTGGCCGGCATCGTCATCATCGAAGTCGCCCTCGCCCTGCTCGCGATCGTCGGCCGCGCGGCGTTCCCGGACCTGATGGAGTCCACGTCGATCGTC
>JBDHFW010000221.1:0-6162 GCA_039590175.1 Gemmatimonadota bacterium | reverse complement strand
GAGATGCTGAAGACGGGCCTGCGGGAGGTGCGACGAGCGCTCCTGGAGGCGGACGTCAACTACGAGGTCGCCCGCGATTTTCTCGACCGCGTCGAGGAGCGGGCTCTGGGGCAGGACGTCCTCTCGTCGGTGAGCCCGGGCGACCAGATTGTCAAGATCGTGCACGACGAGCTGATCGCGCTGCTGGGTGAGGGCAGCCCGAAGCTGGTCTCCGCGACCGTGCCGCCGACCGTGGTCATGCTGGTCGGCCTGCAGGGGTCGGGGAAGACGACGACCGCGGGCAAGCTGGCGCGCCGAATCCAGCGGGAGGGACGGCGGCCGCTCCTGGTGGCGTGCGACCCCTACCGGCCGGCGGCGGGTGAGCAGCTGCAGACGCTAGGCGCCTCGCTCGACGTCCCGGTCGCCCGGGAGGCCGAGGAGACGGACGTGGCTCGGGTCGCGCGCTCCGCGGTGGAGAGGGCGCGAGTCGAGGGGCTCACGCACGTCGTGCTCGACACGGCCGGGCGCCTTCAGGCGGACGAGGCGCTCATGGAGGAGCTCCGCGCCGTCAAGGCGGAGGCGAAGCCCCATGAGGTGCTGCTCGTCGCCGACGGGATGACGGGACAGGAGGCGGTGCGGATCGCCGAGGGCTTTCACGACGCGGTCGGGCTCACGGGGGTCGTGCTCACGAAGATGGAGGGAGATGCGCGCGGAGGTGCCGCGCTTTCCATCTACGGAGTGCTGGGCGTGCCGATCAAGTTCGTCGGCGTCGGCGAGAAGATGGAGGACCTCACGGTCTTCGACCCGGACCGGATGGCGGGACGCATCCTCCAGATGGGCGACATCGTCGGCCTCGTGGAGCGGGCGCAGCAGACGATCGACGTGGAGGCGACGCAGCGCTTCGAGAAGAAGGTGCTGGGGAAAGGCGAGTTCGACTTGGAGGACTTCCTCCAGTCGCTCAAGCAGCTTCAGAAGATGGGTCCGCTCGAGGGGCTGCTGAAGATGATTCCCGGCGTCAAGCCGAAGATGCTCGACGGGGTGCAGGTGGACCCGAAGCGGATCCGTCATATCGAGGCGATCATCCTCTCGATGACGCCCGAGGAGCGCCGCCGGCCGAAGGTTCTGAACGGCTCGCGGCGGGCGCGCATCGCGCGCGGCTCCGGGCGGCCGGTGCACGAGGTGAACCGGCTGCTCAAGCAGTTCAAGGAAATGCAGAAGATGATGAAGGACATGGGGAAGCTGGGGCCGATGCTGGCCGGGAAGGGTTTTCCCGGCGGCTTTCCGGGCGGCTTGCCCGGCGGCGGGCTCCCTGGCGGCGGCCTGCCGGGAGGTGGGCTTCCCGGAGGAGATGGCGGCGCCGGCTTCGGCGGCCTTTCCAACTGAGACAATACGACTGACAGGACAACAGAGACAGGCAGCAACGAGATGCCAGCAACGATCAGACTGAAAAGAATGGGCCGCAAGAAGCAGCCCTACTACCGAATCGTGGTCGCCGATGAATCCGGCCCCAGAGACGGCCCTCCCGTGGAGAAGCTCGGAATCTACAATCCGCGCACGGAGCCGGCCGTGGTCCGGGTGGACGCGGCCAGAGCGCTCTTCTGGCTTCACGAGGGAGCGACGCCCAGCCACACCGTGCGCTCGCTGTTCCGCCGGACGGGCGTGTGGGAGAAGTTCCACGCCGGCGTGACGGCCGAGACGCTCGAGGAGGCGGTGGTCTACCTCGGTCCCCCGGCCGGTGAGGACAAGACGACGCAACGCGTCTCCGCGCCGCCGAAGAAGCCGAAGGTGAAGACACCGTCGCCCTCGGCAGCGGCCCCCGCGGCTGCAGCCGCTGGGGCTCCGGTGGCCGAAGCCGCCGAGGCGGTCGAGGACGTGATCACCGACGAGGTCGAAGAGACGGTCGTCGAGGAGGCTGCGGAAGACGTCGTGGGCCGAGGCAGCGGCTGAGCCGGAGGCCGAGGCAGCGGCTGAGCCGGAGGCCGAGGCTGCCGCAGAGCCGGAGGCCGAAGCAGCCGCGGAGCCCCAGACAGAGGTGGAAGAGGAAGTAGCCGCCGAAACCGAAGCCGTCGAGGAGCCGGAAGCCGAAGCCGTCGAGGAGCCGGAAACCGCAGAGGAATCCGAAGCCGCGGCGGAAGTGGAAGAAGTCGAGGCGGAGGTAGAAGAGGAGATCACCGCCGAAGCTGCCGAAGCCGAAGCCCCAGAGGAAGCTGAGGAAGAAGCGGCGGAGCCCGAGGAGGAAGAGCCGAAAGAGTAGCCGGGTTGCCGGCCTCCTCGAGGCTCGGGTTACCGGCTTTCGAAACGATGGGCCAGGTCGTCGTAGGAACGGTGCGGCGTGCGCACGGGATGAAGGGCCAGCTGCTGGTGCACCCGGAGACGGACGACCCGGAGGGTGTCTACCGGGCCGGCAGAGTCTTCGCCGTTCCCAATCCGCCGGAGAGGCGTGTCTCTCAGTTGACGCTCGCGTCGGCCGGCTGGAGCGCCAAGGGCTGGAGGCTCGGCTTCGCCGAGATCGGCGATCGCGAGGCGGCGGAGAGCTACGCCGGCTGCACCCTGGAGGTGGACGAGGAGGAGCTGGCGGCCCTCGAGGAGAACGAGTTCTTCCTCCACGACCTGGTCGGACTCGATGTCCAGGACGCGGAGGGCTCGGTGGGGCGGGTCGACTGGGTGTTCGATCGGCCCGGGCAGCCAGTGCTCGTCGTGGTAGATGATCGCGGCGGTCGCCAAACGGAGCGGTTGATCCCGTTCAGCGCGGCGATCATACAGAGCGTCGACATAGAAGCCGGGATCGTTCGGATCGATCCACCGCCGGGCCTGCTCGACCTCTAGGGCTCGCCGGGCGCCGGGATCGCGAGCGCCGGCGGAGCGGAGCATCGGCCGGTGCGGATCAACATCTGGACGATCTTCCCGGAGTTCTTCGAGGACACGCTCGCCACGAGCATTCTGGGGCGGGCGGCCGAGGATGAGCTCGTCGATTACCGGGTCGTGGACATCCGGGATTACGCCCGGGATCGCCACCGCACGGTCGATGATGAGCCGTTCGGCGGGGGCGCCGGGATGGTGATGAAGCCGGAGCCGTTCTTCGAGGCTCGAGATGCCCTGAAGCCGGAAGGACCGGTCGCCCTGCTGACGCCGCGCGGAGCGGTGTTCAACCACGCGACCGCCGTGCGTTTCTCGCTCGCCGAGGAGCTCACGCTCCTGTGCGGACGCTACAAGGGCGTGGACGAGCGGGTGGCCCAGGAGGTCGCGACCGAGGAGCTGTCGGTCGGCGACTACGTCTTGAGTGGTGGAGAGCCGGCGGCGCTCGTCGTGATCGACGCGGTCGTCCGGTTGCTCCCCGGAGCGTTGGGAGATCACGAGTCGGCAGCGACCGACTCGTTCTACGAGGATCTCCTCGCGCCGCCGGTGTACACGAGACCGGCCGATTGCCGGGGCCTGCAAGTCCCCGACGTCCTTCGATCGGGCGATCATCACCGGATCGAGGAGTGGCGCAGAGAACAGGCCGAACGGACGACGCGCTGGCGACGTCCTGAGCTGTGGCGGGCGTACCGGCAAGCGGAGCGTGAGGAGAAGGAATAAATTCGCCGTATAGGAGCGGTGGCATGGATCCCAGGATTCCAGAGATCGAGAGAGAGTATCTGCGGAGCGATCTGCCCGCGTTCGACCCGGGTGACACCGTTCGCGTGCGCGTGCGCGTCATCGAGGGGAAGAAAGAGCGCGTCCAGGCGTTCGAGGGGATCTGCATCGCTCGGAGCGGTTCGAGCGTCGGCGAGACCTTCACCGTCCGAAAGATCTCGGGCGGCGTCGGAGTGGAGCGGATCTTCCCCACGCACTCTCCGTCTATCGCGGGCATCGAGATCATACGGCGCGGCCACGTGAGACGGGCCAAGCTCTATTACCTGCGCGAGCGGGTCGGGAAGCGTGCCCGAGTGCGCGAGCGCCGTTGGTGGCTCTCCGAGAAGCACCGGGCGGCGATGCTGGCGACCCAAGCGCCGCCGCCACTCACCGCCGAGGAGATCGCGGCGGAAGAGGCCGAGATGGCCGAGCTGGTGGAGGAAGCCCGCCTGGCGGAGGAGGCCAAGCTGGCCGCCGCGGCCGCGCTCGCCGGGGACGGTGAGCCTGCCGCCGAAGCCGAGGCTGACGAGCTGGGCGATGAGGCTCCGCCGGATGTCGCAGCGGAAGCTCCCGAGGCGGTGGACGTCGACGAGCTGGAGGCAACCGAGGAGCCCGAGGAACCCCTTTCGGACGAAGAAGACGCCCAGAAAGCCGCACAGGTCGACAGCTAGCGTGGCGCCGCCCACCGCCCCCCTGCTCTTCGAAGAAGAGGGATGGGCGGCCGGGTGCCGGCGCGTCGTGGGTATGGACGAGGTCGGCTACGGCCCGGTGGCCGGTCCCGTCGTCGTCGCCGCGGTCGCTCTCCGCAGGGGTCAGCGATTCGAGGGTGCGGTCGATAGCAAGCTGCTGAGCGCGAAGCGACGCGAAGAGCTCGCCGGCGTCATCCAGGAGCATTGCCTGGCGTACGGCGTCGCGGCCGCATCCTGCCGGGAGATCGAGCGTCTGAACGCCCGGAACGCCGCGGCGCTCGCCATGCGCCGGGCGCTTGGACATCTTCCTTTCGAGCCCGATCTTCTTCTCGTGGACGGTAATCGCGTGCCCGGTCTGCGGGAGCACACGCCCGTCGTTGGCGGCGATCTGAGGTGCCACTCCATCGCCTGTGCCTCGATCGTGGCCAAGGTCACCCGAGATCGCCTGATGCGCCGCCTGGGCCGCCGGTACCCGGAATACGGCTGGGAGTCGAACAAGGGATACCGAACGGCCGAGCACAGGGCCGCGATTCGGGAGTTCGGGCCCACGCCGCATCATCGACGTACCTTCGCCGGCGTGTTGCAGGTGGATCTGCCCTTGGACGTGCCGGAAGCGCCAGGCGTATCGGCAGAAGGCACGTCTCTAACCGCGTGAGCTGATATATGCATTCCGAGCACCTACAGAACGTTCAATGGTCCTGGGTGGCCTTCGGCTGGTTTGCCGCGGTGGCTGCGGCGAGCGGCTTGCTGCTGGCTCTCGAGGCCGCAGGCGCGCTCGGGGGAAGCGAGACGGTCGACTCGGTTGTGGTCGCGGCGGCGGTGGCGGCCGGCTTCATGTTCGGCGGGTTCATCATGTGCTACAAGACGGCGGCGGCACCCATCCTCCACGGCGGCGCGATGGCCGGCCTTAGTTTCGTTGTCTGGTTCCTATTGAACCTGACCTTCGGGGGCTTCACGACCGGCCTCAGTGCGTGGGAAGGACTCTCCGTGCGGACGTTCGCGGTGGCCCTACTCGTGCAGGGGGGTGCCGCGATTGCCGGAGCATGGCTCGGCTACCGGTACGCGCCCGTTCGCGTGGAATAAGACCGAGGATCTGGATGACCCGAATGGACTTCATCTTCGAGCAGATCCGAACGGGGGGAGATCGCAACTTCGGCTACCTCGTCGGAGATCGAGCCGCGGGGGTCGGAGCGCTGATCGACCCGTCCTACGATCCGGAGATGCTGCTCGAGCGCGCCACGGACCAAGGGCTCGAAGTCGAGGTGATCATCAACACGCACGGCCACCCCGATCACACCAACGGCAATCGCCGCGTGAGGGAACTCAGCCAAGCGCGCCTGGCCGCGCACCCGAGCGCAGCGAGCAGCCCGGATATCGAGCTCGAAGACGGAAGCTCCCTCGGGCTGGGCTCCTTAACGCTCCGGTTCCTGCACGTGCCGGGGCATTCGGAGGACCACCTGCTCGTCCATCTGGCGGAGCAGCGGGTGGCGATCACCGGCGATCTGCTCTTCGTCGGCAAGATCGGCGGAACGGGCACGGAGGAGGCAGCCCGCCGAGAATACGAGAGCCTGAAGCGGGTGCTGGAGGAGTTGCCCGACGACACCACGATTTGGCCCGGGCACGACTACGGCTGTCGGCCCTCCTCCACGATCGCGTTGGAGAAGATCATGAACCCGTTTCTGCAGTGTGAGGGCTTCGGAGACTTTTTCCAGTTGAAGAAGGACTGGCCGACGTTCAAGGAGAGGCACGGCCTGAAATAGGCTCGCTGCGAACCAAGACGCAGCTGCTGGGATCTTCCCTGTGTGCGTAGAATAGGTAGATAGAACGAGCGCCTCTGCCTCGTCTCGACCGGGTAGCTCAGTCGGTAGAGCAACGGACTTTT
>JBDHFW010000220.1:0-4278 GCA_039590175.1 Gemmatimonadota bacterium | reverse complement strand
GTTCGCGTACCCGAGGACGACCGACTCTTCGATCTCGCCGCGCACGTAGCTGAACGGGCCCGCCGAGAGTCGGGATATGGAGCCGCCGAGGAGACGGCTCGACGGGCCGGCATATAGAGGTCCGGCGAGGCGCGTTCCGGCGAGTACCTCGACCTCGCGGTCGAGGCAGATCGGCCCATCTCGGAGATCGAACAGCACCCCGGGCTCGATGCGTACGTCCGGCGCCAACTGCAGCGGAGCCGCTCCGAGCCGCTCCCACCCATCGGACGCGGATGCCTCGGAAACGCCCGGGAGCTCGCTCTCCAGATCCGCGGCCGTGCGGTCCGCCGAGCGCTCCACCAGCTCCCATACGTGCTGGAGGACGCCTCCCTCGACGACGAGCGCTGCTCCCCCGAGCGGCGACGGATCGGCGAACCAGTCGTCTCCCGGACCCTTCGAGCCGGCTGGCAGATACGCACCGACGATCTCGCCCTCCACCTCCAACGTGGCCGGACCATCCGGGACCTCGAACCTGGCGGCGGGATCGGGCACGGCACGACAGCAGAGGAAGAGACGGTCCTCGTCATCCCCCAGATCCTCTGCAGAGAGAACGGGTGGAGCGCCGTCCTCGGAGAACGAGCCGAGCCAGGAGCGCGTGAGGGTTCCGCTCGCGACGGTACCGGCGAACCCCTCGAGACGCCCCCGCAGCGAATCGGTGCCGAACCACAGCTCCGCGCACGGCCGGCTCAGCGCGTACGGCCGCCAAACGCCGGCCTGGCGGTCATCGAAGACGTAGAGCTTCACGACCGGCCCCTCCGATCGGCTGTCTCGTTCTCGCCCTCTTCGAGACGATCGAAGATGCGTTTCATCTCCGGGGCGTCCTCGCGCGTCGTGACGAAGGTGTGGCCTCCGCTGTGGACGACCACGAGATCCCTGACCCGAAAGAGCGTCACGTCGCCGTCTTCCGACCACACCACGTTGCCTGAGCCTTCGACGACCTTTCCCGGCCCGAGGATCACGTTGTCGTCGCCATCGGGGCGTCGCGTCCGGTGAAGGGCGTTCCACCCGCCGACATCATCCCAGCGGAAGCTTGCCGCCACCACCCCCACGCGGTCGCTTCTCTCCATCACCGCGACGTCCACGGCAATCGGCTCCGAGCGCTTGAAAAAGCCACCGACGTCGCCGGCCTCGAGGAGGTCGAGTCGAATCTCCGGGGCGTGCCGTCTGACCGCGGTGAGCAGATCGACCGCCCGCCAGACGAAGATCCCGCTGTTCCACACGTATTCCCCCGAGTCCAGATAGTCTCGCGCCTTTTCGAGCGAAGGCTTCTCGACGAACTCTCTGGCCTCGTAGACCCCGGCCTCGATCTCGTCACCCAGGCGGACGTAGCCATAGCCGGTTTCGGGTCGGCTCGGCACGATTCCCAAAGAGAAGAGGCGCTGGCCGCCCGTCGCCGCCACACCACGCTTCAGCGTGTCCAGAACATCCTCCAGCGGCTCGATCACGTGGTCGGCGTGGAGGGAGACCATGACGGCCTCGGGCTCGCGGCGCGCGATCTCGTGTGCGGCCCAGGTGAGCGCTGGCCCGGTCCCCCGTGGCTCGGGCTCCACCAGGAAACTGTCGGAGGTCAGCTCCGGCAGCGCATCGCGGAAAGGCTTCACCAGGCGGGCGCCCGTCACGATCAAGGTCCGCGCGGGCCCGGCCAGGTGGATGGCCCGCTCCACGGTGTCCACGATCAGGGGACGATCGCTGCCCAGGGCGAGAAGCTGCTTGGGGCGTTCGGGGCGGGAAGCCGGCCAGAACCTCGACCCCACGCCGCCCGCCAGGACGACGGCGAACGGACGCTGGAACTGACTCACAGGATGTCCGTATTCACAGGCTCCGAATATCGGTTGCACGGCCGCGTCCGTCGTCGGAGCGAGCGCTACGCCGAGACGGGGGGCGCTCGGAGATGCGGGCCGAAGCATGCGTACGGCGTGGCAACGTACCGGCGACCCGCATCGGGAGTCAACCGGCCAGTCCGGAAATATCAAGTGTATCAGCGACTTAGCTTACTTGACCTGGCCAGTGCCCTCCGAGCATCTTCGGGAGGGCCAGGATCTCCTGGCGAGCGTTGGTTATGGCTTTGGCTGGTCGCTGAAGAGGGGGTTCATTGAGAGGTGTGTCGCGGCTCTTGGCCGCCACCTGGATGGCGATGTCGCTGCCGGGCTGCGGGGACTCCGTGGTCGGCGTGCCGGTTCCGGATGAGCCCGGGGAGGCCACGCTGGCGGATTTTCGCGCGGGGCCGCTGGTCGAGCCCTCCGCCTTCAGCTGGATCGTCCTGTCGACGGTAAGGACCGATCAGTCGAGCCAGTGGGACTTTGCCTTCGCGCTCGAGGCGGACAGCACGGCGCAACTCTTCCCGCGCGCCTCGGTGCTCGAGCAGCCGTCCACGGCGGGCCTCCAGATCGTTCCCGTGTCGTTCGAAAATCTGACTCGGGCTCCCGACGACGGGTACATCACGGATGAGCCTGTCATGGTCCAGGTGGGCGATGTCCTGGCGGCCGTGAGCCGGCGGCAGTGCGGGTCGCTGAACTTCGTTCGGTTCGGCAAGCTCGAGATCCTGGACATCGACATTATCCGTGGACGGCTGACGTTCAAGCAGCTGGCGAATCCGAACTGCGAGAACCCCAACCTGGTACCCGGAGAGGCCGGAGAGGTCTGAGCGGGCGGGGTCATGCTCGATATCCGATACATCCGTGAGCACCGCGACGAATGCCTGGAGCGCCTGGCCGTCCGAGGCGACCCGGCGCTTCCCGATCTGATCGATCGCGCAATCGAAGCCGATCGGGTGCGGCGCGAGCTCATCGGCGAGGTCGAGGGGCTCAAAGCAGAGAGGAACGCCCGCTCTCGTGAGATCGGCGAGCGGAAGCGGAAGGGTGCGGAGGCGGATGATATCCTCGCGGAGATGCAGAAGGTCGCGGCGCGGATCCGCGCCCTGGATTCCGAGCTGACAGACGTGGAGGAGGAGCTGGAATCGCTCCTTCTTCTGATACCGAACCTGCCCGATCCGCGTGTTCCGCCGGGTCGGGAGGGAGAGGGTGAGATCGTGCGGACGTGGGGGGATCCCTCCGCGCGCGACGGCCGGTTCGAGGCTCATTGGACGATCGGCGAGCGACTGGGTCTCCTCGACCTGGAGCGGGGAGCGAAGCTGACCGGTTCGGGGTTCCCTCTCTTCGTGGGGCAGGGCGCCCGCCTTCAGCGCGCGCTCATCCAGCTGATGCTGGATACCCACGTCTCCGAGCATGGCTATACGGAGCTCGCGCCGCCGTATCTGGTGAACCGGGATTCGATGACCGCGACCGGACATCTCCCTAAGTTCGAGGCCGACGCCTACCGGACGGACCCGGACGACCTGTTCCTGGTGCCGACGGCGGAGGTCCCGGTCACGAACCTCTACCGTGGCGAGATCCTGGACGGAGAGATCCTGCCGCTCGCCTACGTCGCCTATACGCCCTGCTTCCGACGGGAGGCCGGGGCGGCGGGGAAGGACACACGGGGTCTGCTGCGCGTCCACCAGTTCGACAAAGTCGAGCTCGTGCGCTTCGTCGAGCCGGCCCGATCCGAAGAGGAGCTGGAGGTCCTGACCGGGCATGCCGAGCGGGTGTTGGAGCTGCTGGAGCTGCCCTATCGGAGGGCCCTCCTGCCGGGGGGCGATCTGGGCTTCGCCAACGCCATGACGTACGATCTCGAGGCCTGGGCTCCCGGAGTGGAGGCCTGGCTGGAAGTTTCCAGCTGCTCGAACTACGGTGATTATCAGGCGCGGCGAGCGAACATCCGTTTTCGACCGGGACCTGCCGAGAGGCCGCTGTACGCGCACACGCTCAACGGGTCCGGGTTGGCGCTCGCGCGGATCATCGTGGCGCTGCTGGAGAACCACCAGCGTCCGGACGGCAGCGTTGACCTGCCGGCCGCACTTCGTCCCTACATGGGAGTGGATCGGCTCGAGTCGTGACCCGAAGGGTGTTTCCCTATGCGATTGCGGTCGCCTTCGCGGCCGTCATCGTCTCTTTCCTGGTCTACACGCAGCAAATGGCGAACGCGCTGCGCATGGACGCCGCCGTGTTCGGCCGCATTTACGCGCTCACCTTCCAGGCGACGGGTGCCCAGGATCCAGAGGAGCAGCAGCGTCTCACCGACCGCGTCCTGTTCGAGGTGCTGGGGGAGATGAACCGCCTGGAGATCCCGGTCGTGGTCACCGATGCAGACGGAAACCCGACGTCGGTGGCGAACCTCCCGTTCGATGCGGATCGGAGAGAC
>JBDHFW010000219.1:0-4280 GCA_039590175.1 Gemmatimonadota bacterium | reverse complement strand
ATTTAGGAACCCGCAGCGAACGCATGGAGCCCGCTCTCGCAGGCTCTTTTCATCGGGTGGGCGAACTTGGGCGTACAAACCCCCGTTGGCCTGGGGCTGTTGCTGGGGCTGTTGAGGTACGGAAAGGCCCCGAAAACCGCATTTCGGCTTCCGGGGCTGATCCGTAAAAAGCCGCTAAACTACGGGTTATCGCCGGAAACGGGCGGATCCCTGGCTCGCTTATCAGGCGTGCGCTCTAACCAAGCTGAGCTACGGGCCCGCGGCCGGGCGTGCGGAGAGACTTCCTACCCAGATCGGCACGAGGCGTTCGCCGGGAGGGAAACGTTACGTAAACCGTTCGTAGATCGTCAAGGTTCGTCGATCGTCACGGTCGCGACCATCCCCACAGGGCCGCGGGCCCACCGCGCCTCGGGCCTCACCGCGCCGTCTCACCCGGTCACCTCAGGCTCGGGAGTAGACCTCCACCTGCCACACGAACGTCTTCGCCTCATGCGTGCGCTCGAAGCCGGCTGCCCGCACGGCCGCCTCGATCTCACCAGGATCGTGCACGAAGACGCGGAAAGTGTTCCGCTTCAAGGTCTCCAGCAGGTTCATGCCGGTGATCACCGCGCGCACCGGCCAGCGGCGCCTGGGAAAGACGAGCCCGTAAAGCCGGCCGGCCTTCCCCGCTGAGGCCCCGATGAGCAGGGGCATGTCCGGGTAGCAGCAGACGACCCTGTCCAGGGTCACCACGTCCGCGTCCGGGAGACCCTCCGCCATCTCGATGAAGTCGCCGACGTGGTAGCCGGCGCGGTCGACGTAGCCCCGCCGCTCCGCCTCGCTGCGGCAGACCTCCACGTACGCCTGCGAGGCGTCCGCCGCCGTGATCGCCGAGGCGCCGGCCTTGGCCGACGCATGCTGGATCGCCCCGACACCGCCACCGATATCGAGGAGGGAGCTGCCGGCGGTCTGCGGCCCGAGTAGACCATCGAGGAGGAGCCGGGTCGACTTGTCGGGCCCCTTCCGACGGTACTTGCGCAGCTCTCGCTTCGCCCGCCGGTCGTTGAAGAGCTTTCCCGCGTCGCAGCAATGAGCGCAGGTCACGCGAGCTGCCCCGCCTCCGTCAGCGGGCGGGGAGCCCTACCAGCCAGAGGGCCTGGAATGGTGCGGCTCGTCTTCCTCGTCCCAGTCCTCCTCGTAATCGTCCCAGTCATCGTCGAGATCCTCGTCCCAGTCCTCCTCGTCGTCGTCGGGGTCCTCATCCCAATCTTCCTCGTCGTCGAGGTCCTCGGCCTCCCACTGGGACTCGAGGGCGACCGAATCGAGGAACACGCTGGCGGACAGCTGAGATAGCACCGTTACCTCCAGAAGAGTGACCGTCATGGGGTCTGTGCCGCTTATTAATAAGGGTTCGCGCGGCTGTCAAGGTCGCTCCATTGCATCCACGCAACGTCTGAAAAACAGGCCAAAGGCGCGTGACCGAGCGGGGTTTGCTGCGCCCCACGCTGGGGGCGTACGTTGCATTCCACGATGCGAAACGCCAGTCCCCCCAAGCCTCGCGCTTCCAGCCTCCCGGCGTCAGCCCGCCGGAACACGGCGACCTTCGCCGCCGTCATCGCCGTCATCCTGGCAGCGGCGTGCAGCAAGCCCTCGGCGTGGGGCGAAGCCACGAGCCTGATCCTGGTCGCCTCCGACGAGATCTGGCCGGAGATAGAGGACAGCACGTACGTCGCCCTCGAGCCGACGATCCTCACGACGCGGGAGGAAAAGAAGTTCCAGGTCACGCAGGTCGATCCTGCCAGCCCGGAGCTCCAAGATCTGGTCGTGTTCCGACAGGTGATCGTGCTCGGAACGCGCGAGAGCCGGCTCGTGCAGGCGGCGGCCGACCAGGCGGGCATCACGCCCGAGGCGCCTTCGACGTTCACGGCCGCGGATGTGTGGGCGAGGGGACAGCTGGTGACCGTCGTCGTGGCCGAGCCTGGAGGTGAAGCCGAGACCTGGCTGAGGACCCTGCCGGAGCTGATCGAGGTAATCGACGGGCGCTATCGGGGGTGGGTGCTTGAGCGGATGTTCGTAAGCGGAGTGGACTCCGTGGTCGCCGACTCGCTCGGCGCCCGGTTCGGCTTCAGCATTCTGATCCCAAGAGTGTACCAGTTCGTCATCCGGGAGGGGCCCCGGGACACGGTGGTGATCCTCAGAAACGACAACCCCGACCCGAGCGAGCTGATCCGGTCGCTCCTCATCACGTGGCGGCCCCGCCTGGTGGAGCTCACGGAGGAGGTAGCGCTCGACTGGAGGGCGGCGATCGACAGCGTCCACTACAACGTTCCCCAGCGGATCGAGGCCTCCGGGAAGGAACCTCGAGCCTTCCGGATCTCCGGACAGGAGGCGCTGGAGGTGACCGGCACCTGGGTGGATGAGGGTACCTTCCCGGCGGCGGGCCCTTACATAAGTTGGCTCGTGGGGTGCCCCGACAAGACAGTGTTCATCGATGCGTTTCTGTATGCGCCACGCAAGCCGAAGTACGAATACATGATCCAGCTCGAGCAGATACTGAGTTCGTTCACCTGCCCGGCGGGATCGGCGGCGAGCCCTTAGTGTCGTTCGTTCATCTCCACACGCATAGCGAGTACTCGCTCCTCGACGGCGCGAATCGGATCGACGCACTGATCGACCGCGCCGTCGACCTCGGGATGCCTGCCCTCGCCCTCACGGACCACGGCAACCTGTTCGGGGCGTGGACCTTCCAGAAGAAGGCCCGGAAGGCCGGGATCCGGCCGATCATTGGGTGCGAGGCGTACGTGGCGTACGGAGACCGTCGCGTGCGAGTCAAGCCACCGGACGCGCCCGCGGAGTACGCTCATCTCGTTCTGCTCGCGGCCGACAAGCAGGGATACCGCAACCTCGTCTGCCTCTCCTCGATCGGGTACATGGAGGGCTTCTACAGGCGGCCCCGCATCGACCACGAAGTGCTGGAGGAGCACGCAGAGGGCCTGATCGTGCTCAGCGCCTGCCTCTCGGGTGAGGTGGCCAAGTATCTGCAGCTCGGTCGCATCGAGGACGCTCGTGCCACGGCCGAGTGGTACGCGCGCGTCTTCGGACCCGACCGCTATTGGCTGGAGGTTCAGAACCACGGCATTCCGGGCCAAGCCGAGGTCAACGACGGGATCTTTCAGCTGGCCGACGAGCTCGGGCTCGGTGTCGTAGCGACCAACGACGCGCACTACCTGCGCCGCGAGGACGCCGACGCCCACGACACCCTCCTCTGCATCGGCACGGGCAAGGACAAGGAGGACCCAAACCGGCTGCGTTTCTACGGCGAGGAAAGCTACTTCAAGTCGCCTGAGGAGATGGGGGCGCTCTTCCCCGACCGACCCGACGTGCTGGAGAACACCCTCGCCCTGGCGGAGACGTGCGAGGTCCAGTTCGAGCGGCGGTACTATCTGCCCAACTTCCCCTTGCCGGAGCTGTTCGACGAAGACACGGCCTACCTCCGACACCTCGTCGAGGAGGGCGCTCGCAAGCGCTTCGGGGACCCACTCCCCGACGGCGTGCGGGAGCGGATGGAGTACGAGCTCGACGTCATCGAGCGGACGGGATACGCCGGCTACTTCCTCATTGTCTGGGACTTCATCCGGGCGGCACGGGAGCGAGGCATCCCCGTGGGTCCGGGCCGGGGCTCGTCGGCCGGCTCGCTGGTGGCGTACGCGCTCCAGGTGACAGACGTGGATCCGCTCGAGTTCGACCTTCTCTTCGAGCGCTTCCTCAACCCGGACCGGATCTCGATGCCGGACATCGACATCGACTTCTGCTACGAGCGCCGGGGCGAGGTCATCGATTACGTGCGGGAAAAGTACGGCAACCGCTCGGTGGGCCAGATCATCACCTTCGGCACGATGAAGGCCCGCGCCGTGGTGCGGGACGTGGGCCGCGTCCTCGGCTTCGCGCCGGCCGACACGGACCGGCTCGCCAAGCTGATCCCGAGCGGACCGGGATACTCGCTAGGCATCGAAGGGGCGATCGAGAAGGTGCTCGAGCTCAAGGAGGCCTACGAGTCGGACCCGCGCACCCGGAAGCTCCTCGACTACGCGGCTCGTATCGAAGGGCTCTCCCGCCACAGCTCCGTGCACGCCGCCGGCGTGGTGATCGCCCCTGGTCCGCTCGAGGACTATGTGCCGGTCTGCAGAGATGCGAAGAACGGAAAGAGCTCCGAGGGCACGGTCATCACGCAGTTCGACATGAACGCGCTCGAGGACGTGGGGATGCTGAAGATGGACTTCCTCGGCCTCCGCACCCTCACC
>JBDHFW010000218.1:0-4328 GCA_039590175.1 Gemmatimonadota bacterium | reverse complement strand
CGAACGGCACTCCCTGCTTCTCGGCGGTGACGAGCAGGAAGCAGTAGAGCATCATCGCCGGCCCGTTGATCGTCATGGAGACGGAGACCTCGTCCAGCGGGATTCCGTCGAACAGTGTCTCCATGTCGGCGAGGCTCGAGATGGCGACTCCGCACTTCCCTACTTCACCCGCCGAGAGAGGGTCATCGGAGTCGTAGCCCATGAGCGTCGGGAAGTCGAACGCCACCGAAACACCGGTCAGCCCGCGCTCGAGGAGGAACTTGTAACGCCGGTTGGTATCCTCCGCCGTGGCGAAGCCGGAGAAGAGCCGCATGGTCCACAGCTTCGTGCGGTACATGCTGGCGTAGGGACCGCGGGTGAACGGGTACTCGCCGGGCAGGCCGAGATCGCGCAGGTACTCGTCGTCGGCAGTGTCCAGGGGCGTGTACAGCGGGCGGACGGGGGTTCCGGACACGGTCGTGAAGTCCGCGTCGGGACGGAGCGTACTGCCGCCGTACGCCTCCTCCCAGCGAGCCAGGCTCTTCTCGAGGCGGCGCAGCTCGGCGCGACGGCGCTCGATCTCGCGCTGCAGCTCCGCCTTCGCTCCGTCGGTGAGAACGCTGCTCATTACGTCTCGTTCCACCCGCGTCAAATGAACTTCTTCGGCCGCCTGAAACCGCCCTGAAACCGCCCGCAGGAGCTTCTACCGCCGCTTTCGCCCCGTCGTTCCGGCGCGCCAGGCGGCCTCCGGCCGGACCTGCTGCCAGAAACATGCCCCGCTCGCATCATCCAATCGCTACTTCTCCCGATCCAGGCGCTCAGCCACCGCATAGGGCGTCATGCGGCCGGCCAGCAACTCCTCCAGGAACTCGCCTTCGGCGGACCCCCAGGCGCGTAGCGCGGACGTCTCGGCCCGGCGGATCAGGATGCGTCGGGTCTGGTCCAGCAGAGCGTGCGACCGCCTGGTTTCCAGCTCGCCCGTCGCCCGCATGGACGCGAAGTGCCCGTCGATGCCTGCCGCGAGCTCTTCGATGCCCGTCCCTTCCGTCGCGACCGTCTTGAGGACAGGCACGTCCCAGACGGCGTGCGAGTCCTCGCCCCGGGATTCCTCCTCGGCGCCGGGCGCACCGTCCAGCTCGGCACTCCCGCTGCCGGCCGCGATCCTGGCGTGGTGGCGCGGGATCCCCAGCATCGTCTGACCGGCCCGGATCGCCTTCATCACCTCGATTTCCTTCACCAACCGGTCCGCGCCGGGCCGATCGGCCTTGTTCACGCAGAAGAGGTCGGCCACTTCCATCAGTCCCGCCTTCATCGCCTGGATCCCGTCGCCCGACTCGGGGACGAGTACGACGACGGTCGAGTCGGCGGCGGCGGCGATCTCGAGCTCCGACTGACCGACGCCGAGCGTCTCGAGGATCACCCGATCGAATCCGAACGCGTCCATCAGGTCCGCCGCCTCCGTCGCGGCCGTGGCGAGGCCTCCCACGGATCCTCGACTGGCCATCGACCGGATGAAGATGCCTGGCTCGACGGCGAGCTCCGCCATGCGGATCCGGTCGCCGAGCAGAGCCCCGCCCGTGAAGGGACTGGTAGGGTCAACAGCGATAATGCCCACCCGGTTCCCCTCGTTGCGCAGCAGGCGCGCAAACCGGGCCGTGAGCGTCGACTTTCCGGCCCCGGGCGGACCCGTGACGCCGATACGGCGAGCTCGCCCGACCGATGGCCGCAGCTCACCCAGCAGCGCCTCGAAGCCGGGAGCCTGGTCCTCGACCACCGATATGGCTCTGGCGAGGGCATGCTCTTCGCCGGCGCGAAACGACTCGATCAGCGCCGAACGGCCGCCGCTGGGAAAGGAGCGCATCGTCCCGTCGTCCCCTTCCGCTAGAGGAGGAGCGCCGAGGCGAGGGCGAGAAGCAGGAAGAAGCCGGCCAGATCGGTGAGCGTAGTCACGAAGACCGATGAAGCCACCGCCGGGTCCACGCCGACACTCTCCAGGAAGATCGGGATCAAGCCGCCCAACGTGGAGGCAACGATCAGGTTGCCCCACATGGCAAGCATGACGACAAGCCCGAACGCAGCGTCGTCGACGAGCAGGAGTCCGGCCAGGGCCGCGATCGCGCCGATCATCAGCCCGTTCATGAGCCCGACGGCGAGCTCCTTGCCCACCACCGACCAGCGCTCGACGAGGGATTCGTCGGAGAGCGCGATCCGGCGAATCGTCACGGCCAGGGCCTGCGTGCCGGCGTTGCCTCCCAGCGCGGCGATCACCGGCATTACCGCCGCCAGGATCACGATCTGCTCGATCGTATCTCGATACAGGTAGACCACGGACGAAGCGAGCGCCGCCGTGATGAGGCTGAGCACCAGCCACGGCAGGCGACTCTTGACCGCCGCCACCGTCGAGCCGCGGAGCTCCTCTTCCTCGGAGACGGAGGCGAAGCGGAGGATATCCTCCGTCGTCTCCGCCTCCATGACGTCGATCACGTCATCGAACGTTATGCAGCCGACGAGCCGCTCCAGCGCGTCCACGACGCCGATCGCGGCCAGGTTGTACCGGCCGAGTATCCGGCCTACCTCCTCCTGATCCATCTCCACAGGCACGACGGCGGGCGGTGCCTCGATCAGGTCGGAGATCGGCTGATCGGGGTCGACCATCACGAGGCTCTGCAGGTTCATCACGCCGCACAGCGTCCCATGGCGATCCACGACGAAGATCGTGTAGAACCCGGGGACCTCACGCGCCTGACGCCGAATCTCGGATAGCGCCTCGCCGGCGGTGAGGAAGGAGCGCACCGCGACCAGCTCGCGGGTCATGATCCCGCCGGCGCTGTCCTCGGGATAGTGAAGGAGCTCCTCGATCGTGCTCGGATCCTCGAGGGACGCCAGGACCCGGGCCCGCTCCTCCGGCTCCAACTCGCCGATCAGGTCGGCCGCGTCGTCGTCGGGCATCTCCTCGACGACCTCGGCGATCTTCTCCGGCTCGAGTCGGGCCAAGAGTTCTTCGGGGTGCTCGACCTCCTCCATCTCGGCGAGCGTCCCCCCGGCGGTCGAGGCCGGCAGCAGACCGATCAGGCGGAGACGCTGCTCCTCGTCCAGCTCCTCGAGGATGTCGGCGAGGTCGCTCGGATGCACCTTCTCCACGAGCTCTTGCAGCTCGTCGGTATCGCCTCGCTTCAGCACCTCCTCGAGGCGGGTCGCATGCAGTTCGAGTTCGGTTCGCTCGGTCACCGCTCAGCCGTGTCCTCTCGCGGTCTTCTCGTGCTTTTTCGTCTCGCCGGATCGGCTCGCAGAGGGTGTCTCACGACTCCGCCCCCGTCAAGCGCTCGACCAGCTCCTCCTGGAGGCGGAACATCGCCGAGCCGTAACGGTCCTCCCCCTCCGGATGGTCGTGTCCCAGCACGTGCAGCACGCCGTGCACCAGGAGGCGCACCAGCTCCTCCTCCTCGGGGATGCCCAGCTCGACGGCCGTCCGGGCGGCCACATCGGGCGCGATGTAGATGTCGCCGAGCAGCTCCTCGGCCTCACCCAGCTGGAAGGCGATCACGTCCGTGCTCTCGGTTCGACCGAGGTAGCGGCGGTTCAGCTCTCGGATCACGTCCGCGGAGACGAAGCTCACCCCGATCTCGCCCTCTATTGCCCCTTCCGCCGTCGCGACGGCGGCGAGCGCGGCTCGCTCGAGGGCTGGCTCGATTCGAGCCGTTGCCGGCCATTCCCCCGCCAGGTTGAGCTGAATCTGGATGGTCACCGGCCACGATGGGCGCGCCCCGGCCGCATGAGGCCCGGGAGTGCCGGCTCGAGAATCAAACGACGCCTGTCGGGACGGCACCGGAGGGGGCGACCGGCTTCCGGACCGAGTCGGGGTAGTCCACGCGCTGGTGGTAGAAGCTGGTCAGCGTCTTGGCGAACTCGGACTTGATCTGGTGGAGATCGTCCAGCGTGAGCGGCGACTGGTCCAGCTGCCCATCACGGATCCGTGCGCCCACCAGTTGTTCGATGAGGGAGCGAATCCGCTCGGGCGTCGGATCGGGCAGGGTCCTCGTCGCGGACTCGACGCAGTCCGCGAGCATGACGACGGCCGTCTCCCTCGACTGCGGTTTGGGGCCCGGGTAGGAGAAGTCCCAGAGGTCGATGTCGAGATCCGGCTCCTGCTCCCTGGCTTTGTTGAGGAAGTAGGAGATCGTGAGCGTGCCGTGGTGCTCCCGGATGAAGTCCTTGATGGCCGACGGCAGGTGCGCCTCCTCGGCCAGGCGGAGGCCCTCGCGCACGTGCTCCTTGATGACTTCCGCGCTACGCGACGGTCGCAGGCGGTCGTGGGGGTTCCGGCCGGCTGGCTGGTTCTCGACGAAGTA
>JBDHFW010000217.1:0-4360 GCA_039590175.1 Gemmatimonadota bacterium | reverse complement strand
GCGGGTCGCAAACGTCACCCTCACCGCCCCCGCCGCCTGAAGCTGCTTCGTAATCGTGTTGATCTTGCTATACGGAACGTCGCGGTCTCCACGAACCGCGATCACGATCTCCCGGTTTTCCGCGTACAACGGACGAACGACCTGGGCGATGTCCTGGTCCGCGATCGCCTGGTCGTTGATCCACACCTGAGCGTCGGTGTCGATCCAAAGGTGCAGGATGTTCTTCCGCTTCTCATCGATCTTCCTCGTGGCCTCGGCGCTCACCCAGTCGATGTCCCGCTTCTTCTCTCGCCGGAACACCGTCGTCACCATGAAGAAGATCAGCAGCAGGAACGCGATGTCCGCCATCGACGACGACGGAATGTCACTGCTGGTGCCCGACCTTCGCTTGAAACCGCCTGCTTTCACTGCCATATGGTCATTCTCCTACCATCTGCAGTGAAATGCGTTCCGCGCCGGCCTTTTTGACCTCGTCCAGCACGTTGATCATGTGTCGGTAGGCGGACGTCGGGTCCGTCTTGATCGCCGCGATCAGGTTCTCGTTCGCCGCCAGCTCCTGCCTGAGGATTCCCTCCACCTGTCGATAGGCGACGATCTGCTCCTGCTCGCTCTCACCCCGCCGAACCACGACCGATCCGTCCGGCTGGACGATGAGGAAGAGGATGTTCTTCGCGGAGACCTCCTGCTCCTCCTTCTCTTCGGGAAGGACGATCGGGAGCCCCTTCTCCTCGTTGAACACCGTCGTCGTCAGGAAAAAGACGAGAAGAAGGAAGGCGATATCCGCCATCGACGCCGTGGGGATCTCGTCGGAGACGCGCTGCTTGCGGTTGAGAATCGGCATGGAAATCCCCTGGAAGAACCTTACCCCTGGGTCCGGTCGCTCGACCCGTGCGCCTCAACGTCCAGGCGCGTGTCCAGCGACCAGACGAGATCGAGCACGGCTTGCGCACCCTCCTCCATGTCCGCCACCAACTGGTCGATGCGGCTCACGAAGAAGTTATACGCCACGTTCACCGGAATGGCGATCGAAAGCCCGGTGGCCGTCGTGATCAGAGCCACCTTGATCCCGCCCGCCACCAGGCCGGGCTCCACCTGTCCGGCGACCTCGATCGCCTGGAAGGCCAGGATCATTCCGATCACGGTACCGAGGAAGCCCAGCATCGGGGCGACGTTCGCGATCGTCGCCAGCACGGGGAGACCCCGCTCAAGGAAGCCGAGCTCGATCGATCCCGTCGTAGAGATCGCCTTGGCCACGTCGGAGCCCGTGTGCCTTTCCTGGACGCGACGCAGACCCGCGAGAAGGATCGCCGCGACCGGTCCTCTGGTCTCTTCCGCCGTGCGGATCGCGTCGTCCATGCGGCCCGTCTTGCCCAACGCCGCGATCTCCTGCAGGAGCTGCTGAGACTCCCGGTGGGCGACGAAGAGGGTCCAGCCCTTGGCGATGATGACTCCGAGAGCGACCAGCGAGCAGAGGACGAGGGGATACATCATGAAGCCCCCGTCGGAGAACAACGTGAGGAGCTGATAACTGGTGTCGACCTGCTCCAAGCTACCTGCCTCCCAGAGGATTGGTGAGGGCCCGACCCGTCGGACGCTTCAAGAAAGAACAGACCGAAAATATTAAAGCCCAGGACAGATCGCGTCAAACGGCGAGCTCGGAGCTCCGATCCGCGCCCGCCGCCGCTTCACCCGGTGCCGGCTCCTCTTCCACCCCACCTCCGGATGGCGCTTCGTCCGCGGGAGCCGCCTGGCTCTCCCCAATCTCGGGCGTGCCTCCGGTCGGCGGCATCGTGGTCCTGGCGCGTCCCGTGAGCATCATGTCCCGCCAGCGTGCGCCTTCTCGGGGAGGGCCAGCATCGAGAGACCGTCCGCGGGAGAGATGGGCGCGCAGCCGGTCCTGGTCCAGGCCGCGGAAGAGCTGACCGCCCGCAGCCAGCGATATCTGACTCGATTCCTCCGAGATCACGACGACGTAGGCATCCGTCTCCTCCGACAAGCCAATCGCCGCCCGGTGACGCATCCCCAGCGTCTTGTCACGCACGGGATATTGGGTGAGGGGAAGGGGCGCGCCCGCCGCGATGATCTTGTCGCCGCGGATGATCACCGCCCCGTCGTGCAGCGGCGAGTATGGTGTGAAGATCGTCGTGAGCAGGTCGGCCGACACGTCGGCCTCGAACCGAGTACCCCGTTCCGCGTACTCGCCGAGCCCCACCTCCCGCTCGAGCGCGATCAGGCCACCGATCTTGGCCCGCGAGAGGCGCTCGGAGGCCTTGACGATCTCCTCGAGCACCTCGCTCTCCTCGAACCGGGCGAAGACGCTCCATAATCGGCTCCGTCCGAGCTGCGCGAGCGCGTTCCGGAGTTCGGGCTGGAAGACGACGATGAGAGCGAACACGCCGTACGTGAACGCTTGGGAGAGAATCGCCGTGATCAGGCCCAGCTCCAACAGCTGAGCCACGGCGTATACGGCGACCAGCAAGACGAGGCCGACGAGAATCTGAAACGCCCGCGTGCCGGTCCAGAGAACCAGGATGCGGTAGATCAGATAGGAGACGATCAGGATCTCGATCACGTCCTTCCAGTCGAGCTGTAGGAAACCGAGATACTCCGAAAGCGTCCCCATCATCCGGCCCTCAACATCATCCGATCCTCAGCCTCATCATCATCCGACCAGCGTCATCCGACCATCATCATTAGCAGCCTGTTGGATCGAATCCGCCATGTCCAGCGCGCGGCGCAAGGCCCGCACGTCATGAACCCGGAAGAGGCGGGCACCGCGCTCGAGCGCCACGACGCACGCGGCGATAGTCGCCTCGAGCCTCTCCTCCACGGACAATTCCAAGACTTTTCCGATGAACGACTTACGGGACGGACCCACCATAATCGGCCGGCCCAGGGAGCGAAGCTCGCCCAACCGGGCCAGCAGGCGAAGGCTCCCCTCCGGCGACTTCCCGAAGCCGATGCCAGGATCCACGACGGTCTGCGAGGGACCGCAGCCCGCGCGCTCCGCCACCGAAAGTGACTCGGCGAGCGAGGCCCGGATCTCGCCGATCAAGTCCTCGTACTCGACATCCCGCTGCATGGTCCGGGGATCGCCACGCATGTGCATCACTATGAGGCCGGCACCCGTTTCGGCGGCCAACCCGGCGATCGCGGGCTCCGCCCGGAGACCCGAGACGTCGTTGATGACGGCGGCGCCGAGCTCGAGCGCCCGGGCCGCTACCTCCGCCTTGGTCGTGTCGATGGCGATCGGGACCGGCAGCGAGCCCTGAAGCCGTTGCAGCACCGGCTCGAGACGGCTCCACTCCTCCTCGACCGACACCGGCGGCGCGCCGGGACGGGTCGATTCGGCCCCGATGTCCACGAGATCGGCGCCTTCTTCAGCCAGCTCCTCGGCACGCCGTGCGGCGATCCGAGGGTCTAGGTGCATTCCGCCGTCGGAGAACGAGTCGGGCGTGACGTTGAGAACGCCGAGGATGAGAGGGCGGCGAAGGTCGAGCGTGCCGCCCCGGATACCCCATATGGGCAGATCGCCGGTGTCTGCCGGGTCCGGGGAACCGCCAGACACCTTCAGCCGTCCGACCGGGTCAGGCGAGCGCGGGAGATGGCTCTCCTCCACCCGTGTCCTGCGCGGGTCGGTTCGCCGCAGGCTTCGCCTCCTCGGCATCCGCAGCTTCGGGAAGCGCTTCGATCGGTTCGGGGCTCCGGAGCGGCGGTAGCTCCTCGCCCCGGGCGAGGAGCTTGATCTCGTCCCCGTCCAGCGTCTCCCGCTCGAGGAGCGCCTCGGCGATCGTCTTCAGGAGATCGGTGTTGCTCTCCAGAACCGTGCGCGCCGCCGCGAACGCCTCATCGACGATGCGCTTGATCTCGGAGTCGACGAGCTGTGCCGTCCGCTCGCTGATCTCGCGGCGCTGCGACAGCTCGCGACCGAGGAAGATCTCCTGCTCCCGATCTCCCACGGCGATCGGCCCCACGACGGGGGACATGCCGAACTGGGTCACCATCCGCCGCGCGATCGAGGTGGCACGCTCGATGTCGTTTCCGGCTCCGGTGGTGATCTTCTCGTCTCCGAAGATCATCTCCTCGGCCACGCGACCGCCGAACAGCATCTTCAGCTGCCCGAGCAGCCAGTCGCGGGTGTAGTTGTGGCGGTCTTCCTCGGGAAGCGAGGCGGTGAGGCCCAGCGCCCGCCCGCGCGGCACGATCGTGACCTTGTGGAGCGGGTCCAGGCCGGGAACCTTGATTCCGATCACCGCATGGCCGGCTTCGTGGTACGCGGTAACCTTCCGCTCTTCCTCCGAGATGACGAGGCTCTTCCGCTCGACACCGAGCATCACCTTGTCCTTCGCCGCCTCGAAGT
>JBDHFW010000216.1:0-9480 GCA_039590175.1 Gemmatimonadota bacterium | reverse complement strand
GCGCGAATCGCCCGGGCCGCGATGAGGCAGCCCTCGATGAGCAGGTGGGGCGTCCACCGCATGATCTCCCGGTCCTTGAAGGCCCCGGGTTCGCTCTCATCGGCGTTGGCGCACAGATAGTGCGGGCCACTCGGCTCGCTCGGCATGAAGCTCCACTTCATCCCGGTCGGGAAGCCGGCTCCACCGCGCCCCCGAAGCCCCGATTCCTTGACGACGTCGGTGATCTTGTCCGGCTCCATCTGGACCGCCTTGCGCAACGCCTCGTATCCGCCGCGCTCGAGCCAGCCGCTCAGGGAACGAGCCTCGGGCTCGCCCATGTGCCGGGAGAGGATCGTCGTCGTCTCGCGGTCGTCTCGATAGGGATAGGCCATCGCCGGTTCTCAGCCGACCCGCGGCCCGTCGAGCGACGCGAGGATCTCCGCCACTTTCTCCGGGGTCACGTTCTCGTGATACGCGTCGTTGATCTGTACGGCGGTCGCGAAGCCGCACGCGCCCAGGCACTCCGCTTCCAGGACCGTGAAGCGACCATCCTCCGTCGTCTCTCCCTCGACCGTGCCGGTCTGCGCGAGGAACTCCTCCAGCACCCGGGGCGCTCCGTTCAGGTGGCAGGAGATGTTCGTGCACACCTGGATCATGTGCCGACCGGCGGGATGCTTGTTGTACATCGTGTAGAAGGAGGCTACCGACCATATGTAGGCCGGAGTCAGCTCGAGCACCTCGGCGATCTCCTCCATGTCCGCGGTCGAGATCCAGCCGTGCAGCTCCTGAGCGTAGCCGAGGAGGGGGAGAAGCGCCGCCCGCTTGGTCGGATAACGGCTGAGAATCGCCTCGAGCCGCTCCCGGCCCTCCTCGCTGTCGAACAGGGGCGCATCCGGATCCCTCTCGGCCAGCTGGAAGGGCTGGGCGCCGGCCACGGCAGGATGGAGGCGGCGGCTCATCGGTCGATCTCCCCGAGCACGATGTCCAGGCTGGCGTTGACCGCCAGCACGTCGGCCACGAGCTCTCCCTCGACCATGAACGGGAGCGCGGCGAGGTTGATGAAGGACGGGCCACGGAAGCGGCAGCGGACCGGCTTGCTCCCGCCATCCGAGACGAGGCCGATACCCAGCTCACCCTTGGAGGCCTCGATCGAATACCACACCTCTCCCGGGGGCACCTGGATTCCCTCCATGACGAGCTTGAAGTGGGCGATCATGGAGTCGATCGATCCCATCGCCTCGCTCTTGGGCGGCAGCACGACCGAGTAGTCTTCGATGTCGATCGGGCCGTCCGGCAGCCGGTCCAGCGCCTGCTTGAGAATCCGCACGCTCTGGTGCATCTCCTCGAACCGGACGAGGAAGCGATCGTAGGTATCCCCGTGCACACCCACCGGCACATCGAAGTCGTACTCCTCGTAGCCCAGGTATGGTCTGGCCTTGCGAACGTCGTACGCGACCCCGCTGGCGCGGAGGTTCGGACCGGTCAGGCCGAAGCTCACCGCCTCCTCCGGTCCGACCGCGCCGATGTCCTGCTGCCGCGAGATCCATATCGCGTTCCGGGTGAGCAGGCGGTCGACTTCTGCGAGCGTGCTCGGGAACGTACGGACGAAGTCTCGCGCCGCGTCGACCCAGCCGGGCGGAAAGTCCGCGAGCATGCCCCCGACGCGGGTGACCGAGGTGGTGACTCGAGCGCCGGTGTAGGCTTCGTGCAGGTTGTAGATGCGCTCGCGCTCCTGGAAGGTGTACAGGAAAACGCTGAATGCGCCGAGATCGATCGCGGTCGTGCCGATCCACAGAAGGTGGCCCAGGACCCGGTTCAGCTCCGAGAGGATGACACGGACCACTTGGCAGCGAGGCGTCACCTCGATGCCGAGCAGGCTCTCGACGGCGAGGGCGTATCCGATGTTGTAGAGCATCGGCGCCAGGTAGTCCATCCGGTCCGTGTACGGTACCACCTGATTCCACTCACGGTACTCGCACGTCTTCTCGAACCCGGTGTGGAGGTAGCCGATGTGGGGGATGCAGCGGAGGATTCGTTCCCCATCGAGCTCGAGGACGAGCCGAAGGACACCATGCGTGGCGGGATGCTGCGGCCCCATGTTCAGCAGCATCGGCTTCCCCTCGAGCGCACCCGGGCCCCCGACCAGCTCCTCCGGTCGCCGGTCCGGCGGCACCTCCTGCATTCCGATCTTATCGAGCGGCACACCCGCCATCTCGAGCTCGGCCCGGGCGTACACATCCTCAAGATCTCTCGAGAGGGCCCGGCGCGTCTGCTCCGAGCGGCTGAAGCGGCCGCGGAGGGGGAAGTCCTTCCGGAGTGGAAAGCCCTCTCCGGCATGAGGATCCGCCGCAGGTCGGGATGGCCTCGGAAGGTGATCCCGAACATGTCGTAGACTTCCCGCTCCATCCAGTTGGCGGATTCCCAGAGCGGCGTGACGCTGCGCAGTTCCAGCTCCTCCAGCGGGAGCTTGGCTACGATACGCAGCTGACGTCCGTGACTCATCGACCATAGCTGATACCAGACGCGGATCGGCCGGCCTCCCCCAATGTCCACTCCCGTGAGATCGACGAGAAGGTCGTAGGCCTGCCCGGGGTCGGCCTGCAGGTACCGCAGCACCTCGAAGACGCGCTCCGGACTTACGGTGACGACGGTCGTTCCGATCGCATCGGTTTCGAGGCCCCGCACGGCGTCCCCGAGCTCGCTGCGCAGAGCGATCACGGAAGGGTGGCTTTCCGGATCCTCTCCGTCGCGGCGGTGGCCGACGACAAGCTGGGGAGATACTTCCGCGGTAGCTCGAGTCATCCGGATAAGGTCAGGAGTGCTCCAGGAGACGTTCGCGGCGGTCGACCGGCCTCGCGACGGCCGAGGTCGCGGCAAGGCCGCTGACGCGGTTCTGCTTCGTCGAGTTGCCGAACGGTTGGGCGACAAGCTCGATGGTCTCCGGCGGCAGGTTGGGCCGTCCCACCGCCTCGGCGGCCTCCGCGCGGAATGCGGCGCTGCTCAGCGTCTCCCCCTTGATCTTCTCCTGGATCATCATCAGACCGTACGTCAGGCCCTCGGGGCGCGGCGGGCAGCCCGGCACGTACACGTCCACCGGGACGATCGTGTCGATTCCCTGTACGATCGTGTAGTTGTCGAACATGCCGCCCGAGCTGGCGCACGCTCCCATGGAGACGCACCACTTGGGCTGGGGCATCTGGTCCCAGATCCTCCGGAGCACGGGAGCCAGCTTGTAGGTGACCCGCCCGGCCACGATCATCAGATCGGCCTGTCGCGGGCTGAACGACATCCGCTCCATGCCGAAGCGTGCAAGATCGTACTTGGAGCCGAAGGCGGCCATCATCTCGATGGCGCAGCACGCGGTACCGAAGGGCATCGGCCAGAGGGAGTTGCGGCGGGCCCAGTTGACGACGTAGTCGACGCGCGTCGTGAGCCAGTTCCTCGGGATTCCGGTGTCGAGCCGCTCGCCCTCGGCGACCGGCAGGGAGCGCCTCGTCGTGGTCACCTCGGGCCCCTCAGAGTCGCTCAGTCCCACTCGAGGGCTCCCTTCTTCCAGGCGTACACGAGCCCGACGCCCAGGACGGTGAGGAAGATCACCATCGCCAGGAACCCTCCGAGGGCAAGATCTCGGAATACGACCGCCCACGGCAGGAGGAAGATCGTCTCGATATCGAAGACGATGAAGAGCATAGCCACGATGTAGAAGTTGACCGAGAAGCGCTCGCGGGTCCCGCCCAGAGGAGGCATCCCGGATTCGTACGGGCTACTCTTCACAGCGCTCGGCCGCACCGAGCCGATCAGCTGCGAGAGACCGATGATCAAGGCGGCGTTCAGGATGCCGACGGCGCCCAGAATCACGATTCCGAGATACGATTCCGTCATGCGGTCGTCGTCAGGGAAAGTGAGCCCTTGTGAAAAACTTCACGTGATGCCGGCGAAGATAGCGGGCGCCCGATCAGGCAGTCAATGAAACCGGTTTGCCGGCTTCGCATCGCCGAAGGGGCGACCGTCGTAAAGGTCACGGGTTCGGGGCCGGCCGTCCTGTGCCTGCACGGCGTCAGTGCGAATCGGGCCACCTGGGATGCGATCGGGCGCCGCCTCGCGACCCGGTTCACGGTGCTCGCGCCCGACCTTCTGGGGCGAGGTGACTCGGACCGGCCGGCGATAGCGAGCTACCAGCTGGAGGACGAGGTTCGCCGCGCTGCCGACCTCGTGCACCGGGCGGGCATCGAGCGCGCGCTTCTCGTGGGTCACTCCCAGGGCGCGGCCATCGCCCTGGGCCTCGCCCGCAAGCTCTCGAGCGTGGCGGGCCTGGTGCTCGTGAACCCGGTGACGCCGTGGTCGAGACGCCCGCTCATCCTGTCTCTGCCCGGTCTTCGACGGTCGCGGCTCGCCGCCGCCGCGCTCTCCCGCTTTCGGAAACCTGTGACTCGGTTTATCCTCGAACGCCGAGTGCTGGGGCCGGCAGCCGACGTGGACCCGGATCTGGTCGAAAAGTACTCGGCGCCTTATGCCTCGGAGGTTCGGGCGCGGGCGCTGTTGGCGATCGTGACGGATTGGCACCCCGACGAGCTGCTCTCGTGGCTGCCCGTCGCGAGAGTACGGACTCTGGTCCTGGCCGGAGCCCACGACCGCCGGATTAAAATCGCGGATACGGCGCGGCTGGCGGACCTCCTTGGCGCCTCGTACGTGGTGGCGGCCCGGGCGGGCCACGCCGTGCCGGATGAGCGGCCGGATCTCGTCTGCGAGGCTATTCGCGAGGTCGCGGAGCCGCTTGGGCTTCCCTCCTACGACCTCGCGAAGTGTAGGGTCGAGCCCAACAAAGGAAGGCTGAACGGGGAATGAGTATCAAGAGCGATCGGTGGATTCGCGAGATGGCGACCAGCCAGGGCATGATCGAGCCCTTTGAGGAGAAGCAGGTCAGGACGGACGTGATCTCCTACGGGTTGAGCAGCTACGGCTATGACATGCGGGTGGCGGACGAATTCCGGATCTTTCACAACGCCCTCTCGCCCGTCGTAGACCCCAAGGCGTTCGACGAGCGCTCGTTCGTCGAATACGAAGGGAACGTGTGTCTCATCCCCCCCAACTCCTTCGCGCTCGCCAGATCGGTGGAGTATGCCGGAGTGGGAGGGTTTCGTGACGCTCGAGATCTCCAACACGACCCCCCTGCCCGCCCGGATCTATGCGAACGAAGGGATCGCCCAGGTTCTGTTCTTCGAGTCGGATGAGCCGTGCGAGGTGAGCTACAGCGACAAGAAGGGAAAGTACCAGGCCCAACGCGGCGTGACTCCGCCGCGTCTCTAGCGACCTGCTAGGCCGGCCCCGCGACGTTCCGCCAGGCCGCAGCGACGGCAGCGAGCCAGCCAAGGAGAAGGCAGGCTCCTCCGATCGGGGTGATGGCACCCAGCCATCGCACGCCCGTCAGCGCGAGGGTGAAGAGGCTTCCCGAGAACAGGAGAGAGCCGGCTACGAAGAGCCAGCCGGAGGTGGTCCAGAGAGATCCCGGCCAACGGCTCATCGCCAGGGCGAGGATGAGAAGCGCCATGGCATGATAGAGTCCGTAGCGCGCGCCCGTCTCCCAGGCCGCCAGAAGATCCGGAGCGAGTCGATCTCTCATGGCGTGCGCCCCGAGAGCCCCGGCCCCGACGGCGAGGAAGGCGAACGAGGCCCCGATGGCGAAAAATGTTCGGCTCATTTGCCCTGAATCCCGCAGAATTCCCTTTACTGCAAGGCCTCGTTGATGAAAGATACCTGGCGGTGGATTCAGGTGCGAACAGGCCCGGTGCCCGGATGTCGTTGACAGTCAGGGAGATGCGCCCGATCCTGGAGCGTCGGTGATGCCCTCGTGGTGCTCGTGAGGCAGGGGCACGGTCTTGGCGAAGGAGGATGGCTGCGGGCCGGCTCCCGGGCCGGCTCCTCGTAAACCAGGTCAGGAGGCTTGTCTGAAGTGATGGATGGTGAGATGGTTACGGCACATGATGATCTTCCTCTCGTCGTGGCCCTGCTGTCGGGCGACGACGGACGAGATGAAGCCGTGCGCGAAGCCCTGAGTCGACTCGAGGCGCGGGCGTCGGTCGTGGCTACCGCGGACCCGAGCGAGGCGCAAGCCGCTGCCGGTGGCACCGAGGTCATCTGTGTCCTCGACGCGGCCAACGACCGGCTCTCGATCGAGAGCTTCCTCCTCGAGCTTGGAGCTGTCCCGACCATTCTGCTCCTGGATGGCGGCTTTGGGCATGACACGATTCCGGCTGCCGTCGAGCACTGCCTGGCCTGGCCGTTTCGGGCCCAGACGCTAGCCGTGCTCTGTGGGGATCTGCTGAATGCCGGGGTGCCCTCCGGCGTCGAGGCCGCAAGAGCGGAGGCGTCGGGTGAGGAGGCTCCCCGCGTGCTGGCGAGGGCGCCTTCCCTCTTCAAGAGCCGCGTGTTGTACTCGGAGTCCTGCCGCTACGTGGAGGGGGTGTTGGCCGATGCGGCTGCCGGACGCAAGCCGAAAGTCGCCGAGGCTCGCATCCTTGCCGAGAGGATCCACACATCCCTGCTTCAGAGCAACCGTCTGCTGTTGATGGCGCTGGAGCCCTACGAGCGCTTCGAGCTCCCGCTCCACTGCGCGAACGTGGCGCTCCTGGCGGGGAAGATCACCATGGGCCTCGGCTGGGGCGTCAATGGGGTGCTCCGCGCGATACAGGCCGGGCTTCTGCACGACATCGGGATGGCGCGTCTGCCGGAGCGCCTGCTTCTCAAGGCCGGGAAGCTCTCGGACGATGAGTGGGAGCTCGTCCGTCAGCACCCTGACCACGGCGCCGAGATCATCGGACGGCTCGGTGAAGGGTACGAGTGGCTAAGGCTCGCTGTCGCCCAGGAGCACGAGCGGATGAACGGACAGGGCTATCCGGCGGGTCTGTCCGGCGAGGAAATCGATGGCCTGGCGAGGGTCATAGCCGTCGCGGATGTGTTCGAGGCCTTCTCGCATCCGCGCACCTATCGCTCTCTGTTCACGTCGTATGAAGCCCTGGAACAGGTCGTGGGCCTGCGGGACGAGTCCCTCTCCGGGGACGTCGTGGCCGCCCTGGTAGACGAGATCTCCGCCTTCCCGCTCGACAGCTTCGTGATGCTGAGCACGGGGGAGATCGGCCGCGTGGTCAACACGAATCCCACGAACCTGATGCGTCCGGTCGTGCAGACGGTGTGGGATCCGATGTGGGAGCCCGTCGACGAGCCGCGCACGCTGGATCTGGCGGAAGTGACGGCGGTGTCCGTCACCCGGCCTCTTCACGAGACCGAGCTGCCGATCACCTAGGAGCGGTCGGCTACGATCGCCTTCTTGACCTCCCCGATCGCCTTGGTGATCTGGATCTCCTTGGGGCACGCACGGGTGCAGTTGAAGACCGTGCGGCAACGCCAGACGCCATCCCGTTGCGCAAGGGTCGCCAGGCGCTCCTCCGATCCCTCGTCGCGGCTGTCGAAGATGAAGCGATGCGCCTGGACGATCGCCGCGGGACCGAGGAAGTCCGGATTCGACCAGGCCGACGGACAGGACGTCGTGCAGGCCGCGCAGAGGATGCACTTGGTCGTGTCATCGTAGGCGTCCCTCGCCTCGACGGACTGGAGACGCTCGCGGTCGGGTGGGGCCTCGTCGCTGACGAAGTAGGGCATCACGGACCGGTAGTGGCTGAAGAACCGGTCCATGTCGACCACCAGATCCTTGATCACCGTGAAGCCCATCAGCGGCTCGACCTTGATCTTCGAGCCCACGTCGCCGATCAGCACCTTGCAGGCGAGCCGATTCGCGCCGTTGATGCGGAGTGCGTCCGAGCCGCAGATGCCGTGCTGGCAGGAGCGCCTCAACGTGAGGGTCCCATCGATGTGCCACTTGATGTGGTTGAGCCCGTCGAGCACCCGGTCTGTCGGCTCCGCGTCGAACTCGAAGGAGTCGAAGTAGGAGTCCTCTCGGATCTCCGGCTGATACCGGTACACCTTGAACGTCACCCGCATCAGTACACCCGCTCCTTGGGCTCGAAGCGCGTGATGCTGACGGGCTTGTAGCCGATCTCGCTCGCGCCGTTTCGAGCGACCGCGAGGGTGTGCTTCAACCAGTTCTCGTCATCGCGGTCGGGATAGTCTTCGCGCGAGTGTGCGCCGCGGCTCTCTGTCCGGTTGAGGGCGCACTCGGTGGTGATCTGCGCGAGTTCGACCATGCCCCTGGTTTCCCAAGCGTCGGTCAGGTCCAGGTTGAAGGCGCGACTCGGATCGTCGATCGCGATCCGATCGGCACGTTCCCGGAGTTCCTTCAGCTTCACCTTGGCCTCGCTCAGGAGCTCCTTCGTGCGGAAGACGGAGACGTTGTCCATCATGAGCTCTTTCATCTCCCGGCGGATCTCCGCGGCGTTCTCCCCGTCCTTGCCCGCCGTCGACAACAGGTCCTCCAGCTCCTCGCGCGCGCGGCCGGCCGGGTCCTCTCCCGTCGATTCCAGATTGGCTCCCCGGCAGTACTCGGCCATGGCGACGCCGGCGCGACGCCCGAAGACGACGAGGTCGACCAGTGAGTTCGTGCCGAGACGGTTCGCCCCGTGCACCGAGACGCAGGCACACTCACCGATCGCGTAAAGGCCCCGGACCGATTCTCCCTGCATGCCCACGACCCCGCCGTTCACATCCGTCGGGACTCCCCCCATGGCGTAGTGAGCCGTTGGCTGAATCGGGATCGGCTCGGTGACCGGGTCGATGCCGAGATAGGTGCGGCAGAAATCGGCGATCTCGGGGAGCTTGTTCTCGATCACCTCGGCACCCAGCTGGGTGGCGTCCAGGTGAACGTACCGCTCGCCGTTGATCCCCCGCCCCGCGCGTATCTCCTTGTAGATCGCGCGAGAAACGACGTCTCTGCTCGCCAGATCCTTGAGGTTGGGGGCGTAGAGCTCCATGAAGCGCTCCCCATCGTGGTTCCTCAGGATCCCCCCTTCCCCACGCACTCCCTCCGTGATGAGGATGCCCATCCGGCGGATGCCCGTGGGGTGGAACTGGTAGAACTCCATGTCCTCGAGCGGAACGCCGCGGCGGGCCACGAGGAACATGCCATCACCCGTAAGAGTGACCGCGTTGCTCGTGATCTCCCAGACCTGGCCGTAGCCGCCTGTGGCGAGCACGAGCGCCTTGGAACGAAAGACGTGCAGCTCGCCGGTCGCGATGTTCAGGGCGACCGCGCCCCGGCAGGAGCCGTCCTCGATGAGAAGGTCGACGACCTGGAACTCGTCGAAGAACTGGACGTCGTGCTTGATCGACTGCTGATACAGGGTCTGCAGGATCATGTGGCCCGTGCGATCCGCCGCGTAACAGGCGCGGCGGACCGGCGCTTCGCCGAAGTTGCTGGTGTGACCGCCGAAGCGGCGCTGGGCGATCCTCCCGTCCTCGGTACGGCTGAAAGGAAGGCCCATGTGCTCGAGCTCGTACACGACCTCCGGAGACTCCCGGCACATGACCTCGATCGCGTCCTGGTCGCCCAGA
>JBDHFW010000215.1:0-4392 GCA_039590175.1 Gemmatimonadota bacterium | reverse complement strand
GCGCACGTTCGACATCGGCGGCGACAAGTTCCCGATCTTCCTGCCGATGCCGATGGAGGAGAATCCATACCTCGGCTGGCGCGCCATCCGGGTGTGCCTCGACCTTCCCGACCTCTTCCGCAATCAGCTGCGCGCGGCGGTGCGAGCCGCGGAGCACGGCCGGGTGCGGATCCTCCTACCCTTCATCATCTCGCCGGATGAGATCCTGCGCACCCGCGAGATGCTGGACGAGGTGCGCGCCTCCCTGAACGCCGGCCTGGCTCCCGATGTGCCGCTCGGGATCATGATCGAGACCCCGGCCGCCCTGGAAACCGTGGACCGGTTGGCGCCGCACGTGGACTTTCTCAGCCTCGGAACCAACGATCTCACTCAGTACACCCTCGCCGTGGATCGCGGCAACGCTCGCCTGGTGGACCTGTTTGATCCGCTGCACCCGGCCTTGTTCCGGATGTATCGCCGCCTGGCCCGATCGGCGGAAGAGGAGGGCGTCTCGGTGAGCGTCTGTGGCGACCTGGCCGAGGATCCGGTGGGAGTCGCCGCGCTCATCGGACTCGGGTATCGAACCTTCAGTCTCCCGCCACCCGCTCATCCGGAGGTCAAAGAGGCGGTCCTGGCCGTCTCCGCCTCTGACCTGGCCGAGATCGCGACGCGACTCGAGGACGGCGACCGGCCCCGGGACATCCGACGCCCGGTCGGTCGTTATCTGGACGAGATTCTGCCCGAAGGAGAGGGGCATCTGGATCGCTTGTCAGTCGTTTGAAGGTCGGGTACCTTCACGCGCGTTTCTTGCCGCGAAACCCGGGACGGGCCTGGCATTGGCCTCGAGCGGGCTCACATCGGGCTCAAAAGTGGGCTTAAGGACGAAATGACGCCGAGGATACATCTCTTCACATCCGAATCGGTTACGGAGGGTCATCCCGACAAGGTCGCGGACCAGATCTCCGATGCGGTGCTGGACTCCATGCTCGAGCAGGATGAGGTCTCCCGGGTGGCGTGCGAGACCCTGGTGACCACCGGCCTCGCCCTCATCGCGGGAGAGGTGACGAGTTCGGCATCCGTCCATCTCCCCGACGTCGTGCGCGAGACCATTCGACGCATCGGGTACGACGATCCTGCGCTCGGCTTCGACTGCGACAGTTGCGCGGTTCTCGTGTCGATGGACAGACAGTCGCAGGACATCGCCATGGGCGTGGATTCCGGCGGTGCCGGAGACCAGGGCATGATGTTCGGCTACGCGACCGACGAGACCGAGAGCCTGATGCCCCTGCCGATCTCGCTCGCCCATCGCCTCACCCTTCGGCTGTCCGAAGCCCGCAAGCAGGGCATTCTCGACTGGCTTCGTCCGGACGGGAAGTCTCAGGTGACGGTCGAGTACGAGGACGGGTCTCCGAAGCGGGTGACCGCCGTCGTCATCAGCACGCAGCACCACCCGGACGTTCCGAAGGAGCAGCTGGAGGAGGGGATCCGGCGGGAGGTCATCGATCCGGTGCTGCCGTCGAATATGTGCGATTCCGACTCCCTCCGCTGCTACATTAACCCGACCGGGCGCTTCGTGATCGGTGGTCCCCAGGGAGACGCCGGCGTCACCGGACGCAAAGTGATCGTCGACACCTACGGTGGTGTGGGGAGCCACGGCGGGGGGGCTTTCAGCGGTAAGGATCCGACAAAGGTGGATCGTTCCGCGAGCTACGCCGCCCGCTGGGTGGCCAAGAACATCGTTGCGGCGGGCCTGGCGCGCTGCGCGGAGATCCAGCTGGCCTACGCGATCGGCGTGGCGGAGCCCGTGTCGATCATGCTGAACTCGTTCGGCACCGGGGTGGCGCCCGATGCCGAGCTGGAGAAGTGCGTCGAGAGAGTGTTCGATCTCCAGCCGTTGCGGATCATCCAGGAGCTGAACCTGCGAAGGCCGATCTTCCAGCGTACCGCCGCCTACGGCCACTTCGGCCGCGTGCCCGACGACGATGGCGGCTTCAGCTGGGAGAAGACCGACCGGGTGGACGATCTGAAAGCGTGCGTCTGAGGGTTCGGTCGAGTCGCGGCGATCCGCTGCCATCGAGGCGGCGGCCATGGAGGCGGCGGCCATGGAGGCGGCGGCCAGTCTGCCGCGAGACTATTCTTAGAGATTCACAAAGAGATGTGTGAGGATCGAGATGACCGAGACAACGACCATACAGCATGACGTGGCGGATCTGGGCTTGGCCGAGGCCGGCCGGCTTCGGGTCGAGTGGGCCGAGCGGTTCATGCCGGTGCTCAGGCAGATCCGTGAGCGATTCGCGGCGGAGCGGCCGCTGGAGGGCGTACGATTGTCCGCCTGCCTTCACGTGACCACCGAAACGGCGAACCTGATGCTCACGCTGCAGGAGGGCGGCGCCGATGTGCTGCTGTGCGCTTCCAATCCGCTCTCCACGCAGGATCCCGTGGCGGCCTACCTGGTCACGCGGGACATCAAGACCTTTGCCGTAAAGGGCGAGGACAACGACAGCTATTACGATCACATCCGAGCCGCGCTGGCTCACCAACCGAGCATCACGATGGATGACGGCGCGGACCTGGTGGGGGCGATCCATATGTTGGCGCTGGATCGCTACGACGATCTGGCCCCCGGCATCCGGGAGTGGAGCACGGGCCTGCCGGCCGGGCAGTTGGACACGATCCTCCAGAACGTACTCGGTTCGACCGAGGAGACGACGACCGGCATCATCCGCCTGCGGGCGATGGCGGCGGACGGTGTTCTGCGCTTCCCCGTGATGGCGGTCAACGACAGCTACACCAAGCACCTGTTCGACAACCGCTACGGAACCGGCCAGTCCACGCTGGACGGGATTCTCCGGGCCACGAACCTGCTTCTCGCCGGCTCGACGGTCGTCGTGGCGGGCTACGGCTGGTGCGGCCGCGGCGTGGCCACACGCGCGCGAGGCGCCGGCGCCAAGGTGATCGTCACGGAGGTGGATCCGCTGCGGGGGCTGGAGGCCACCATGGATGGCTTCCGCGTGATGCCGATGGCGGAAGCTGCTTCCCAGGGAGATCTCTTCATCACGCTGACCGGCGATATCGGCGTAATCCGGCGGGAGCACTTCGAGGCCATGCGGGACGGAGCCATCGTGGCCAACTCGGGCCACTTCGACGTCGAGATCGACATTCCGGCACTCGAAGAGGCGGCGGAAGAGGGTCCGCAGGAGCTGCGCCCGTATGTCGAGGAGTACCTCGTGAACGGACGGCGGATCGTGCTACTGGGCCGAGGCCGTCTGATCAACCTGGCCAGCGCCGAGGGCCATCCCGCAAGCGTCATGGACATGTCCTTCGCGAACCAGGCCCTGGCGGCGGAGTATCTACAGCGACACGGCGCGGCGCTGACAGCCGAAGTGCACCGCATCCCGGTGGATCTGGACCGTGAGATCGCGCGCTTGAAGTTGGCCTCCATGAACGTCGAAGTCGACTTCTTGACGGCTGAGCAGGAGCGCTACCTCTCCTCGTGGGACCAGGGGACCTGACGGGTCCGGGACGCGGTAGCCGATTCTCGGCGGGGGCGAGGGCATGGCCGACACGAACGGAATGACCGAAGTGAGTGTGGCGAGTCTGGGGCTGGACAAGTCCTCCAACACGCCCGTGGTCATCCTCAAGGAGAACGAGGGCGAGCGCCTCCTTCCGATCTGGATCGGCCCGGGCGAGGCCAGCGCGATCGCGATGGAGCTCGCCGGGGTCAAGTTCTCCCGCCCCCTCACGCACGACCTGCTGATGACGATCGTTCGCGGCCTCGGAAGCGAGCTCGTGAGGGTGATCATCACGAAGGTCATCGAGAACACCTACTACGCCTCGCTCATCCTCCGGCGTAACGGTGAGTTCATCTCCGTGGATTCGCGGCCCAGCGACAGCATCGCCCTCGCCCTACGGTCGAGGGCGCCGATCTTCGCCGATGACGAGCTGCTCGAGCTCACGGCCATGGAGATCGAAGAGGCCGGCTTCGACGAGGCGGCCTTCGAGGGTTCCGAAGCCGTCGGAGCCGAGGAAGCGTCCCAGCCGGGCGAAGAAGCGGCTAACGGAGAAGAGCTGCGCGACTACCTCAAGGGGCTGAACCCCGAGGATTTCGGGCGCTTCAAGCCCTGACCGTCCGGCCGGACGCCACGTCGTCGGTCGTCCGGCGTGGCTCCTTGGCGGCCCACCGCACGCACCACCGCACCTCTACCTGTACAGGTGTACAGGTAGAAAACTCGGCACCCGAGAAGGCTTGCGGTGCGCGCCGCTTCCGGCGTACCCTGCGGCAGTACCTCGTACATGGATAGGCGGTAACGGAAGTCGGATGAGCCGACGCGGCCCCGCCACTGTGTGAGGCCCGGCGCCCAGCGCCGTGTCCCCGGTCAGTTGCCACCGAGCGAATCGGAAAAGCGACCGAGG
>JBDHFW010000214.1:0-4409 GCA_039590175.1 Gemmatimonadota bacterium | reverse complement strand
GGGAGTCAAACTGACCCCCGTGTTGCAGGCCACTCAGAAGCTCACCATCCAGGGCTCGCCCGCGATCTCGCCCTGGGCCACGTGGTGGTAGGCCATCTGGTCGGTCACCAGCGCCAGCCGGCCGGCTTCGGGATGATCCATGACGAGGAGCGACGTCTGCCCGTCGAGCTCGCTTTCCTCGAGCGCCCTGAGCAACGGCCGCGTCGTCTCCACCCGGAAGGGGACGTAGACGGTCGAGTCCACCTGGTAGGCGCGATCTATGTCGAAGTCGGCCGCTTCCTGACCCTGCAGGGCGCCGCTCGCCAGGATGCTCACGACAGGCAGTGCTGCGGGGGCGGTCAGAGCCCGCTTCCACCGTCTCCATCCAACTCGCATCGTGCCTCTCTGTCCTGATTCGGCATTACCGGCCCTCCTCCGCCGCTTCGGCGGCGTTCGTCAACCTCGGATAGGCGGCACCACCGCTCAACCCCCGGGCGGAGCGACCGACGCCAATTCGGCAAGCACGACGTCGCGAATCGGGTCGATGGAACGGCCGAAGCCATAGAAGCTCTTCACGATCCGCAGTTCTCGATCCAGGACGATCGTGTAGGGAAGGCCGCGGTAGTCATACCGGTCTCGCAGACGCCCCTCGCCGGCGGCGCTCGCGTACGAGACGCCGCCGATCCCCTCGAGGAACTTCAGCGCATCCGAGGGGCGCACGTCCTCGTTCAAGCCGAGGACCACGGCTTCGGACGGGTTCAGCTCCGCCGCGAAGGCATCCAGGAGCGGCATCTCCTTTCGACACGGAGCGCACCAGCTCGCCCAAAAGTTCACGACTACGACCCGGCCGCGGTAGCTCTCGAGATCCACGACCTCCTCCCGGCCGAGCGCCGGGAGCTTGAACGACGGGAAGTTCGCTCGCGTCGAGGCTGGAGAGCGCGACAGCGCCTCGGCGAGAGGGATCGAGAAGATCCGTCCGTTCCGGTCCGCGAAAATGGCTCCGCCGGCGGGCACACGGGCCCACCGGACCAGCTCTCCGCGGTCGTCGAACGCGAGCAGTCGCCTCGTCTCGGCGCCCGGCTCCGGGCTGGCCAGAACGTAGGCGAGATCGTCCGGTCCGAGCACCAATCCGCGCTGCACGACCGTGAACTTCGGACTCACCGATCCGGCCTCGGCCACGAAACGAGGCTCGGGAACTGGCGTCGGAGTGGGCCAACGACTGACCCATTCCAGCTCGCCTTCGGCGTCGAACCGCCTGAGCTCGGGCTCGAGCGCCGACGCGAAATAGGTCGCTCCATCCGGCGCCAACGCAGCCCAGCCGGAGTTGGCGAGCTGCCCCAGCAGGCCGTTCTCGGGCACCTTCACATGTCCGACCGGCCTCGCCGGTCCGCCGTCCGGAGGGATGACCCAGAGGAGCGGTTCCTCAGGACCTACCGGCGCCAACGCAAACTCCATGAACGTGCGGGCGCCCGCGCTGCCGGCACGGCTGCTGCCGCCTATGGGCCCGGGAAGAACGGGCTCCAGCCAGACCACGGGTTGCCCATCCACGAACAGAAGCGCCGAACCGTCGGGCTCCACGGCCAGCACGCCCCGCTCGTCCGCGGCTACGCTCACCGGTCCCGCCAGCAGCCGTCCCTTCGGGGCCGCTCCCTGCAGGACGCCTGCTACCACACCGTAACGATCGAAGAGGATCACGCGAGCCCCCTCCGTGTCGGCCCACGCGGCCCCTCCAGTTGGAAGGGGTGCCGCGGCAACGTCCCCGAGGAAGAGAGGCCGCAGCTCGCGCGAGCGCATCTCCTCGTAGGTGATGACCAGCTCCCGCGGCGCCTCGTTCTCCACGACCCGGTAGCCGCCGACCTCGAGGACCGACGGCTCCACGTACTTCTCGTTGGGCTCCGCCACGGGCCGGCCGTCGCCCCTACAGCTCGACAGCGCAAAGGGCAAGAGCGCGAGGCCGAGGGCTAACCCCCGGCCTCGCACGGAATGACGAATCTGGGTCATCGCCATTCGGTTAGACCACCCCGATGCTCTCGATGATGATCGTGTTCAAGCCGCCGCGCTCGATCACCTTCCCCTTCACCTTCACCTCTTTCTCGGCAAGAGGTTTGAGCTGCTCGTTCGCTCCCGTGCCCGGCATCGCCTTGCTCACGGGCACGTAGAGCTTACCGTCCGCTACGAGGCCGAGGGGTATTCCGTTGTCGGCACACACCTGGGCACACATGCGGTGCTCTTCGCCGCTCAGATCGTAGACGACCTTGCACGATAGGTCGACGACCTGAGCCGTGAACTCCACGTCCTCGCCCTCGGCCATCTCCATCTTCATCTCCTGCGAGACGGCCGGGCGCGCGCCGAGCAAACCCAGCGCCACGATTCCGAAAGCTAGCTTCTTCATTCAATCCTCCTCACGAATGGTGATGATTGGTCGCCGTCCCTGCCTCTTCCTCCGGCTGCGGCGAATCGTGGTTCCCGTGACTGGCTCCCTTCGAGTTCGGAATGTCGATCTCTAACGAAGCCGCGTTGACACCGAAGTCCAGGTTCACGTAGACCAGCCAACGGCCCTCCATGGGAAGCTCCATCTCGACGAGATACTCCTCGGCGGATATGGCCTCCGCGTCGAAGCGCGTGATCCCGTGCATAGGCATGCTCGGCGCGACGACATCCACACTGACGGGAAGCAGCTCCAGCCCGGGGTTCTGGACCTGGATGTGCAGTGAGATCGGTCCGGGCCGCATCGGCGGGTTCGCCGTCGTAACGACGACAGACGTCCCCGCAGCCGTCTCTCCGACCCATCGGCCCGTCTCCGCGAACGGAGCTGAGGCCCTCTCTGCCGCGACCACGGCCTTCCCATCATCGCCCCCTTCGTCCCCGGCCTCTCGTCCGTCCGGCGGTCCACAAGCCGTCAGCACCAAACCAGCAGCGCAGGCGGCCAGGATCGCATGTCGGCGAACTTGCATGTGCGAATCATCTCCCGTTTTCGACCGGACGATCCGGCTCGAGCGCCGCATTCCAGGCCCGTCGACTAGCAGAACAAGCCCGTGTCCGGACCGGTTCCTCGGCTCCTGGTCCGACGCCGACGGGCCCAGCGACGGCACCCGCCGACGGGCCCGCCGTCGATCCCGTGTTGTGCTCGCCCGTAAGACGGGAGGAAATTGGAGCGCGAGGAGCGGGTTGCCAGGTCGATCTGTCGCCCCAGACCGGAGAGGCGCGCTTGGCCGGAGAGTGGTGGGAGTACGCGAGTCTATTCGCCGTCGGAGCCGTGGCGGGCACGCTGAACGTCATCGCGGGCGGCGGCTCCTTCCTCACGCTGCCGCTCATGATCTTCCTCGGCCTACCGCCCACCGTCGCCAACGGCACCAACCGGGTGGCTATCCTCGTTCAGAACGTGGGCGCCGTGTGGGGCTTCCATAGGCACCGGGTCGTGGAATGGAGGTGGCTGGCCGTGGCGGCACCGCCTGCGATCATCGGCGCCGTGATCGGCTCCTGGGCCGCCCTCAAGATCGGCGATGAGGCCTTCCAGAGGCTCCTGGCCGGCTTGATGGTGGCTTTCGCCATCTGGGTCCTCTGGAACCCCCTCGGCCGCGGCGGCGACGAGAGCGACGTCGCACGGCAGGGCGGGCACCGCGCAGCCGTGGTAACGGGCTTCGTCATGGTGGGGCTCTACGGGGGCTTCGTCCAGGCCGGGGTCGGCTTCTTGATCCTGGCCGTTACGACGCTCGCGGGCCTCGACCTCGTTCGAGGCAACGCCCTCAAGGTACTGCTCGTTCTGACCTACATCCCGATCACGCTTCTCATCTTCGGGCTTGGAGGCAAAGTGGCCTGGACCGCCGGCTTCGCGCTCGCCGCCGGCAACTTCCTGGGCGGCCTGGTCGGGGTGCGACTCACCGTTCTCAAGGGAGACCGGTGGGTGAAACGCGTGATGACCGTGGCGATCGTCGCCTTCGCCCTCAAGCTCTGGCTCTCACCGTAGCCGCATCTCTCGCCCGGCGTCCGATGCCGCCCTAGTATTGGCACGCCCGGCGTTTTGGTATGCAGACGCGACCGAAACCAACGGCACCGAATACTGGGACACTAGAGATTCAACCCTAAGCGTTGAGGGCAATATGAAGGGAATGAAGGCGATCGCCTTCGGGGCGGTGGCGCTGAGCCTGATCGGCTGCAGCGGAACCACATACAGGTCCGACTACGATCCGAGCGCCAACTTCACGACCCTGCGCACCTATCGTTGGGTCGAGAAAGTCCCGGCCGAGGCGAAGAACCCGAAGGTGTACAACTCGATCATCGAGGGTCGTGTGAAGACCGCCGTGAACCGGGCGCTCCAGGCGAAGGGGTTCCAGGAGGTGACGTCCGACCCCGACTTCGACATCGCGTGGCACGCCAGCGTCGAGCAGAAGCAGAGCCTGCAAACGGTCGGCAACAACTACGGCTGGGGC
>JBDHFW010000213.1:0-4415 GCA_039590175.1 Gemmatimonadota bacterium | reverse complement strand
CAGCCGTCGAGTGCCCGGTTCGGCGCGCCCGCTCATTCTCGTCGCGACTGAACGTGGATTCGTGAATCAACAGGTCGGCCTGTTCGGCCGCCTCCACCACTGTCTTGTCCGGCCCGGTGTCTCCGGTATAGACGAGCTTGCGCCCGGCCCGCGGCGATCCGACGACGTCGTCCGGACGCACGACTCGGCCGTCGGGGAGCTCCACGGGGTCCCCGCGGTGGAGAGCGCCGAACATCGGCCCCTCGGGGACGCCGATCTCGCGCGCCCTGTCCACGTCGAAGCGGCCCAGCCGCCGCTCCTCTTCGAGGGTGAAGCCCATCGATTCGGAGGAGTGCTTCGTCCGGAAAGCGCGGATCGCGTAGCCGTCCCGGGAGATTTCCTCGCCTGGAGCGAGCTCCCGGACGTGCACCGGGAAGCCGATCCGATCGCCGCCGAGCTCCACGACCAGAGACAGCTTCTCCTTGCTGGACGGCGGTCCCCAGATCTCTATCGGCTCGGTACGATCCTGCAGCGTCATCGTTCGAAGGAGGCCGGTGATGCCCAGATAGTGGTCGGCGTGGAGGTGGGTCACGAAGATCGCCTCGACGGTGAACCCGACGCCGAAGCGCATCATCTGCCTCTGGGTACCTTCGCCGCAGTCGAAGAGAAACAGACTCCCCTCTCGCTGCACCGCGATGGAAGAGACGTTTCGCCGTACCGTGGGCCGGGCCGAGGCCGTGCCCAGAAAGGTCGCTCGTAGCAAGGAGAGTCGCTCCAGGTGATCGTCGAGGCCGCCCAGGTGCGACCGACAGCGAGCAACCTACCGCGGTCGGATCTTTCGGGCATCCCGCGCCAAGAGGTAGGTTTCGAGGATAGCAGCCGTCCCGGCTTTGGCGGCCCGAAACCAACGGAAGTAGAGACCGGAGACTCATGGGTCACGAGGTCGCGCCCGCACTTGCCCGAAAGTTCGGCGAGCCAGGCGGCCTCTTCGACACCGTTCTGCAGAGACTCGTGTCGGAGTGGCATCGCTTCCAGGTGGACCGTGATCCCGAGCGGCTCCCCGCGCTGGACGCCATTCTGGAGGCCGGGCTGTCTCAGCTTCGCTCTCTCGAGCTCCTTCTCGGAACGGATGACCAGCCGGAGACCGAATTGGAGCTCGATCTCGCCCCCTCTCGCCGCACCGACCAGGACGTCCGATCGGTGTACGCGGCCGATCCGCGAGCCGCGGCGGAACGTCCACCTCGCGACCGCCGAGCTGAGTCGGGAGCCCTGTCGCCGTCACGCCTCGATGAGGCGATGCACCTGCTGGAATCGCTTCACGATGCGCTTCAGGATGTCCTGAATCTCGGAGAGACTCCTCCTTCGACGCTTCCGAGCCGGGAGCCGACCCGGCGTGAGACGCCGCCACACCAGGACCTGCCGATACCGCAGGAGCGGCGTTCCCGGCCAGACGCACCTCGTGGAGGAGAGCATCCGGCCCCCGATCTCACCAGCGAGCCACCCGAGCCCCCTGTCTCCGCTCCGCGTCCGACCGTCGCAGCGCCGGAGCCGCCGGTGGGCGAGGCTCAGCCGGTCGCCGAGGCTCAGCCGGTCGCCGAGGCTCAGCCGGTCGCTGAGAGGGGGGACGGACGATCGGGGCGGCCGATCGACGAGATCTATCCGCGCGAGGCCTTCGATGTGGCCTCGGCAGCGGAGCTGAAGCGATGCCGTCGCTTCGAGCGCTCCTTTTCGCTTCTGCTTCTCGATGCGGGAGTGGAGGTGGACCGTCGAGCCGGTCGGATTCTGCTGAGCAACCTGCGCGAGTTCGACCTCGTGGGCCGCTATGGGAGTGACCTGTTCGCCGTCGGCCTCCCCGAGACGTCGGCCGAGGGAGCGCGGGTGATCGCTCAGCGCCTGGTCGGCCTTCTCGCGCGGAGGGGTGCCTGGTCGGACCGTGGCCGCCTCGGATTCGCAACGTATCCGAGGGATGGGAACACTCTGACAACCGTTGTGAGGTCGGCCCGCGCCGCGCTCAGCGGCGGAGACCCCTCCTGACCGCTCCTATCAGTCGCCGACCGCTCGCCGCGCTGCCTCCAACAGGACCTCGATGGGAGCCGCACCCACCACTTTGAAGCGCCCAAACAGGAAGACCGGTGTCTGGTGGATGCCGTATCGCTCCGCCTCGGACTCCGTTCTCGCCAGCTCCTCCAGGTAGCGGCCATCTTCCAGCGCCGCCGCCAGCGCTTCGGTGTCGATCCCCTCCTCCGTGGCCAGCTGGAGAAGATGATCGACCCGTCCGATGTCCATCCCTCTGACGAAGTGGGCACGGAAGATCGATCGGTGGAGCCTGCGATGAGCCTCCTCTGATAGATCTCGAGCGAATTCCGACGCCTGCAGCGCTGCGCCGGTGGCCGGCCACTTCTCGGGCCGATACAGGGGCACGCCCAGCTCGGCGGCCCTCTCGCCGAGCTCCGACCAGTCGGGATCGGCGGAGTCCTCCCCTTCCGCTCCCGACCGCGTGTCGACAGGGGCTATCGCCAGGCCCTCGGCGCCGATCTCGGACCTGGTCTCCAGGGGCCGCCAGACCACCCGCAGCGGTGTCGTAGATGCCGCCCTCTCCAGCAGGGTGACGGCCAGATAGGAGTGGGGACAGGAATAGTCAAAGTAGACGAAGACGCGAACGGGATCAGGATCGGTCGGCTCGCTCACGCGGGCTCGTCGGCCTGCTTCGGAGCTCGCTCGTCGGGTTCCTTCGCAGAGCCGTCCGCCGCGGCCGGGCTTTGCGCCGCCCCGCGCCACAGCGCTGAAAGCTCCTCCTCGGACATCTCGCCGACATGTCCGCCGGCTGCACGCAGCGACTCCGGCTCACCCTCGAGGCTCGTGAAAAGGATCCCGAATCCTCCTTCCGCCCCGGAGCGGCCGGCCCATACCGGCCCGCGGCTCTGCGCCAGCCACTGGCGACCGTCCGCAGCCGCGAAACGACGCTCCGTCTCCGTGAGCGGCCGTCCCACATCGTAAAGCGGGAGCAGGCTCGATGCCCCCAAAGTCCGGAGATTCACCTCCGGCGTGAGAAGCGCGCGCCGATCGCCTCGGTCTCCCTCTGCCCCATCGGAGGGATAGAAGTAGAGGACCCCGTACCCCGTCTCCGGTCCCCTCCATGCCGCCGTCGCGCGATAGGGGCGGCCCTCCACCTCGAGCTCGCACGCAAATCGATCACCCGTTCCGCTCATGTCTTTCGTAGCACCTCGCATGGATCCGCGTAGATGTCCATCGTCGTCTCCTCCGGGGCCGGCATGCCACCGTTTCGGCTCGCCAAGGCCTCCTCGGCGGCCTGGTCGACTTCCGCGATGACTTCCCGCTCCACGTCCTCGAGCAGCCGACGATTGAGCGCCTCGCACGCCGCCGGGTCCGATTCTCCGCCGCCGGCCAGCGGCGGACCGGTTGCGAGATACTCCTCGAAGATTCCGATCGGATCTCGCCGTCCCCAGGTCTCGAAGAGAGAGGAGTCGAACGTCCGCCGCGCCTCCCGCACGTCGTGTGTCGCGTGACCTCCCATCCGGAACGTCTCGGCCGCCATGAAGACGGGCCCCTCGCCGGCTCGGCAACGCTCCGTCGCCAGACGGCACGCCGCGTATACATCCAGCACGTGGTTGCCATCGACCTCCAGGAGGGTGACGCCGTACGCCCGGCCCCAGCCGTAGAAATCGGCGGCCAGATGATGCTGACGCAACCTCGTGCCGAGGGCGACCTGGTTGTTCTGGATGATGAAGACGGCCGGCAGTCGCTGAACGGCCGCAAAATTGAGCGCCTCGTGCACCTCGCCGTGCTTGGTCGCCCCATCGCCGATCCAGGTCAGGGCGACCCGCGGCTCGCCCCGTTTCTTGAAGGCGAGGGCGAATCCGTTCATGACGGCCGCCAGGGAGCCGACCATGCTGACGGGGGCGACGATACCGTGCTGCAGGCCGCCGACGTGGAGATCCTTCCCTCGCGTCGGAGAGTCCGCGGTGGCAAGATACCCGCGTAACATGTCCGCGAGCGACATCCCCATTTCGTGACAGGCGCCCGCGTTACGGATCATCGGGCCAACCACGTCGCCCGATTCGCCCTCACGCCTCAGAGCGTGCACCGCACCAATCGTGACGGCCTCCTCTCCGGTTCCAAGCCAGGCTTTGGAGAGAACGCCCTGTTTGACCCAACGCTGGAGGGCGATGTCGTGCAGACGGAAGCGAAGCAGGCCGCGGTAGAGAGCGAGAAGGTCCGCCGGGGAGAGAGCGCTCACCGCGGCTTTCCGCTGGGGCTGTTCCTCGATCTTTCTGCGGTACTGGCCAAGCAACGCGGGGTCCGGCGACCAGTTGACGTACTCGGGCGGATCGTACGCCGCGTATCGCTTCACGACATCTCGCCTGGGGCCTGGTTGAGAGGTTCGGGTGCACGGTATCCTACTCGGCGGTACGAGC
>JBDHFW010000212.1:0-4447 GCA_039590175.1 Gemmatimonadota bacterium | reverse complement strand
TCACCGTCCAATAAGGCCGCGACCTCCCGGTATCCGACCGCGTTCATCGCCGGGGCGTCGGGCGGCACGCCGGCGGCTCTGAGCGCCTCGACCTCCGCCGGCCAGCCCTTCTCGAACTGGCGCTCGACGCGGCCGCGGATCCGTTCTCGGTGGAGCTCCGGCGGAAGGGCCATCCCGAATGCCATGAGCGACACCGGCGCGGCCGCCGGCTCGGCGCGCTCATGCCACCAGCTGAGCGGACGTCCCGAGAGCAGCGCCACCTCGATGGCACGCGCCGCGCGCTGCCTGTCGAGCACGGCCAGGTTGCTGCTCCACTCGGGATCCAGCTTCTCCGACCAACCTCTCGCCTTCTCGACCGACAACGACCTCAGCCAGCGGCGGAGCTCGGCCCGCCGCGCCGGATCCATCGGCGGCTCCGCGAAAACGGGATGCGTAAGGGCGTGGAGAAAGAAGCCGGTGCCACCGGCGAGGATCGGGACTCGGCCCTTCCCGGCGATCTCCCGCATCCACCCTCTGGCGCGTCGCGCAAAATCGCCTGCGCTGTAGGGCTGGACGGCCTCCAGGAAGCCGATCCCGTGATGCGGTACGGCCGCGAGCTCAGCGGGGTCAGGTGCGGCCGTTCCCACTGCCATGCCGCGGTAGGCCTGTCTGCTGTCGACGCCGATGATCTCGCCATTCAGGCCGCGGGCCACGGCTATCGCCAGCCCCGTCTTCCCGGTGGCCGTGGCTCCCACGATCGCCAGGCCGACGGGCGGGCCGGCGCTCACGTCCTGCCGAACCGCCGGGCAAGCTCCTCCAGGGTCAGCCGTACGATCGTGGGCCGGCCATGGACGTCGTGACCCGGAAGCTCGGTGGCGAAGAGCCGATCGAAGAGATCGGCCATCTCCTCCTGCGAGAGGGATTGGCCGGCCTTGATCGCGCCCTTGCAGGCGAGGCTCTTGGCGATTCGCTCGTGCTGGTTGCGGGCAGCATCGACCAACGGCGAGCCATCCGCGAGCTCGTGGATCATATCTCGGAAGCAGCGCTCGGCATCGAAGTGCTCGTGAGGGTTCGGACTCGAACGCACGATCACCGTCCGCTCGCCGAACGGCTCGATCTCGAAGCCCACTCTGCCCAGCATCTGAGCCAGCTCTTCCGCGGCGGAGTACTCGGAGGGCGACAGCGTCAGCGTAAGCGGAAAGAGCAGCCTCTGGGCCTCCCCCCCCGACTCCCGGAAACGCCGCATCGTCTCCTCGTAGAGTACCCGCTCGTGCGCCGAGTGCTGGTCGATGATCAGCAGCCCCCTGCGGGTGGCGGCGAGGATATACGAGTCGTGCAGCTGCCACAGCTCCGGCCGGAGCTGAGCCGCCAGAGGGATGATCTCGACGGCCTCGGACGACTCCTCGTCGCCGCCTACCTCTGTCATGAAGAGCGCGAACTGGTCCGGGGCCGAGCCCTCGCGCACCAGCGCGGGCGCTCCGTCTCCCGCCGCGGTGGTCGCAGGAGCTGCTCCGGTCGGCTCCAGTGGGCGAGCCACCCCGGCCGACTCCGCTGCGCGGTCCAGGGGTGGCGTGCTGCTGATCCTGGCGAGCCGTCCCCGCACGGCCTCCACGAGCATCCGCTCGACCCGCTCGCGATCGCGAAAGCGGATCTCCGTCTTGGCCGGGTGAACGTTCACGTCCATGGACTCGGCGGGCAGGTTCAGGAGGAGGAAGTAGTCGGGGCGGAGCCCGGGGACGACCGTCGTCCGGTAGGCCTCGTCGACCATGCGCCCCAGGCCCCGGTCGACGAACGGCCTCCCGTTGGCGAAGGTGAAGCGGCGGCGGCCCGTACGGGCCTCGTCCGGCCGCTGGATCAACCCCGCCACGCGGTGCTCGCCTTCCGGTCCATCCAGATCGATGAGCGACGAGGCCTCCTCCTCGCCCCAGATCTGACCGATCCGCTGGCGCAGCGTGGCCGGACCCAGGGAGAGCAGCTCTCGGTCGTTGGACCGAAGGCTGAATCCCACCTGCAGATTGCACAGAGCCAGCAGGATCACCGCTTCACTCGCGGAGCGAGTCTCCGCGGCCGCGCTTCTGAGAAACTTGGCCCGCGCGGGCACGTGGCCGAACAGCCTCGTGACGGTGACGGTCGTTCCCCTGCGGCGGGCGATCTCGTCGGCGGCCTGGACACGCCCGCCGGCCGCCCGGACCCCGGTGCCGACCCCGTCCTCCGAGGCGGTCTCCAGAGAGAACCGGCTCACCGCCGCGATCGACGGGAGCGCCTCTCCCCGGAAGCCGAGCGACGAGATGCACGCCAGATCTTCGGCCTGGCGGATCTTGCTCGTTGCGTGACGATCCAGGGCCAGAAGTGCGTCCTCCCGGTCCATTCCGCACCCGTCGTCCGCCACGCGGATCTCCGTCTTGCCACCATTGCGGAGCGACACATCGATACGGGTCGCGCCCGCGTCGAGTGCGTTCTCGACGAGCTCCTTTACGACCGAGGCCGGTCGCTCGACGACCTCCCCCGCTGCGATCTGGTTGGCGACCTCGTCAGGAAGGATGTGGATTCGCGGGCTCATCGACGGTGTCGGTTCTATGTGTGTAAGTTATAAAACACTATTGCGTTATAGCGTGTAATCTCAGCTGTCGTCTTAGGCCCCTCTCCTCGGATCTCGGCCACCCGCCGGCAGGTGTGGATCAGGTGCGACGGCTCGTTTCTCCTCCCTCTCTGGGGGACGGGTGAGAGGTAGGGGCTGTCCGTCTCGATGAGCAGGCGATCGGCCGGCACGAGGCGGACCGCTTCTGCGCCATCGAACTTCTTGAACGTAACGATACCCGAGAAAGAGACGAACCACCCCGCGTCGAGCCCTGCCGTCAGCAGCTCGTTCCCCCCGGTGAAGCAGTGGAGGACCCCGCGGACGCGTCCGGCGAAATCCGAGATCAACGCCGCCGTCTCCTCCTCCGCATCTCGCGAATGGACGACCACCGGGAGATCCGTACGTTCCGCCAGCTGCAGCTGGCTCCGGAAGGCGTGTCGCTGCTCCTCCCTCGGCGAGTTGTCGTAGTGGTAGTCGAGACCCGTCTCGCCGATCGCCACCACCTCGGAGAGCGCGGCCAGATCTTCCAGCTCGGCCAGAAGCTCGGCATTGAAAGCGGCCGCCTCGTGCGGATGAAGCCCCGCCGTCGCCCACACGCCGGGAGAGGCACCTGCGAGATCGATCGCCCGGCGGGCGTCCACAGGATTGCTGGCGACGCTCACGAGCTCCGCGACGCCGGCGTCCCGCGCTCGCTGCAGCACCGCGCTGCGGTCTTCATCGAACGCCCGGTCCGAGAGATGGAGATGGGAATCGAAGAGGCGGATCTCAGTCATCGGCCACCGCCGCGAGCGTCATCCGCCGCGGGCTCGCCGGGCGAAACTCAGGCTCCAGCCGCCTGCGCCCTCTGGGCCTTGGCTCGTCGACGGCCGTATTCCTCGATCTCGAGCAGCGCCGGCGAGGCGACGAAGATCGACGAGTACGTCCCGACCAGGACTCCGAGGATCAGCACCAACGCGAACGGTCGGATCACCGATCCGCCGAAAAGGAAGAGGGCCAGCAGGGTGACGAGCGTGGTTCCGCTAGTCAGCACCGTCCGGGGCAGTGTCTCGTTGATGCTCCGGTTCAGCGTGGTCTCGTACGGCTCCTTCCGCTTCTTCCGGAGGTTCTCACGGATGCGGTCGAACACGACGATGGTGTCGTTGAGCGAGTAACCGACGATCGTGAGGATGGCCGCCACGGTTCCGAGCGTGATCTCGATCCCCATCAGCGAGATGAAACCGAAAGTGATCATGATGTCGTGGATCGTGGCGACCACCGCCGCCACACCGAAGCGCCACTCAAAGCGGAAGGCGAGGTAGATCAAGGTCAACACGAAGGACATCAGGATGGCCAGCGCGGCCTTGCGTTGGAGCTCGCTCCCGACCTTCGGACCCACGGCCTCCACACGCAGCACCGTGTAGCCGTCTTCGCCGAACACCGCCGAGAGAGCGTCCAGCATCCGCTCCACCTCACCCTGGCCGGCTACTTCCTCGAAGGTCTGCAACCGAACGAGGTACTCCTGCTCGCCGCCGAATCCCTGGATCGCCGCTCCCGCGAAACCGGTCTCCTCCACGACGGAGCGCAGAGCCGCCGCGTCCACCTGCTCGTTGAACTCCACCTGCACGAGCGTGCCGCCGGTGAAGTCGACACCGTACCCGAGCCCTCCGTGCAGTGCGATCGATGCGATCCCGATCACGATCAGCGCGGCGGATGCGATGTAGGCGCGGCGGCGTGCGGCCATGAAGGGGTACTTCGCGTCCTTGAATAATCTCATCGTCAGATCTTTATCGGCGCGCCCGCGGCCCGCCTGTCCAGATAGATCATGAAGAGGGTGCGCGTCACGTAGATCGCGGTGAAGAAGGAGGCCAGGATCCCGATCACGAGCGTCACGGCGAACCCGCGGACCGGTCC
>JBDHFW010000211.1:0-8978 GCA_039590175.1 Gemmatimonadota bacterium | reverse complement strand
CAGAGACTCGCCCCTGAACGCTCCACGACGAGCGGGGAGGCACCGATGATCCGCAGGCCATCGCAGCCCGATCTCCCATCCTGTGCCCGATTCGATAACTCATCCATTAGGAGACAAACAATGCGGCGTTCTATGCTGGGCCTCGTCTTTCTCGGGCTCTTCCTTGCCGCCCCTCTCCAGGGCCAGGAGCAACCCAGGCACGCCTACCTCGCCTTCTTCAGGGTCAGCTATGCAGATCTGGACGAGTGGAACCGCGACTACTGGGAGTATTCCGTCCCCATCTTAGAAGATCTCCAGGAGCAGGGGTTGATCGAAGGCTTCAACCAGTGGCAACACAGCGTGGGGAGCGAGTACAACGTTCGCTTCGCCGTCCGCACCTACGACTGGGCCTCGATAGACACCTTTTGGAGCGAGTACCTCTCCCGTCTATCGGAGGCGAACCCCGATTCCGACGGCGGTATGATCCAGGCTCACCGCGACGAGGTTTGGGATATTGGCGAGGTCCATATGCCCGAAGGGGGCGTGAACGCCTCTCACATCTACTCCGCTTCGTTCCGACATAACTTTGCCGATCAGGACGAATGGAACCGGGTGTGGAGCGAGACGATAGCGCCCATCCTCGACGAAGCGATGGCAGAGGGGCTTCTCGGCGGATGGGTCAAGTTGAACCATAACACAGGCGGCCCCCACAACTCGAAGGTCCTCTACTTCTTCGAGGAGTGGGACGACATTGAAGACATGTTCGACAAGGTGCTGGGCAGCATGGCACAGGACGCAGACCAGTGGGACCGAATCATGGCACTCTTCCAGGCCCACGACGACGTCATCTGGGTGCCGACCACTCGTTAGGAGTCGATTCTGCACTCGACTGGAAGCCGTAGCCCGGACTGATTATCGGCAACGTCACCTCGGGGCGGTTCCTTCGCGAGCCGCCCCTCTCTGAAAAGGATGAAGTAGCAGCCAACTGTTTCCTCGCTAGGAGGTGCCCGATGAAGGTGCCCGCCGCCACTATCGCTCTCTTCGGCTTCGTCATCTCGACTACCGCATGCAGGCCTGCCGAACAGCAGGAAGAGGCCCCCGCGGAAGCCGCCTTCGAGGTCTGGGCCGCCGATCAGAACGCCAACGTCATCTACGTGCTGGACCCGGAAGGCAACGTCCTCCGTACGATCGACGGGGCGGAGCTGGGCGGGGCCGAGCGCCCCCACATGCTATGGGCGGTCCCCGGAGACGGGCACGTCTACAGCGCCAACACAGTCTCGAACTCGGTGACTGTGCTGAACCGGGCGGACGGTGCCGTGGTCGGCGTGATCGAGGACGTCGGCAAGGCGCCCCATGCGGCGCAGCCGAACCCTCGCTTCCCTGACCGTATCTACGTGTCGAACATCGCTCCTCAGGCCGTCGAGGACGACGGCAGCGTAGACCGCGGCGAGACGATCACCGAGCTGGTCAGGAACGAGGGCGAGAACGGGCCGTCCTGGGAAGTCGCCCGCGTGCTGGACCTGAAGGCCGATCCGGCTCTGGCTGATACGACTCTATTCCCGAGCCGCCGCCCGGTGTGTGCCGGGTTTTCGCAGGATGGCGGCACGATGCTCGTGACGCTGTTCAACGGCGGGCTCGCGGCGGTCGACGTCGAGACCGCCGCGGTGAGCCGGGCATGGGGCAACGATGAGATCGGACAATATGGCTGCGGCTTCGCGTCGTCGCCCGACGGGAGCCAGATCTACGTGACGACTGGCGATCTGGAGAGCGCTCGGCTACATGTCTTCGACGTGTCGGGCGCGGAGCCCGCCCTCCTGGTGACGCACGAGCTTTCCGAGACGGCACAGGACGCGCACGGCGTCTACGTGGATCCGGTGCGAGGCGAGCTCTGGGTGGTCCACCGCGTGAGCAGCAACGTCACGATCCATCCGCTGGCCACGATAGCGCAGGCGGACCACGAGTACTCCGAAATCCCCTTTGTCGGGAAGACGCCCGACCTGGTGGCCTTCTCGCCGGATGCTTCCCGGGCCTTCATCACGCTCCGCGGACCCAATCCGGCGCCGACGATCCCGCACGCCACGGTCGGCGAGACCCCGGGAGTGGCGATCGTAGATGCGGAAACGCGAGAGCTGCTACAAGTTGTCGAGCTTGGTGACCCGGTGGACAGCGACTTTCACGGGATCTTCGTACCGGCAGCCGACGGATAGTACAAGCGGCGAAGTACGCTATTCGGCGTAACGCTGTCGGTCTGGAGACGACGCCTTACGAGCGCGTACAGCTGACGGCGCTGCGCGCCGCAGCTGACGCTCAACGTTCGCCCGCAACGGAGCGCTATTGGTGAGAGGATCCGTCTTCGTAGGAACCAGCCCCGCGCCCGCGGGCGCTGACGCGCGCCCAGGAAGGGAAGGAGCGCGGATTCGGGCGCCCACCCGCGCCAGCGGGCGCCCGTCATCGGCTTTGGGAGCAGGGGGTCGCCGGTTCGAATCCGGCCGCCCCGACTGATAAGCCTCTATCCGGTAGGCGGATAGGGGCTGTTCTTTAGGTGGGTTCTAGGGCCGGCACGGAGGCCAGTGACAGTGACAAACAACCGGCGCAGCTCGTCGACAATGCTGCGGGATCAAAGGCCTTAGCGCGGTAGCGCACCTGCCGACGGCCCAGACGCGCTACTCAACTGATACTGTTAGCGTCACTGCCAGCCGGCTTCTGGGCCTCGAGCTGGACGACCTCCTGCCTTCGAAGCTGTAGCGCTCTGCCTCGGCAGCAGGGCCGCGGGAACAACAAGCCGGCCTACGGGCCGGCCTGACCTTCGAAGCTAGCAGGTTGAGCAGGCCGAGAGATCCCGCCGGGCGCCGCCAAACGAACGATTTCTTCACCGACGATCACGGATTTGAAATACTTACTCTCGAGGATCTCATCGTTCTGGGAAGCACGACGACGGTAGCGGTGTCGGGGCCGCCCTCTCGCTTTCCGGTGAAAGCGACACGCTAGCTCACCGCTAGACACACTTCGCCGAGTCTCGGCGACACGCTCCTGATCTCGTCCTCCTAGAGAGATTCATCCATACGGAGGCGAACAGTAGATAAAGTTTGTGACTTCACCTAGCGTGCGGGTAAGACACGGACACGACTCCGTCGCCCCTGAGGTTGAATAGTGGTCACTGCGCCCCTGGAAAGCTTCCTCCTCCGGCCTTCCCATCATCGTAGGAATCAGTCGTCGGTCCTTCCCGCAGCAGGAAACGAAAGAGCCATGAAGCGTAAGGTCCAAGTCGAGTACGAGGACACCTCGCCTGAGGTTCGCGCCGTATACGACGACATCATGGACACGATGGGCTCACCCTCGGTTCTCAACAGTCTCAAAGCCCTCGGCCACAACCCGTCCGTGCTTCGTGGGGTTTGGTCGATCCTCAAGGAAACCCTGATCGAAGGCGAGGTCCCGGAACTGCTGAAACAGCTGATCCTGTTTAGGATCTCGATCACCGCCGGCAACGAGTACTGCACGTCGCTTCACGCCCATGCGGCGTTGGATCTCGATCCCACGCTGACGTACGACGATCTGATTGCCCTTTCCGGAGGTACCTGCTCAGCGAATCTGCCTGCGGCGTTTCCAGTAGCGATCGACATCGTCTCTCGCGCCTCGCTCCATCCCAAAAGCGTCCAAGATCCGGAATGGGACTTTGAAGATCAGCTCCGAGACGAGGGCTTCTCAGAGAGCGAGATCGACGAGCTCCTGGCCGTCGGGTATTTCAGCGTCATGATGAACATGCTCACCGACACCTATGAGGTCCCCTGGGAGCAACCGTTTCCGCCACCTTCGGACTAAGGATTCCACATGCCGGCGTTTCCGCCGTTTTTCACCCACTGGATCGCAGGAGAAAGACCATGATGTCTCCCACAAGCGGATCAATCCGCAAGCTGCCGGGCAGCCTCTTGATCGCCATCGTGTTGCTCGCATCGAGCGCCGGAGTTTCTCTGGCGCAGCTTCCAGATCCTGGCATGACGATCGACCTGGAGAACACGGCTCTCGTCATCACCGACCCACAGAACGACTTTCTGAGCCCGGAAGGCGTGACATGGGGCGTGGTCGGCGAGAGCGTGACCGCGAACAACACGGTCGAGAATCTGGAAACCTTGTTGGCCGCGGCCAAAGAGAACGGGATGGTCGTTTTCATCTCGCCCCACTACTACTACCCGACAGATCATGGCTGGAAGTTCGAAGGCGCCCTCGAGGTCCTCATGCACCACATCGGCATGTTCGATCGGACGGGACCGTTGGACCTGGAGGGCTTCGAGGGATCAGGTGCGGATTTCCTTGACCCCTATAAGCCGTACATCGAGGACGGTGAGACCGTGGTCGCAACGACCTCGTGCTACAGCTTAGAAAGCGGGGCATCGACCGGGTGATCCTGGCAGGGATGTCGGCCAATCTCTGCGTCGAAGCGCACATGCGGGAACTCCTCGAACAGGGCTTTGAGGTGGCCGTAGTGACAGACGGCACGGCCGCAGCGATCGTTCCCGAGGGCGACGGCTATGCCGCCGCGCTGGTGAATTTCCGGTTCATGGCGAACGACCTGATCACGACCGAGGAGGCAGTCGTAGCGATCGAAGAGGCGTCAGGCTCGAGCTAACCCCCTTTTCCCTGCCGCTGCGCGAGGGGCGGTTCCTTCCGGGCCGCCCCTGCTCGCATCCAGCCCGTCCTGATGTCGTACTCGTAGGGCGGCACGAGGAGTGATGGAGCTACATTTAGATCAGGTCTTCGATGAAACATAGTTGCACCGAGCTGGAGTGACGGGAACCCGCTTGATCCTCTCGATCTGTTCTTGGAGGTGCGCTGTGAAAAGCTCGTTCGCCCTATTCGCCTCCGCCCTTCTCGCCGCGGGCGTAGTCGCCGCCTGTGCCCCGAGCGCGGAGGAAGAAGCCGGACTTTCGGCAGAGCAACGCGATCAGATCGGCCGGATGCTGATGCAATGGGAGCACGACTGGGTTAACAGCGTGCGAGAAGGGAATCCCTCGGTTCTCGAACGCATTCTCGCTCCAGACTTCATCTACACGGTCGGCACCGGGGAAGTGCGTGAGAAATCTTCATTCATTGCCTCCGCCGTAAGTGACGACTTGACGTTTGAATCCTTTGAGATCGAGGACGTGGAGGTTCGCTGGTATACGGACGAAGTAGTCGTAATCACGGGCACGGCTCTTTGGGCTGGCCAGGATTCGGACGGTGTGTCGTCGGTAGGAACGTCAAGATGGACCAACGTGTTTGTCGAGCGAGACGGCGAATGGCAGGTGGTCGTCGGGCATTCAACCCCTGTTGATTAATCCATGTCGAGAACGAGTATCCTGATTCTGTGCACTCTGGCGATCACGCCGGGACTTTCTGCACAGGAAGCGACGGCCCAGCTGGAGCCAGATCACGCCTACATATGGGTGTCGCATGGCGCCCCGGAGGCGACCGTGCTGAGGGAGCTTGGGATCACGCAATGGCCAGATACAGTCAAGCACGGTGAAGGGGTAGAATGGACCGGCTTCCAGTTCGAGAATTTCTATCTCGAGCTCTTGTGGGTTGTGGATGAACAACTGTTCCAGGAGAAGTGGGTCTCGTGGCATGCGCCGCATCTTGAGCGTGCGGACTGGCGCACGACGGGCGCGTCGCCCTTTGGGCTGGCGTTTCACCGAGCTGACTTGGAGATCAGTGAATTGCCAGCCCCGTTTCGAGTCGAGGGTTGGTGGGATGAACAGGGTGGGTACGTGTCCGATGCGAGTGCGCAGATGCCGTTCCTCATGGTCATGGGGTCACGTTATTCCATGCCCGATCCTTACTGGATGACGCCCGAGGTTCGCGCCTTGGCCACGCACGCACTCGGAATCAGGCGACTTACAGGTTGGACCCTGACCACTCCGCATTCCCTGGATGACGAGGCCCTGCAGCTGCTCGCAGAACAAGGAGCTTTGCGTATCCAGAGCTCGAGCGGGCATCTACTCGAACTCACGTTCGACGGAGCTCGGCAAGGGAAGAGCTATGATGCGCGGCCGGACTTGCCGCTCGTGGTCAGGTATTAGGGAGTTTCTGCGGAACGTTCGAGCATGTCCCGCAGTGCCAGCGACAGTGCCAGCGCCCATACGCGCCCACCGGCGCTGACGCGCGCCCGTGAAGCGAAGTAGCGCGGATTCCGGCGCCCACCAGCGCCAGCGCGCGCCCGTCATCGGCTTTGGGAGCAGGTGTGCTACCCCCTTCCCATGGGGCGCTCGCTGTGACAGGCAGTGTGACAGGAGCTCCTGTAAGCGCTCGGTTTAGGAGAGACCTCCTGAATCCCACTCAGCGGGCCTAGTGTCTTGAGCAGACCTCGCGCTTATCAGGCTGGAGCCAGACGCTGGCTGGCGCTGAAAACGTCGCGTCGTTCGGGGACTCCGCGCTGGTGAGCGCTGACTGGCGCTGGCCCGCGCCGAGCCCTCCGCTGACCCGCGCTGTTTCCACGGTTGTTACCGTGAACGAAGCGTCCCTCACCCAATGCCAACGGGACAAAGTATCAAACGATATCCGCGCCGCGCTCAGCCAGAAGTTCCCGAAGCAGCGATCTGTGGCATCGAGATTCCACCTCACAGTAGCAGCCCACCGAGAAGTTTGCGCCGTGTGAGAGAGCAGCCAGAAGATCGAGGACACGCGTCTTATCCGGTGAGGCCATCTCGGCTCGATACTTCTTCGCGAAATGAGCCCAGTCCCTGTCGCTCTCCACCGCCTTTCCCAACTTCATCAGCCCCTGGCTCGGTGCCAGGTTCGGGAGCCAGATATCGTAGTAGTCTCGCGACGCGTACTCGGTCTTCGGCACACCTCGCGGCGGACGCCTCACGGTGCCAATGCGCAGCCCCTCCTCGCTGGACCGCGCCGCGCCAAGGCGCACGACTCGGATCGTCATTGATACCAGCTCCTACCTGAACGCCTAAGGCTCACCCCGCATCATCAAGTCGGGCACCTGAATTCGTAGTCGGGGGCGCCAGAATGAGCAGTGCGATCCCGACGATGGCCAGTGCTGGCACGTCACCGATCAGATGTCCTCGCTCCGCAGTATCCCGAATCGCCTGCACTCCCATGATGCCGGCGTGCACCAGGCTGGACCAGGCCGTGAACAGGATCAGACTTCGGTGCTTCCGCGGCTCTCGGGCAGCCAGCAACAGGAACACGCCCAGGGTAGCGTAGACACCCATGATCATCTGTTCGTACTCGGGCTGGCTAGGCTGCCACTGCCAACCCGATGGCCAAACGCGCATGAGCAGCCAGACCCCAAAAATGAATATGAGGCCCACAACGATCAGCACTATGCTAAGCGCCTGCGAGCGTTCCACACTCATGACAAAACCTCCCTTGGCTAATTCATAACGCGCCACCGTCACGTGGCGGTCTTACGACATGAGATCAGTTCAAACCGGAGCCGGGACGGCACCAAGCTGAACCAGCACGCCCAGTCGGTCGAAGTTGGTCCAGCGTTCCACGATCTTTCCGTCGTGGAAACGAAAGATGTACTGGGCCCCGAACGTCACCTGCTTTCCAGTCGGCGGCACTCCTCTGAACTCCGCCTCATGTGTCCCGTTGACGAGTAGTCGCCACGAGACCTTGTCGCCCTCCCCGATCATGTCTTCGACCGTGATGTGAAGATCCGGAAATGCTCTCCAGAGTCCGCCGTAGAACTGCTTCAAGGCCTCAAGGTCGAGAGGTTCTGGCCCGAGCCCCCTCGCGACGACTGACGGATCATGGATCTCGAACCATCGCGATCTGTCCGCCTGATCGTTGAAGGACTCCGCTCCGGCGCGAAGGATGGATTTGTTCGTCTCGACTGACATGGTTGGCTTTCCCTTTCTCTTGGCGACGTATTATACGTACCAGTTGGTATAATCATGCCGACACTGTCGACATGTACGAGCATTCTCTTCAGTGCTTGGGAGTGTCCTTCGTCCAGCGGCCCGGCCGCAGGGACTCGAGGTGATCGTCAAGCCCCTTCCGGCACGCCACAAAGGGCTCGATGTCGTGGGCATTCTTGGCGAATCCGCAAGCGCCCTGGTAGCTCGCTACATAGAACGTCGCCACGGCTGCCGCGTCGATATCCTCACGAACGCGACCATTGAGTTGTCCGCCGCGGAGGCCGTCCGAGATCGTGTCCTTCCACTCGTCGAGAATCTCCTCCAGGCGGGAGCGGAAGCCCTCATCGACTCCCGACATCTCGGTGACCAGGTTGTTCACGGGACAGCCCTTGAGCAGGATCCCCTCCCTTTCCAACTCCTGCTGCATGCGGAGCCCCATGCGCTTCAGCCCCTCGATCGGATCATCGACGCTCTTGAAGGGATCTAAGTAGCGCTCTCTAACCAGTGGCTTGACGCGCTCCTCCACCACGGCATATCCAAGCCCCTGCTTGCTCCCAAAGTGGTAGTAGAGCGCCCCCTTCGTCACGCCGCTCGATCGCAGGATTTCGTCTAGCCTCGCCGCCCGGAAGCCGTTCAGGTACATCTCGTCAAAGGCGGCCTCGAGCAAGGCGTCGCGAGTGGCTTGCGCGTCTTCGCGCAGACGGGAGGGTGTTGTTGTGGATAACATACCAACCAGTATGTATAATTCCTCTCCTGCTGTCAAGAGCGCGCCAACGCCCTCTCGTCGGGCTCGTCTTGTCGCGAGATTCTTGTCCCCTCCGCGCACCTGCGCTGTTTCCACGATTGTTGCCGTCGAGCGACTCTATCCGGTCAACTGGCCCCTCCCCGCTCCTGATCTCGTCCTCGTGGTGCCACGTCCATACGTTCGAAGAATAGAGGGCTCTCCCGACTTGCAGCCGCCTGCTCCTCGCTGAATCAGGAGAGGGGCCGGGTGGGTTCGAGCAAACCTGGATTCAGAGAGGAAGACTATGCGGATTCCACTCCACGTTCGGCTTTTCACCCTGTCCGGCCTCGCGCTCGCTCTCGTGTCTTGCGGTGCAACGGACGACGCAGCCTCTCCCGACGCCCCCGATGCACCGGCGACACCCAGCC
>JBDHFW010000210.1:0-4511 GCA_039590175.1 Gemmatimonadota bacterium | reverse complement strand
GGGCACTCCCACCACGACGCGAGGCCGGATCTTGAAGAAGCGGTTGGAGGTGACCGCCTTGAGGAAGTGGCGGAGCATGTCCTCGGTCACGTCCACGTCGGCGATGACGCCGTCCTTCAGGGGTCGGACCGCCTCGATGCCCCCTGGGGTCCGTCCCAGCATGCGCTTGGCCTCGAGCCCGAACTCCTTCGGCGTGCCGCTGCTCTGGTCCACCGCGACGACGGATGGCTCGTTCAGCACGATCCCCTCGCCCTTCACGTAGACGAGCGTGTTCGCGGTGCCCAAGTCGACACCGATGTCGTTGATCGGCAGCAGGCTGCCTTTGCTGAACCACTTGATCATGCTGAATACCAGTCAGGACGAGGGACGCCGGCAGGGCGCGGTCCGCGGCCTCCACGGCACGCACCCGGGTGTGCGGCCGCCGCCAATGTAGACGCAGGCGTTACAGGACGAAAGGTGAAAAACAGAGCGCTCAGAGCAGCTCGTCCAGTGACGTGTACTCGAGCTCGAACGCGTCCGCCACGGCGGCGTAGGTGCACTTCCGGTCCACCACGTTGACGCCCCACGCAAGGCTCGCATTCTCCCGCACCGCCTCCCGCCAACCACTCTCGGCCAGCTGAAGGGCGTAGGGGAAGGTCGCGTTTGTCAGGGCCAGCGTGGAGGTGCGAGGCACCGCGCCCGGCATGTTGGCCACCCCGTAATGGACGACGCCGTCCACCACGTAGACGGGGTCGGCATGCGTCGTCGGCCGGACCGTCTCGACGCAGCCGCCCTGGTCCACCGCCACATCCACGACCACCGAGCCGTCCTTCATCAGCTTCAGATCTTCACGCAGGACGAGCTTGGGGGCCACCGCACCGGTCACCAACACGGCTCCGACGAGCAGGTCCGCCTTCCGGAGCTGCTCCAGCACGGTGTGCCGATTCGAGAAGAGCGTATCCACGTTGGCTGGCATCACGTCGGCCAGGTAGCGCAGCCGATCGAGGTCGATGTCTAGGATGGTCACGTGAGCGCCGAAGCCTGCAGCGATCCGTGCGGCGTTGGTGCCGACGACCCCGCCCCCGAGGATCACGACCTCGGCCGGGCTCACTCCGGGAACACCGCCCAGGAGAATTCCGCTGCCGCCGCTCGCCCTCTCCAGGTACTTGGCGCCCTCCTGAACAGCCATCCGCCCCGCGACCTCCGACATCGGCGTGAGCAGGGGCAGCTCCCCGTTCGATAGCTGCACCGTCTCGTACGCGATCGCCACGGCTCCGCTGGCGATGATCGCTCGCGTGAGCTCTTCGTCCGCCGCGAAGTGGAAGTAGGTGAAGATCAGCTGGCCGTCACGGACGCGGCCGAACTCCTCCGGAATCGGCTCTTTCACCTTGAGGATCATCTCCGACGCCGCCCAAACCGCCTCCGGACCCTCCATCGTTCGGGCGCCGACGGCCACGTAGTCGTGGTCCGTGAAGCCGCTTCCCTCCCCGGCGCCCGCCTCGATGACCACGTCGTGGCCGTGGCTCGCCAGCGTCTCGGCACCGGCCGGCACGAGCGCGACCCGGTTCTCGTTGGCTTTGATCTCCTTCGGGACACCGACGATCATGAGGTCTCCTCCGAAAGTTCTTCAGGCCGGACGCAACTCCAGAACATCCTGTCGATCGGGGTGGAAGAACGCTGCGGCCTCGTGGATCTCCTCGAGGGTGAGGCGGGCGATCCGTTCGGCCAATTCGTCCAGGGTAACGTACGGCTCCCGATACAGCGACAGGCCCGCCAGACGTTGCATCCGAGATACCGTGGACTCCAGGCCGAGCAGGAGCTGACCCTTCAGCTGCTGCTTCGTGCTCTCGATCTCCGCCGGCGTGAGGCCGTTCTCAGCCACATCTCGGAACTCCTTCAACAGCTCGTCCCTGGCCTGCTCGACGGCTTCCGGTCGCGTACCCAAATAGGCGCCCACGTGACCGGCTGCGCGGTAGAAGGCGTGAAAGCTGTACACGGTGTAGGCCAGGCCGAGCTCTTCCCTGATCCGTTGGAACAGCCGCGAGCTCATCCCCGCTCCCAGCGCCGTCTCGACGAGGATCAGGGCGTAGCGGAGGGGGTGCGAATGCGGGATCGAGGTCGCTCCTACCAGCAGATGAGATTGCCGGCCGCCCGGTCTCTCCACGATTCGAGTCGTCGAGGATCGAGGCTGCGGTTGCGACAGTTCCGCTCGGGGCGGAAGGCTCGGACGGGGCAGGTGCCGCTGCAGGGCTCCCAGAAGTTGGTCGCTGTCGAGTTTGCCGGCGGCGGCGACCACGCAGTTGCCCGGTACGTAGGCGGATTCGTGCAGCTCCCTCAGCCGCTCCACATCGACCCGAGCCACGGTGTCCGCCGCTCCCAGGACCGAGCGGCCGTAGGGGTGGGCACCGTACAGCTGCTGACCGTGGAGCTCGAAGGCCAGCTGCTCGGGTGAGTCCTCAACCGCCGCCAACTCCTCCAGGATCACCGGGCGCTCCAGCTCCAGGTCCTCCCCTCGGAGGGCCGGCCGGTAAACCAGGTCGGTGAGCATGTCGACCGCCAGGTCGAGGCACTCATGCGGAACCCTGGCCAGGTAGCCGGTGTGGTCGTGGCTCGTGTAGGCGTCCAAGGAGCCTCCCACGCGCTCGATCTCGAGGGCGACCTGCTTGGCGGATCGAGTCCGGGTGCCCTTGAACACCAGATGCTCCAGAAGATGGGCGAGGCCCTGCTCCGATTCGCCGTCGTGGGCGCCGCCGTGCTCGACCCATAGGCCCAGCGTCACGGAGCGCACCGTCTCCATCTTCTCGGCCACGACGCGGAGACCGTCGGCCCTTCTCCATGACCAGACGTCTTCGTCCAGCCGGTCGGGCAGCTCGACCACCTGGGTAGCTCCGGCGCTACCGACCTGAGCCGTCGGCGACCTGGGCAGTTTCGCTGCCTAGTTGCCGTTCATGGCGGCTCGCCGTGAGAGCTTCAGCCGACCGCGCTCGTCGACCGCGAGCAGCTTCACCTGTACGACATCGCCCGGTTGGACCACATCCTCGGTGCGCTCGGTGCGACCCTCCTCCAACTCGGAGATATGGCAGAGGCCCTCGACGCCGGGAATGATCTCCACGAAGGCACCGAACGTGGTGGTGTTCTTCACCACGCCCTCGTAGATGCGGCCGACCTCCGGCTCCTCCACGATGGCTTCCACCATCTCTCTCGCGGCCCGCCCCACGTCACCGGAAACCGCGGAGATCGTGACGACCCCGGTATCCTCGATGTTGAGCTTGGCGCCGGTCTTCTCCTCGATTCCACGGATCGTCTTCCCCTTGGGGCCGATGATCTCGCCGATCTTTTCCGGATTGATCTGGATCGTGACGATGCGCGGCGCGTAGTCTGACATCTCCTCGCGCGCGCTCGAGAGCGTCCGACCCATCACCTCGAGGATGCTCAGACGTGCCTTCCTCGCTCGCTCGAGCGCCTCCTGCATCGTCTCTACGCTCAGGCCCTTCGCCTTGATGTCCATCTGAATGGAGGTGATGCCCCGCTCGGTGCCGGCGACCTTGAAGTCCATGTCGCCCAGAGCATCCTCCACCCCGAGGATATCGGTCAGGACGGCCACCTCCTCGCCTTCCTTCACGAGACCCATGGCGATCCCGGCCACCGGGCCACGCAGCGGGACACCGGCATCCATCAGGGCGAGCGAGCCTCCGCAAACCGTGGCCATGGAGCTGGAGCCGTTCGACTCGAGGATGTCCGAGACGATCCGAATCGTGTACGGGAAGTCATCGTACGGCGGCAGGAGGGACTGGAGCGCCTTCTCGGCCAGCATCCCGTGGCCGATCTCGCGGCGGCCCGGCCCGCGGAACATGCGCACCTCTCCGACCGAGAACGGCGGAAAGTTGTAGTGGAGCATGAACGACTTCGAAGTCTCTCCCGGCAGGTCGATCGAATCGATCCGTTGTTCGTCGTTGATCGTGCCGAGCGTGGTGACGCACAGCGCCTGCGTCTGGCCGCGCGTGAAGAGAGCCGATCCGTGCGTGCGTGGGAGCACTCCGACGTCGACGGTGATCTCGCGGATTTCATCCAGCCCACGCCCATCCACGCGGACGCTCTCCTCCAAGATCTGACGCCGCATCTCCTTCTTCTCGAGGTCGCGAATGATTCCGCGGATGCGGCCCACCTCCTCACCGTATTCCTCCTCGAGCGCCGCGACGATCTCTTCGCGCAGCTCGGAGAGCACGGCCTCGCGCTCCGCCTTGTCGGCGATTCGCAGCGCCGCCCGGACTTGAGCGGCGGCCCTGTTCCCGACGGCCTCTTCGAGCCCCTCGGGCGGCTCGGAGGCCTCGTAGTCGAACTTCTCGCGCGTACCTCCGGCCATCTCGACGAGCTCGCGCTGGAATCCGATCAGCTCTTTGATAGCGGGGTGCGCGACATTCAGCACCTCGACGAACTCCTCCTCGCTGATCTCCAGAGCGGCACCCTCGACCATGACGATCGAGTCCTCCGAGCCGGCCACGACGATGTCCATGTCGGAGAAATCGAGCTCC
>JBDHFW010000209.1:0-10526 GCA_039590175.1 Gemmatimonadota bacterium | reverse complement strand
CAGCCAGGCGACCTCGGGCTCCACCATCCAGAACTCGGCCAGGTGCCGGCGGGTCTTCGACTTCTCGGCCCGGAAGGTCGGTCCGAAGCAGTACACCTTGCCGAGGACCGCCGCAGCCGCCTCCAGGTAGAGCTGCCCTGTCTGGGCGAGGTACGCCTTGCCGAGATCGAAGTACTCGGTCTCGAACAGCGTGCCGGCCGATTCGCCGATCGCCCCGGTCAGGATCGGAGTGTCGACGAGGACGTAATCCCGCTGGTGGAAGAAGTCCCGGATCGCCCGCACCACCTCGTCCCGGATCCGCATGATCGCGGCCTGTCTCGGGCTCCTCAGCCACAGGTGTCGGTTCTGGAGCAGGAAATCGGTGCCGTGCTCCTTGGGCTGGATGGGGAATTCCGGGGAAGGGCCGATCAGCTCGACCCTGTTCCCCGTGATCTCGTAGCCGGACGGAGCGCGCGCGTCCTCCCGAACGACGCCGTCGACCTCGATGCTGGCCTCGCGGGCGAGAGCCTCCGCCGTTTCCCAGCTGCTTCCGTCCACCTCGTCCTTCGCGAACACGACCTGCACCTCCCCGGTGCCGTCGCGCAGGATGACGAAGAGGATCTTTCCGCTCGACCGATGCGTCCGCACCCAGCCTCGCAGTCGGACGGTCTCGCCCGTGTGGAGGCTGAGATCGCGGATGTCAACGCTGTCGGCGGAAGCCGGCTGGGACGTCGTATCCTCGAAGGACATCACACCTGTCGAAGCTGGGAGCGGATTGGGGACGCTCCACTCTGCGGGCAGGCCGATCCAAGGTCAAGCCCGGAGCCGCTCATCCCACTTCGTACAGCGACTCGACTCGGCCGTAGCGCTCGGCGAGTTCTCGGGCGAACGAGCGGTGCGGCCGAGCTCGAAGCTCGGGATCCTCATCCACGATCTCGCGCGCCCGGCGCCATGCGTGCTCGAGGAGATCGGCGTCCTTTTCCAGATCGGCGAACCGGAGCTCGGGCGCCCCGTGCTGACGCTCCCCGAAGAGGTTCCCCTGGCCCCGCAGGCGGAGGTCCGCTCGCGCCAACTCGAAGCCGTCGTTGGTGCGGGCGAAGATCTGCAGCCGCTCCGGCGGCTCTTTCCCGGAATGGAAGGCCGCACAGTAGCTGGCGTGCTCCCCCCTCCCGACCCGGCCCCGGAGCTGGTGGAGTTGCGCGAGCCCGAAGCGCTCCGCGTCCTCGATGAACATGACGGTCGCGTTCGGCACGTCGATCCCGACCTCGATGACGGTGGTGGAGACGAGAAGCTGGATCTCGCCCCCCACGAACCGGCGCATCACTCGATCCTTCTCGTTCGCGGCGAGACGGCCGTGGATGAGCCCGACCTCGAAGCCGCCGAAGCGCTCGACGAGCCGCTCGTGCATCAGCGTCGCGGCCTTCACGTCCAGAACCTCGGATTCGTCGATGAGAGGATAGACGATGTAGCCCTGACGGCCCTGCTCGAGCTCCTGCTCCAGGAAATCGAACGCCGCCTCGCGGCTCCTCTCACCCCGCACCCCCGTCTTCACGGGCGTACGGCCCGGCGGCATCTCGTCCAGCACGGAGAGGTCCAGGTCTCCGTACAGGGTGAGCGCCATCGATCGGGGGATCGGCGTGGCCGACATCACGAGGGCGTCGGTGCGCTCACCCGCCTCCCGCAGGGTTCGCCGCTGCTCGACGCCGAATCGATGCTGCTCGTCGATCACCACGAGCCCCGGCGCACCGAAGCGCACGGCATCCTGGATGAGCGCGTGCGTGCCCACCACCAGGGCCGCCTCGCCGCTCTCGATCTCGCTGAGAGCGCTCTCCCGGCGCGAGCCGGTGACCGACCCGGTGAGGAGAAGAGGCCGTATTCCGACGTTCTTCATCAGCTCCGACAGCGTACGGTGGTGCTGCTCGGCCAGGAGCTCGGTCGGAGCCATGAGCGCGGCCTGACGCTCGTTCTCGGCGGCCTTCAGCATCGCCAGCGCGGCGATGACCGTCTTGCCGCTTCCCACATCGCCCTGGAGCAGGCGATACATGCGCGGCTCCTGCTCCATGTCGGCCTCGATCTCGCCCCAGGCACGCTGTTGCGCCGCCGTCAACCGGAACGGGAGCCCGGCCAGAAACTTCCCGGTCAGCGTTCGCTCGCCCGAGAACCGGATCCCCTCCTGGGTCAGACGCTGTCGGTGCCGGGCTCGGGCGTGAAGGAGCTGCAGGTAGAAGAGCTCCTCGTACGCCAGCCGCCGCCGAGCCGGCTCGACCTCCGAGAGGGACCTCGGTCCGTGCAGGATGGCGAGCGCGTCCCTCAGCCCCGGGACTCCGAGCTCGGAGCGCCAGCGCGCGTCGAAGGCCTCCCTGCCCGCCGCGTCCTCGAGCAGGCGGGGGAGGTTCGCCTGGATGATCGCGCGAATCTGACGGTGGGAGAGCCCCTCCGTGGCCGGATACACCGGGAATACCCGTCCAGAAGAGCCGGTCTCGCCCTCGAGCTCGTCCTCCCCGGCGAGAACGGTATGCTCTCGCGGCTGCATCTGGCGTCCGTGATAGAAGCGGACGGGGCCGGTGGCCAGCAGGAGCTGTCCCCTGCGTATGGAGCGGTCGAGCCAGGGACGTCCGGGCCAGGCACACTCGACCTGACCGGTGGCATCGCGCAGGACGGCGTGAAAGACGCGAAGGGACCGTCGCGTACGGATCACCCCCTTGGAGACGACGCGCCCGATGATCGTGGCCTCGTCGCCCGGCTCGAGCGAGGAGATGCTCGCCACGGTCGTCGCGTCCTCGTACCTGTGCGGGAGGTGGAGGAGGAGATCGAAGGCGCTGCGGATGCCGAGGCGGGTCAGCGTCTCGGCGCGCCTCGGCCCGACTCCTTTCAGGTACTGGACGGGTCGGTACAGGCTCGTGTTCGGCTCCACCGATGCCCGTCTCCCGCTAGGCGAAGATCTTCGCCAGGTAGCGGTCGGACCGGAAGAGCTCGAGGTCCTCCTGCCGCTCCCCGGTGCCGAGGTACCGTACCGGCAAGTCGAGCTCCCGCGCCACGGAGACGATGGTGCCGGCTCGGGCCGAGCTGTCGAACTTCGCGACGACCAGCCCGGTGAGGTCAAGGGCCTCGCCGAACTCCGCGGCCTGACTGAGCACGTTCTGCCCGCTCGTCGCGTCCACGACGAGGATACGCTCCTGAGGCGCTCCCGGCTGAAGGCGCCCGATCACCCGATCGATCTTCTTGAGCTCCTCCATCAGGTTGCGCTGCGTGTGCAGTCGGCCCGCGGTATCGACGAGCAGACGGTCGACGCCGCGGCCGAGCGCGGCTTCCACCGCGTCGAACGCCACGGCCGCGGGGTCGCCGCCCTCGTGGCCGCCGACGTAATCGGCTCCCACCCGCTCGGCCCAGAGCCGGAGCTGCTCCCGGGCGCCGGCGCGAAAGGTGTCCGTCGCGGCAAGCAGGACCTTCTCGCCCTGCTGTACGAAGCGCCACGCCAGCTTGCCGGCCGTCGTGGTCTTGCCGGTTCCGTTCACTCCCAGGATCAGGGCGATGCCGGGACCGGCGGCCGGACGCTCCAGCTCGACGGCGTCCGATCCGTTCCTTTCCAGCATGCTCCGGATCCGATCGCCCAGAAGGCTCCGGAGGTCGCTCTCGCTGCCCGCTCTGCCGCGCTCCGCCGCGCGCTCCAGCTCGGCCACCAGCTCCATGCTGGCCTCGACGCCGAAATCGCTCTCCAGCAGGGTCCTCTCCAGCTCCTCGACGGAGGTCTCGTCGATGCCCCCATCGAGGGTGCGAGCATCGGTGAGCGCCAGATCGACGATCTTCTGCCAGAGCGAGCGCTTCGGTCGCTCGCTTCGCAGGTCCAGACTTCCTTTCTCCAAGCTGCCCTTCCCCCGTTCCTCTCTCTTGTCCTCGGGACTCGGCCGTTTCAACGAAGACCTATCCTGCGCCGCCATATCCACTCTCCGCCGAACAGCACGATAGCCAGCGCGAACGGCCAGACGGCGCGGGATCGGCGCGGTGGCTCGCCCTCGACGCCTCGGCCGGAGGCAGGAAGCGCGACCTCGGGGCGCAGCGGTTTGGGCTCGAGCTCGGTGCTGCCGTCTCGCACGACCAGCGGTCGCGCGATCCTCAACCGGCCTTCGGGGCCCTCCCCCACGGCCTTGAAGGTCGCCGGACCGGCCGGCAACGAGGGGCCCGTGACGAGCGCCTCCGGCTCCTCCCAACGCCGGGCCCACACGGTCCGTCCGGCGCTGTCGTACACCGTGATGGCCAGATCGGTGATCCCGGGCTCCACCCGCCACCGGGCCGGCGCGACGCTGGTCGGCACTTCGGCCAGATCCACGGCTCGCCGCTGGACACCCTCGAGCAGCCAGCCGGCGATGCCGCCGAACAGACCCTCGTATACTCGCCGAGCCTCGCCTCCCCTGAACGCCCAACGACCACCAGCGCCCACCGGGCGCCGCCGCCTCGCCCGGCCGCGGCCAGAGGCCGCGCCTCGCCACGCCGGTCCCGCCGGCTCATCAGCGACGCCCACTCCCAGGAGCCGCCGAGAAGCAGCACATCGCGAATCGGGGGCAGCTCCGCCAGCTGGAGGCCACTCAACAGCGCGCTGGTGGGCGCGGAGACCGCCGGCTGCTCCGGATACCACTCCCCGTCCAGCCGGGTATCGGGCGTCGCCGCGACGCCGGCCGCCGAGAGCCAGGCCGGCAGGTCGCCGGGGTTCCCCTGGACGGCGAGCAGTCGTGCGGCCAACACGGCCCTGCGCACGGCCGCCGCGTCGACCTCGATCGGCTCCGGGCCGAGCCGCAAGTAGCGCTCCGGGCCGACCCGAACGTACGCGTGCGCGCCGCCCGAGGTCACCCGATCGAGAAGCGGCAACAGGAAGGATGGCTCCCAATCGGGCGTCGCCGAGACGAGCACCGCATCCGCCGCCTCGCTGGTCACCTCGACGAGCAGGGACAGTCGATCCGCGGCGCCGTACGGATCGGCGCCCTCCGCCAGCGACAGCTCGTACCTGCGCCATTCAGAGGCGACCCCGGGGGACACGGCGGCAGCCGGCCAGCGGATCTCTCCACGGCTCGAGCGCCCGGCATCCGGGACACCCACGCCGACCTCGAGCTCGACATCGGGACCGCGAAGGAGGATGCGCACGCTGTCAGACCCCTGTGCCGGGTCTCGCACCCCCCCGGTGACGATCTCGAACGAGAGCCGCACCGTATCGCCGGCGTTCAACCGCTCGGGGGCAACCGCGTCATGGAGCCCGACTCGCAGAGCCGACGAGGCCACCCGCTGCTCTCTCACCCCCAGACCCATCCCGTCGGCGAGCTCGAGAGCGGCGGCCGGGTCGTCCCAGCCGCCATCGCTCACGACCACGACGCTGTCGAAGCCGGCGAGTCCCGCCGCTTCGATCGCCGGCGTCAGGAGGCTCCGGGCCGCACTCGGCGTCGGAAGAGCGTCGTCCTGGAGGAAGGCGGGTCGATCCCCGAAGGCCAGAATCCGCCCCGCTGGGGGCCCGGCGAGGAGGGCGCGTGCGCTGTCGAAGCGGGAGGAACCGCCCGGCCGACTCGGCAGGCCCATGCTCGCCGACACATCGAGGAGGACAAGGGCGCCGCGGGTCTCGAACGCCGGAGATCGCAGGGCGGGAAGCCACAGGCCGGCCAGGAGGAAGAAGGTCGCGAGACCTCGAAGGAGGCCCGGCCCCGACCGGCCGCGCACGGGCTCTTCCCGGTAGCCGTACGCCCAGACCGCGAGTGCGGAAGCGGCGATCGCAGCCAGCGCGATCCACGCCCAGTTCGGCATCCCGTCTCAGTCCACCCTATCCATGATGTCGTGAGATGAAGCGCCGAGGTGTGCGGCGCCAGGGTGTGGCTTACTTACGGCTCTAGCTGGTCGCTGAAGAACCCTGCAAGGCGCCCGCGGCGCGGTGCGCGGCTACTCGCCTCGTTCGGCCGAGCGAGACTCTGAGCGGGCGTCGGCCAACCGCGTCAGCGTCGGCATTTCGAGGCTCTCCAGAACGGCCAGAAGCCTGTCCCGCTCGATGTCGAACGCGGGCCGCAAGCCGGGGTCCACCGGCTCCGCCGGCGGAAGCTTCAGGCCCGTCGGATTGCGGTGCCTGCCGCGCTGGAGGAACTCGTAGTGGAGGTGGGAAGCGTTGGACAGCCCCGTGGATCCGACCCGGCCGATGATCTCGCCCTGCGCGACCCGCTGTCCCGGCCGCACCCCGATCCGGCTCAGGTGGGCGTACCGGGTGGTGAACCCGTTCTCGTGACGGATCTCGATCGCCCGTCCGTAGCCGCCCCACCAGCTGGCTCTCGTGACCGTGCCGTTGCCGGTCGCCCGAACCGGCGTGCCGGTGGGGGCCCTGTAGTCCGTTCCCAGGTGCGCCCGGTATCGCTTGAGGATCGGGTGGAAGCGCCGGTTGCTGAAACCGCTCGTCACGCGGCGGAAAAAATCGAGCGGCGCCAGGAGGAACGCCCGACGCACCGACTCGCCCTTCTCATCGTAGTAGTTCGGCTCGCCGTCGGGAGGATGGAAGCGGACGGCCGCGAGAACCTGGTCACGGTTCCTGAACTCCGCCGCGAGCACACGAACGGCCCGCACCGAGCCATCCGGCCGCACCTCACGCTCCACGAGCATCCGGTAGGCATCGCCCGGGTGTACGTCCCGATAGAAGTCGATCCGCCACTGGTAGACCTCTGACAGCGCCCAGATGAGCTGTCGAACGTCTGAAGACACCAGCCCCGTCGTGTCTCCACCGAGCCTCGCGTCGTACATGTTGGCCTGGATCAGGCCCGCCAGCTTGACGGTGTCGTTCACGACCGGCACGGAGTCGAGTCTTCCGACCCACTCACCCATAGAAGCGTCTAGCACTAGCCGCGAGTCCGGATCCGGCTTCAGATGGACCCGGTTCGGGGCACTCGCCAGCAGCGGCTCTCCGGACTCGGTGGGGCCCTGAGCGAGGGGCGCGATCAGCTGGATGACCGTCCCCGGACGCAAGGACCTGGGGTTCTTGTAGCGGCGCAGGAGGTTGAACACCTCGACCGCTTCGGGCCCCGCAAAGCCGTTGTCGTCGAACAGCTCGCCGAGCGTCTGTCCTACCCGCAGGGTGTCCGTGAGCGTGACCTCGGGCGGGCCCGATGGCACGAAGACGGTGCGGATCGCCGGAGGCGGGGGATCGGCTCGATGCGAGCGGCCTCCCAACCAGGCCGCGCCGACCAGAACCGCGACGGCGGCCGTCCCGGCCGATACGATCGCTAGCTTCCTAACAGGCAACTTTTTGTCGTCTCAAAGGCCCAAACCAAACCAACGCGAAAACGCCGTTTCTGTAGATTCCCAGCGGCTCTCCATCGTGGCGCGGCGGCGACCACCGGGCGAGCCCGCCAGACCGGAATTTGCAAGCCTCGCGCCGCGGAGGCTCAGTCCATCTGCCTCCGGATGAATGTCGGGATCTCGAGATCGTCGAGCCCATCCTCGGCCAGCAGGATGGGATCCACCCCGATCTCGCCCTCGCCTCCGAGCTCGAACTCGACGCCGAAATCGGCGGCCAGTCCGGTGGCCACGTCCGCGGGCTCCGGCCCGGCGACGAGCGCCGGTCCGTTGAGGCGGAACGGGATGACATCGTCGGTCGGCTCGAACAACAGCTCCTCCGGAGCCTCGCCGAAGCCCGTGGCGATGACGGTCACCCGCAGAACCTCATCCAGCGCCGGAACCTGCACGGCGCCGAAGATGAGCTCGACGTCGTCACCGGCGGCTTCCTGGACGATCGAGTTGATCGTCGTCACCTCATCGATCGCCAGGTCCGTGCCGCCCGTGATGTTCACCAGGACGCCCGTGGCGCCGTTTATGGATAGGTCCTCGAGCAACGGCGAGCAAATCGCCTGCTGGGCCGCGTCTACCGCGCGGTTCTCGCCGGACGACTCGCCCGTGCCCATGAGGGCCGCCCCTCGATTGCCCATCACGGTCCGCACGTCGGCGAAATCCACGTTCACTTCGCCGGTGACGCTGATGAGGTCCGAGATCCCCTGCGTGGCGTGAAGCAGCACCTCGTCCGCCTTCTTAAGCGCGTCACGAAAACTGGTCCCTTCGACGCAGATGGAGAGCAAACGCTCGTTCGGCACCACGATCATGGTGTCGACCGCCGCGCGCAGCTCGTGCAGGCCGACCTCGGCGTGCCGCATCCGCCTCTTGCCCTCGAATCGGAACGGCCTGGTCACGATCGCCACGCACAAGGACCCCTGCTCACGGGCCATCTGACCGATCACCGGCGCCGCTCCGGTACCGGTGCCGCCTCCCATGCCCGCGGTGATGAAGACCAGATCGGCATGCTCGAGCGCCTGGCGGACTTCGTCCTGGTTCTCGGCGATCGCCTGGCGGCCGATTTCCGGCCGAGCGCCCGCTCCGAGCCCGCGCGTGAGCTGCTTCCCGATCTGGATCTTCATGTGGGACTGGGAGTTACGAAGGGCCTGCGCATCGGTGTTGACCGACACGAACTCGACCCCGTCGAGGTCCTCGTCGATCATGCGGTTGACGGCATTGCCGCCCGCACCGCCGACCCCGACGACTTTCATACGCGCATTTCGCGCTACGCTGTCCTCGAACTCAAAGATCATCTGCGCCTCCGCGTTGGATGGTTGGGTTTCCGCCGCTTCTTCTAGAAAAAGTCCTTCAGCCATTTGTTCGTCGTCTTGACCACGCGCCGCAGCGGGCCTCGGCCGTTGCGCCGGGTCCGCTGGCCTCCGTAGGCAGCGAGCCCGACGGACGTCGCGAACTTCGGTCGCCTCACCGCGTCGGCCAGACCGCTCATCCCGACTCCCGGCTCGCCCATTCTGACGGGCAGGTTGAACACGGTTTGAGCCAGCTCGAGCGTTCCCGGCATCGATGCGCCCGCGCCCGTGAGGACGAGGCCGGTACCGAGGATCTCCAGGAGGCCCTGCTCGTCGAGATCCTCGTGGATGAGCCCGAAGATCTCGTCCATGCGCTGCTCGATGATGTGGGCGAGAAGCTCCGCCGATACGCGACGCGTGGCCCCGGGCATCGGGCCCGAGACCTCGATCTTGTCGTCGGGCTGGGCCAGCTTCGTCAGGGCCACCCCGTATCGATCCTTGACGCGTTCCGCCTCGTCGGGCGGTACTCCGAGCCCTTTGACGATGTCGCCCGACACGCTTCGCGCTCCGTAGGGAACGGTGAAGAGCCGCATGATCCTGTCGCCCTCGAAGACCGCGACCTCGGTGGAGGTGCCGCCGACCTCGACCAGCGCGACACCGCCCTTCCGCTCCCGCTCCTCGAGAACCGCCCAGGCGGTCGCGATCGGACGCAGGACGATCTCGCGGACCCGGTATCCGGCCCTGTCCACGGCCTTTCGGAGATCGCGGCAGGCCGTGCTCTCGGCCGTGACGATGCAGACCTCCGTCTCCAGCCGGGTCCCCACCATCCCGACCGGGTCTTGAATTCCGGGACGGTGATCCACTGAGTAGCCCTGCGGAATCGCGTGGAGCAGCTCACGCTCCGTGGAAATGGGCACCGCGCGGCCGACCTCCTGGACGCGACGGACATCGCCCGCCACTACCTCGGCGCCCGAGATCGCCACGATCCCGGTCGAGTAGGTGAGGTCGACGTGTCGGCCCGAGAGACCGACGAACACGCTGTCGACCTCGCGTCCGGCCATCAGCTCCGCTTCCCTGAGGCAGGTGTGAACCGCCTCTCGCGTCGCCTCCAGGTTGGTTACGGTGTCGTTTCGCATCCCCTCGGTCGCCGACAGGCCGACGCCGAGCACGCGGGCCGCGGCCGGCTCGTTCTCGTGCCTCGCCGTTTCGCTGAGGACGACGGCGCAGGTGTGCGTCGACGTGATATCCAGTCCGGTGACAAATCTCTCGCCTGTGATCACCCTCTTTTCCTCGTGCGCAGGACCACCTGTCCATCGAACCGGGCATCGGCTACCGACGCCACCGAATCCGAGGCGTGGCCCAGCGTCAACTCCACTCGACGCAGTCCCCTCACGGCGTCGGCGGCGAGCAGGAGCACCCGCCCGGTTCGACCCGATTCGATCAGCTCTATCTCCACCGACTCGGCATCCAGCGGCCACAACTCCGAGATCTGGCCGAAAAAGGCGTCGTCGTACTCCTTGAGGGCCGCCAGCGCGCGCAGCGCGCCGCGTGCCCGAGCGCCGCTCACGCGCCCGTCTTCCACTCCGACCTCTCCGGTGAGAACCGGCAGGTTCAGACCCCAGACCGACGGGTCCAGAGGAAGAACTCGGCCCTCCTCGTCCACCGGCACGAGCGTCTCCTCCATCACGAGCGCCAGAGGCTGCGCCTCGGTCACCCGGATTTCGATGCCCCGCATCCCGACACGGCGCACCCTGGCCTCGCGAACCAGCGCGTGAGACCGGACCCGCGCTTCCCAGGCCGACCCGTCGTCCCACACCGACGCCTCGGGCCCGATCGCCGCCAGGCGGAGCACATCGTCGTGCTGCACGAAGACGTTGCCGGCGACTTCGACTCGCTCGACCCGAAAGACCGGCAGCGTTCCGAGCACGGGCGGAGCCCAGAAGGGCGCCCCCAATCCGA
>JBDHFW010000208.1:0-4557 GCA_039590175.1 Gemmatimonadota bacterium | reverse complement strand
GGTGGTGATACCCTATCATGACGTGGGGCTCGCGGTGATCAAGACGCTGGCGCGCGAGACGGGCGTGAACGTGACGGCGGGGCTTCCCTTCCCGCGCACGTCGCCCGACCATGGAACGGCGTTCGACATTGCGGGACAGGGCGTGGCGAACCCCGGCTCCATGAAGGCGTCGATCGATCTCTGCGTGAGGTTCGCGGAACGGGCCGCTGGACGCGTCCCGGAGGTAGCCGGTTGATTCGATTTCGGAACGTCACGAAGCACTATCCGCGCAGCGGCACGGCGCTGGCGGACGCCTCCTTCCACGTCCGCAAGGCGGAGTTTGTCTTCCTGACCGGACCGTCGGGAGCCGGCAAGACGACCGTGCTGCGGCTCGTCCATATGGAGACGGCGCCGACGGAAGGCGAGGTGATCATCTCACGCTTCTCATCGACCCGGATCCGGCGGCGAGAGATCCCGCAGCTCCGGCGGAGTGTTGGCTTCGTCTTCCAGGATTTCCGGCTTCTCGAGCGGTTCACGGCGGCAGAGAACATCGCCTTCGCACTCCAGGTTACCGGTGCGAATCGCTCGGCGATCCGCTCGAAGGTGATGCGCCTTCTCGACCACGTGGGGCTCGCTTCTCGGGCCTCCGCCTATCCGACCGAACTCTCGGGCGGCGAGCGCCAGCGGGTCGCGATCGCCCGCGCCCTGGCCACCGATCCGCTCGTGCTGCTGGCCGACGAGCCCACCGGCAATCTCGACGAGCGCGCTTCGCTGGGTGTGTTCGAGCTCTTCAAGCAGCTGAACGCCCTCGGCACGGCGGTGATCCTCGCCACGCACGACGCCACCCTCCTGCGGCGCCATCCCGAAACGCGCGTGCTGGAGCTGGAGGGCGGCCGACTAGTCTACGACTCCGGCTCGGACGCACCGAAGCCGCCCCATGGAGGTTCGGGCGGCTCGTCCATCTTCGAGCTCATGCACGACGGCCAGCCGATGGACGGCGGCGCGAAGCAAGGGAGCGACACCAAGCGCGGGGGTCCGGCTCCATGAGGCCGTTTCGCGAGGCGCTGATCTCGCTGGTTCGGCGGCCCGTGCTCGCGGCGCTTTCCGTGACGGCGATCGGTCTCAGCCTCTTCATTCTCGGCTTGTTCGGCCTCACGGCGCACAACATCTCGAGGGCGCTGGCCGCCGTCGAGGAGAAGGTCGAGATCGTGGCCTACCTGAGGGACGAGATCGACGAGGCGCAGCTGCGCCTCGTTCGAAGCGAGATCGGGGCCTTCCCCGAAGTCGAGTCGGTCGAGTACGTGTCGAAGACCGAGGCGCTCTACAATGCCTCGCGGGAGCTCGCCGAGTTCTCTGACGTCTTTCCGGACGTGGAGGTGAACCCCCTGCCGGCGTCGCTGGAGGTCCGACTGCTCCCAGGGCGACGAGACCCGCAGACGGTCGGCACCGTAGCGGCACGTATCAGCGGCTATGAGTTCATCGACGAGGTCCGGTTCGGCCGCGAGTGGGTGAACAGGATCCACACCCTGCGGCGGATCGCCGGAGGCACGGCACTCATCCTCGGTGGATCGTTCGCTCTCGTCGCCATGCTTCTAGTCGGAACGACCGTGCGCATGTCGATCCACGCGCGCGCGACCGAGATAGCGATCATGGAGAATGTCGGAGCGACCGCCGGTTTCATTCAGAGACCATTCCTCGCCGAGGGGCTCATCTCGGGCCTGGCCGGAGGGGCGCTGGCCCTGGGTCTGACGTTCGCGGCCTACCGACTGCTGGACCGGGCCGTCATGGCCGTCCTGTGGCTCCCCGATCTCTGGATCGCGGCCGGCATCCTGGGTGGGGGCGTGCTGGGAATGCTTTCAGCAGGCCGGTCCGTGCGGCGAGAGCTGAAAGGCCTCTATGCGATCTAGGCCGGTGTCGAGCCTCGGAGCTCGAGGATCGGCGCTCCCCTACGTGGGCGCTCTCCTCTTCGGCCTCGTCGGCGCTCCGCTTCCCTCGAGCCATGGCTGGCCGTTCGAGCTCCGACTCGCCCTGGCTCAAGACTCTCTTCAGAAGCAGATCGAAGAGAGCAGGACCCGGCTCGACCAGATCCGGGCCGAGCGCGAGAGCTTGCGGATCGAGATGGGGCAGCTGGCCGGCCAGGTGCATGACGAGACCGAGGCGATCACCAACTTGGAGCGCCAGATCGGCACGTCCAGCAGCGTCGTCGCCGAGCTGGATCTCCAACTGTCCGGCGTGCTCGGCCAGGTGGACCGTAGCACTCGCGACATGATTCAAACGCACGACGAGTTCGTGTTTCGCAAGGCCGTGCTCGACGAGCGGCTTCGCCAGATCTACAAGCGTGGCTCGCTCGGGACCGTCCAGGTCTTGCTGGGAGCGCGATCGTTCACCGACCTCATCAACCGCTACAAGTATCTCCGGCTCGTCGCGCTTCAAGACCGTCTCATCATGGGCCAGGTCGAGCAACTGGAGACGCGCCTCAGCGGCCAGCGAGAGCTTCTGGCGACGGAGCTCGACGGCATCCAGCGGCTGCGGCGTGAGAAAGTGAGCGAGGTGGATGAGCTGGAGAAGCTGGAGGAGCAGCGTCAACGCAGGCTCTCCCGGATCCGGTCCAGGGAGACCGCCGCCCAGAACCGGCTGTCACAGCTGGCTCGCGACGAGGAACGCCTGAGACAGCTTGTCGTGGAGCTCGAGGCGGCACGGAGGGAGGCCGAGCGCCTCGCCGGCGCGGTAACCACGCCGACGCTCAGGACCACCGACCTGGGGAACCTCGCGTGGCCGGTTCAGGGCAACGTGGTCTACAGCTTCGGGCCCGAGCGGAGAGGCAACACGACGCTGGCTCGTGACGGGATCGGAATCGGGGCCCCCTCCGGTACGCCCGTCCACGCTATCGAGGCGGGAAAAGTCGCGTTCGCCGGCCGGTGGGGGCTGTACGGTCCCTCGATCATCCTGAGCCACGGCGGAGGCTATTATTCGCTCTACCTGTACCTGCAGAACCTCTCGGTAGGGGAGGGCGACGATGTGGACTCAGGGCAGATTCTCGGCGGCGTGGGCGGCATCGGCTCGCCGGAGGGGCCGCACATCGAGTTTCAAATCCTCCAGCCCGGCTCCGCGGGGGAGCCCCGCCCCGTGGACCCGGTCCGCTGGCTCCGGGACCGATCATGAGCCTGCCCCCCGTCGCTGGGCACGACCAGCTCCGCCGGCTTCTAGCGGACGCCGCGACCTCCGGAGGCCTTCCGCAGTCGGTGCTCCTCCGCGGAGCGCCGGGGATCGGGAAGCAGCGGCTCGCGCTCTGGCTGGCCGCCGTCCTTCAGTGCGAGCGACAGACGGGTTGCGGTGAATGCCGCAGCTGCCGGCTCGCCTCGGGGCTCCAGCACCCGGACATCCACTGGTACTTCCCTCTGGAGCGCCCGAAGCGCGTGGCCGCCAACAAGCTCCGCGAGAAGCTGGAGGAGGCCCGCCTGACCGAGCTCGATGCGCGCCGGGCCCAGCCGCTGCGTCGCCTGGCGGAGGACGCGCCGACCGGCATCCACCTGGGCACGATCGAGAACCTCCGCCAGCGGGCGATCCGGCGCCCCGCGATGGGCCCTCGGACGGTCTTCATCGTCGGACGAGCGGAGCAGATGGTCTCGCAGCAGGCGAGCCAGGAAGCGGCGAACGCCTTCCTGAAGCTGCTGGAGGAGCCTCCGGAGGACGTCCACATCTTCCTCACTACCAGCCGGTCGGGTGCCCTTCTTCCGACGGTGCGCTCGAGGGTTCTCTCGATCCGGGTCCTCGCGTTGGCCGACGAGGAGGTCGCCGCCTTCCTGGAAACCGAGACCGACATCGGGACGGAAGCGGCGGATAGGGTCGCGCGCCTCGCTCAAGGCTCGATAGGAAGAGCTCTTCAGATCATCGCCGGCGAAGAGTACGGATACGACGAGGCGGAGCGTCTGCTCCGCGTGGCGCTTGGCGGAAAGAGGGCCGATCGCCTTCGCTACTCGCTCTCCCTCTCCGCACGGGGCGCGCGGGGGGGCTTCCTTCGCGCCCTGGAGGCGACGGGAGAGCTGATGAGAGATCAGCTGGCGCTGGCAACCGGCAACGCGGAGAGCGCGCTCGACATCGAGCGGGCGCGTCGCCTGAGCCCCGAGCCGCTGGACGCCGAGGCTCTTCTGGCGGGGCTGGAGAGCCTGGAGCACGCAAAGCTCGCGGCGGCCGGCAACGTAAACCCGCAGGCCGTATCGGCCAGCCTTTTGGGCGAGCTCGCCGTGGCGCTCGCACCGGACCGGACCTAGGTCGTCCATGAGCGACGAGCGTTCGCCGCGGCTCTCCCACCTCGACGAGAAAGGCCGCGCCCGCATGGTGGATGTGAGCGACAAGCCCATCAGCCGGCGAGTGGCGCTCGCCGAGGGAACCGTGACCATGGGGCGAGAGACGTTGGCGGCGATCCGCGGGGGGGAGACGCCGAAAGGTGACGTGCTCACGATAGCACGGCTCGCCGCGATCGGGGGCGCCAAGCAGACGGCCCAGCTCATCCCGCTCTGCCATCCCCTACCCATCGAAGCCATAGATGTGGAGATCGACCTCGACGACGACCTTCCC
>JBDHFW010000207.1:0-6599 GCA_039590175.1 Gemmatimonadota bacterium | reverse complement strand
CCGTGTCTCGCGCGCGGCTCGCGAGTCGGCGGTCGAGAGGTTCTCCTCCGACCGCATCGTGCCCCTGTACGAGAGCTACTACGAGGAAGTGCTGGCGGTTGAGGGCGCATAGCTCGGCCCCGGGGGCCGGATCCGGCGCCGGTACCATCGTGAAGGTCTCATGAATCCGCTGGAAGCGGCGTTGCTCGGTCTACTGCAGGGGCTCACCGAGTTCCTTCCCGTCTCCAGCAGCGGTCACCTGGTGCTGGGCCAGGCGCTGCTCGGCATCCACGTGCCGGGCGTGGCGTTCGAGGTGGCGGTCCACGTGGCCACGCTGCTTGCCGTGCTCGTCGTGTACCGGAGCCGAATCGTCGAGCTCGTGCGAGGCCTGCTGACCGGCGATCGGGATTCGGCGGCCTACGTGGGTCTTCTCGTCGTGGCCTCGGTGCCGGCCGCGGCGGTCGGCCTTACGGCGCGCCCCTTTTTCGAGGGCGCCTTCGAGCGGCCGACTCTGGCCGCCGGCTTCCTTCTCCTCAGCGGCGTCTTCGCCTGGTCGATCGACCGGGCGACGCACCGGCAGTCGGCGGCCGGTGCCGTGCGTGATCGGCCGAGCCTTCTCGGTGCGGTGGTCGTCGGGCTTGCCCAGGCGCTCGCCGTTCTGCCGGGGATCTCACGCTCGGGAAGCACCGTGGCGGCGGGTGCGGGTACCGGCGTCGGTGTGGTCCGCATGGCCGAGTTCTCCTTTCTCCTCTCGGTTCCTGCCATCGCCGGACCAGCGCTCGTGTTGCTCGTCGAGCGGAACGGGGCTTCAAACGGCGTGGCTGCGTTGCCGTTAGTCGTCGGCTTCGCCGTTGCCACGGTCGCGGGGATCCTGGCCATCCACCTCTTCGTCCGGATGCTTCGATCGCAACACTTTCGCTGGTTCGCGTACTACTGCTGGCTGGTCGGTGGCGCCTATTTGCTGGCGGCGGCCGTGACCCCGGGGCTCCGGTGAGGACGGGATGAGCGCGCGGCTGTCGGAATCGGAGTTGGCGTTGATCGAGGCGGCTCTCGCCGAGGACATCGGCGAGGCTGACTGGACCACCCGCTGGACCATCTCCGGGGAGGCGCGGGGTTCGGCCCGGATCGTGGCGCGCGCGGACGGCGTGATCGCGGGAACCAGGCCCGCGGAAGGGGTCTTCCGGCGGCTGGATCCCGAGGTCCGGCTCGACTGGCGCCGCGTGGACGGCGAAGGGGTCCAGGCGGGTTCGGTGGTTGCCGAGCTGCGCGGGCGGCTGCATGCGATCCTGACCGCCGAGCGGACCGCCCTCAACTTCCTGGGCCGTCTGTCGGGTGTCGCCACGCTCACCTCCCGGTACGTGCGGGCGGTCGAAGGGACCAGCTGCCGCGTCGTCGACACACGAAAGACGACGCCCGGTTGGCGGAGGTTGGAGAAGGAAGCGGTCGCGTCCGGAGGTGGCCAGAACCACCGCTCCGGGCTGTACGACATGGTCCTTCTCAAGGAGAACCACCTGCGGCACGCCGGCGGGGTGGGTCCGGCGCTGGATCGGGTGAGCGAGCCCGCCCGGGCGGCCGGCCTCGAGGTCGAGGTGGAGGTGACGGATCTCGCGGAGTTGGAAGCGGCCCTGGAACGGCCGCCCGGCGCCCGGCCGGACCGGATACTCCTGGACAACATGACCGCAGAGATGCTCCGAGAGGCCGTCCGGGCCGTTCGGGGAATCGACCCGCCCGTCCCCTTGCTCGAGGCATCGGGAGGCGTCACCCTTGAGTCCGTGGGCTCGATCGCCGACACGGGCGTCGATCTACACCTTGAGCATGCATCGCCCCACACGCGAAAGGCAGGCATGAGCGCGAGGCGAATCTCCAGGTGGGCCGGCCGCACCGAAGCCGAGCTGCGCCGGAGGTGGGATCGGCCCGATGTGTATCTCTTCGGCAAGGTCGGCTCGACAAATGACCAGGCCAGTAAGCTCGCCGAGGAGAGCGCCCCGGCCGGCACGATCGTGATCGGTCGCGAGCAGACCGGGGGTCGGGGCAGGGCGGGGCGCATCTGGCACTCGCCGCCCAACGTCGGCGTCTATCTGAGCATGGTCTTTCGCCCGGGCGAGCTGGAAAACCCCGGGCTTCTTCCGGTGATGGCTGGCCTCGGAGTCGTTCGTGCCCTCGACCTCGCCTTCTCCGGCCTCGGGCCCGCCCTCAAGTGGCCGAACGACATCTACGCGGGCGAGCGGAAGTGCGGCGGCATCCTCGCGGAGGCGTCCTGGTCGGAAGGGGCGCCGCGACAGGTCATCGTCGGGGTGGGCATCAACGCTAAGCCGCTGCCATCCTCCGTGCCCGCGGCCGTGCGCTCCGCCGCCACCTCGCTCGAGGACGAGATCGGCAGGCCGGTGGATCTGGCGGAAGTGGCCGATGCGATCGTGAATGGAATCGAGGCCTTCCTGGGTGAGCCGACTTCGGCGCTGGACCACAGCGCCCTCGAGCTCCTGGATCACTACGACTGGCTGCGGGACCGCCGAGTCAGCGTCCTCGTCGATGGCGCCGAGTCGGCGACGACCGGCGTGGCCGTGGGGATCGCGCCCGATGGGGCGCTTCTGTTTCGTCCGGACCGCGGCGCGCTGCGCCGAGTCGAGAACGCTGTCGTGGTCCCGGAAACGGCTTCTTCCCGAAAGGCGTCCCGGTAGAGCGTGATCCTGGCCATCGACGTCGGCAACACCGAGACCGCACTCGGCGTCCTCGACGGGCTGGAGACGGTCCGGTCCTGGCGGTTGGCCACGGAGCGGGGCCGGACGTCCGACGAGCTCGGACTTGTCGTTCGGGGCTTCCTCGACGACGACGGCCTTCCGGAGGCTCGGCCCGCGGGCGCGGTCGTCGCATCGGTCGTCCCGGTCCTGGATCGAGCCTGGGAGGGCGTGTGCTCCTCGCTGGGCATCGAGGCCGTCTTCCTGACTGCCGCCTCGGCCGACCGCATCCCGATCCACCTCGACGTGGACGAGCCGTTCGAGGTCGGAGCGGACCGGCTAGCCAACACGTTGGCCATCGCGGAGCGAAGCCGGAACGCCGTCGTCGTGGACGTCGGAACCGCCACGACGTTCGACTGCATAACGGCCGAAGGCGTGTTCCTGGGGGGTGTGATCGCACCGGGGCCGCTGGCGGGCATGGAGCGCCTCTCACAGGCGGCATCCAAGCTCATGCAGGTGGACGTGGCGCCTCCCGATAGGGTCGTAGGCCGGAACACCATCGCCTGCCTCGGCTCGGGGGTCTTCTACTCCGTCGTGGATGCGATCGACGGAATCGTGAAGAGGATTCTCGCGGAGTGGAAGCCGGCAACCCCTCTCGTCATCGGGACCGGTGGCCTGGCAGATCTTATCGCGCCGCACTGCGAGACGATCGAGCAGATCGAGCCGCACCTTACCCTGCAGGGTCTGGCGATCGCGGGTCGACACCTCCTTCCGTGAAGATCCCGCGCCGCCGAGCCTTGGAGGCGGCGTGTTGGCTCATTGGTCTGACGGCGGCGCTGGCGCCGACGAATGCCGTGGCTCAGGAGGGCGATGTCGCCGGTTTCGGGGCCGAGGCGAGCCTCATCCAGGCGCGCTACGAGGCGATGCTCCTGCAGGCGATCGAGCCCGATTTGATCAAGCGGTGGGCGAGAGCCCTTGGAGCGCGGCCCCACGTGGCGGGCACGGCGGCGCAAGCGATCACGAGAGATTCCGTACTCGCGTGGATGGCCCGAGCCGGCCTAAAGGTTCACTCCGACACGCTCGTGGCCTACCTCCCGCACCCGCGGCTCGTCTCCCTGGAGAGACTCCATCCAGCCCCGCGACCGATCTCGCTCGAGGAGCCCGAGCTACCCGAAGCCGGCGACCCCGCCCGCGATCCGTTCCGCGCGTTCAACGCCCACACCGGTTCGGGGCGGGCGGAGGGGGACGTGGTGTTCGCCAACTACGGGCTTCCGAGCGACTACGCGGTTCTGGATTCCCTCGGGGTCGACGTCGCTGGCGCGATCGTCGTCGCCCGGTACGGGCGCTCCTTCCGAGGGATCAAGGTCCGCGAGGCGGAGCGACGGGGGGCTGCCGGGCTCATCCTCTACTCGGATCCGGCCGATGACGGCTATCGGGCGGGCGACGTATATCCGGGCGGCCCGATGCGGCCCGGATTCGGGGTGCAGCGCGGCAGCGTCCTGAACTCCTCCGGCGACCCCTCGACGCCGGGATGGCCGTCGCTTCCGGGAGCGAGGCGAATCTCTGAGGAGGAGATGAGCGGCATCGCGGGCATCCCCGTGTTGCCTGTCTCCTACGAGGCGGCGGCCGAGCTGCTCTCCGGCCTCGACGGTCCCTCCGCACCTCGGGGGTGGCAGGGTGCGTTGCCGTTTTTCTACCGCACCGGCCCGGGCCCCGTGCGGGCCGGTCTCACGACGGAGACCGAGCGGGGAAGGGAGGCCTTGCACCCGATCCATAACACGATCGGCGTGCTGCCCGGCTCGGAGCTGCCCAACGAGTGGGTCGTTCTCGGCGCCCATCGAGACGCCTGGGGGCCCGGAGCGCTGGACAACGTGAGTGGTACCGCTTCCGTCATCGCGGCGGCCCATGCCTTTGCCGCGGCTGCCAGCGAGGGGTGGCGACCCCGGCGCACGATCGTCTTCGCCACCTGGGACGCCGAGGAGTGGGGCCTCGTGGGGTCAACGGAGTGGGTCGAATCACACGCGGATCAGGTCGCTGGCGCGGCCGTGGCGTACCTCAACCAGGACTCTCCGGTCAGCGGCCCGAACTTCTACGCCTCCTCGACGCCGGAGCTCAAGCTGCTCATCCGGAGCGCCGCTGCCGCGGTCGAGAGTCCGGATGGCGGAGGAACGGTTCTGGAGAGGTGGGCCGACCACGCCGCCGGCGACGCGCAGAGCGGCCGACCGCGGGTGGGCGACCTGGGCGGTGGATCCGACCACGTGCCCTTCGTGCAGACGCTCGGGATCCCGGGAGCCGGCTTCGGCTTCGGCGGGCGCGGCGGCGTGTACCACTCGGCGTACGATGCGGCCGATTGGATGGAGCGTTTCGGGGATCCTGGATACCGCCGTCACGCGACAGCAGCGTCCATGCTGGCGATCCTGGCCGCGCGGCTGGCGAACGCGGAGCTACTGCCCTACGACTTCCCTGGCCTGGCCGCCGATCTGGAAAAGCGGGTCGGAGAGGTGATAGTGGAAATGCGGCGCTCCGTGGAGGAGCAGGAGATCCCCGCGCTGGAAGGGGCGCTGGAGGCCGTGCGCGCTAAGGTCTTCCGTCTCGGCGAGGAGGCGGGCCGCTTCGATTCAGCCGCGGCGGCAGCCCTCGAGGAGGGCATCGACGCCGGCGCCCTGGAGGAGGCGAACCATCACATCCGGAGCGCGGCGCGAGCCTTCATATCGGAGCGAGAGCTCCCGGGGCGACCCGGGCTTCGACAGATCCTCTACGCGACCGACCCGGACAACGGATACGCGACGCTGGCCCTTCCGGGCATTCGGCTCGCGCTACGGCACGAGGATCTGAGCGAGACCGGGCGGCGGATCGAAGAGCTCGGCGAGCGCGTGACCGCGGCGGCCGATTTCATCGCGGCCGCACGACGGGCGCTGGGGAGCCGTTCCGCCGCGGATCGCTAGCAAGCCTCAGCTGCTCTTGAAACGGTTCCTCATCTCCTCGGCCTTATCGGGCTTGATCAACCGCAGGATCAGGTACCCGATGAGAACGATGAACGCGATCTTGATGGCCAGGGCCAGCAACGGGCCGACGATCGCGGTCACGAGCCCGAGCGCGAACACCCCGCCCACGCCGACTGCGAACAACAAAAGAAGCGAACGAAACATCGAATCCTCCGTCGGACTCATGTCATCCGCGACCGCCACCGTGCGAGGACGGTCGCTCGGATGACTCCGTTTACGGTGTCGCCCACCTCTACGGGTTGGGAGCCGCCCAGGTTTCACCGCGCCCCTCGGTTTGCCAGCCTGACAGGAGGCCTGCAGCGCTGGCATTTCCCGCCCCGCCACCTCCATTCGGAGACGGCCCGCGAGAGCCATTTACTTGTCAAAACGGCGGATCGGTCGTGGCACGACGCGTGCAATTGCGAAACTGGCTAGCACTCGCCACATTGGAGTGCTAACAAGGCTAGAGATTCCGGAGCTCCTGGCGCTCGTCGGGGCACGGATCAGCGGACTTCAACAGATCGTTTCGAAACTACTCACATCAGCATGGCAGGAGGTCAAATGGCGACAGCGTCCAAGGTGAAGGTGCAGCCGCTTGCCGATCGCGTCGTGGTCGAGCCGCTCGAGGAGACCGAGGAGATGCGTGGCGGCTGTACGGAAAGTACTCGGGTACCGAGGTGAACATCGATGGGCACGACCTGCTCATCATCAAGGAGAGCGACGTCCTGGCGATCATCGACTGACGGTCGACCACCGATCGCCGATTGATAGGCCGAGAGTTTCAAGAACGAATACCTGAAGGGAGCATATAGCGATGGCGAAGGAACTGGAATTCGATACTGCCGCGCGCCAGCGGCTGAAGGCCGGCATCGACAAGCTGTCGAGAGCCGTCAAGGTGACGCTCGGCCCGAAGGGCCGGAACGTGGTTCTCGAGAAGAAGTTCGGGAGCCCGACGATCACG
>JBDHFW010000206.1:0-6141 GCA_039590175.1 Gemmatimonadota bacterium | reverse complement strand
CGAGCTCACGAGCGGGACCATGCTGTCGCCGTGACCTCCCAGAACGAGCGCCTGAACGTCCTCGACGCTCACGTCCAGCTCGAGAGCGATGAAGCTCCGGAAGCGGGCCGTGTCAAGCACGCCGGCCATCCCGATCACACGCTCGCGAGGGAAGCCGGTGGTTTGCATGGCCACGAAGGACATGACATCGAGAGGGTTCGTCACCATCAGGATGATCGCGTCGGGGCTGTAGGTCGCGATCTCGCGCGCGATACCCTCGATGATCACCGCGTTCTTCATCACGAGGTCGGCGCGGCTCATGCCCGGCGTCCGCGCCAGGCCGGCTGTGACGATGTAGGCGCCCGACCCGGCCGTCCCCTCGTAGGACGCCAGGCCACGCACGCGGGTGTCGAACCCCTCGACCGGAGCCGACTCCCACTGGTCAAGACCCTTCCCCTGCGGGAGCCCATCGACGATGTCGACGAGGAGAACTTCGCGGGCGAGCTCGCGCTCCGCGATCCGCTGAGCTACCGAGGCGCCGACATGTCCGGCGCCGACTACCGTTATCTTCTCCACGCGTGCCTCTCTTTTGCTTGCGGCCGTCGAGGGGCGTCGGTGAGTCCTGGAGGGTCGTTGAGATGTGGACCGTTGGCAGGAAAAAGCTATCGCCGTCGCGGCGGCGCGCGCAATGTCCGAAGCGGGCGGGATCGCGGTCCCGGAGTGGCCCCTAGAGGGGCGTCGGCATGCCTCCGACTCGCCGCATGACCTCGCCCGCAATGAGCTCCATCAGGTGGTCGATGCGTTCCGGGCTGACGCTCTCGAGGGCGGCCTCGACGAGCTTCAGGATCCTCCGAGCCTCGGCACAGGTGAGCGGTGCCGCCGGATCGGCATCGGCGAGCCTCTGCGTGAGGGCCTCCAGCTCCTCGCGCAGCTCCCGGTAGCGCTGTCTCTCTTCGTAGGTCATCGCGTTCCCTTCGATCTCCTTCCCTCGCGGGCCCTCATCCGCCCACCTGACTCAGGGCGGCGAGGCCACCGCTACCGGTGTCCGTTCCTATCTGCAACCAGTGGCGCTCCTGTTTATCCTGTAGCGCCCTTCCCACGGCCTCCAGCACGTTTCCGTGCGCGCGCAGCGGCGTCTTGAGGTCGACCTGGTGCGAGCCGAACAGGCACGTGCGAAGCTGTCCATCCGCCGTCAGCCTCACCCGGTTGCACCGGTCGCAGTAGTTATGCGACAGCGGCGTGATCACTCCGACCGTGCCCGGTGCATCTCCGTATTGGAAGTAGCGTGCCGGACCGTTACCGATCGGCCCGCTCACGGGCTCCAGGCCGCCGAGCTCGGCCACGCGCTCCAGCATCTCATCGGCCGAGATGAACCGATCCGCGAGGTGGAGGTTTTTCCCCACCGGCATCAGCTCGATAAAGCGCACATGCCATGGCCGCGTCCGCGTCAAAGCCGCGAACTCCTCGAACTCGTCGTTGTTGATCCCCCGCAGCATCACCGTGTTGATCTTGATCGGCGAGAAGCCGGCTTGCTCGGCCGCCGCCAATCCGTCGAGCGTGGCATCGAAAAAACGCGTCGGCCTGTGGGCGATCTCCTCGAACCGATCGGGTCTGAGCGTGTCGAGACTGACGTTGATCCGCTGAACGCCGGCTGCCTTGAGCTCCTCCGCGCTCTCGGGCAGAAGGATGGCGTTCGTGGAGAGCGCGATATCGCGGATCTGGGGGACCGCCGCGATCATCTCCACCAACTTCGGAAGGTCTCGGCGGACAAGTGGCTCGCCGCCGGTGAGTCTGACGCGGGTCAGGCCGACCCCCGCCATCTGGCGCACGACCTCGGCGATCTCCTCGTAGGTGAGGAGCTCCGGCTTCGGGATCCACTCCAGGCCACCGACGGGCATGCAGTAGGTGCAGCGGAGATTGCACTTATCCGTCACGGAGATCCGGAGGTAGTCGATCCGGCGGCCGAACTGGTCGAACATCATTCCTCCGAGGAGGCGGGACCTACCCACTCAACCCCGCCGTCCGCGTATTCCTCCTGCTTCCAGATCGGCAACCTCCTCTTGATCTCCTCGATGACGTGGCGCGACGCCTCATACGCGGTGGCCCTGTGCGGCGCGGCCACCGCGATAGCCACGCTGAGCTCTCCCGCCTCCAACGTCCCGGTCCGGTGCACCGCCTCCAGATGGCTAAGGGTCCAGCGGCCGGCGGTCTCATCGAGGATGGCTGCCAGCTCGCGCTCGGCCATCTCCCCGTAGGCCTCGTAGTGTAGGCGTATCACCGGGCGACCATGGTTGTGATCGCGGACGCGGCCGATGAAAACCGTGACGGCACCGTCCGCACTGGACCCGGCCCTCAGCAGCTCCTCGACCCGAATCGGATCGTCGCTCACATGGCCGACCACCCGAGCTCCGCCGGCCTCTGCGGCCATCCTCATCCGCCTGCCACCGCTGGAATGAGGGCAACTTCGTCGCCCGGCATCAGGTCTCGTTCCAGCGAGGCGTACTCTCGGTTCACCGCCACGGTCGGCTCGGCCGGCAGGGATGCGAGGCCGGGCAGCGACCGGAGACGATCCACGGCCTCGCGGACGGTCGCATCCGCCGGTAGCTCCAGCTCCAAGGACGCCGTATTGGCCAACTCGCGATAGACGGCGAACAGGAGAATCGTGACCGTCACGACGCCCTCAGGGTGCTTCCGCCTTCTCGGGTACTTCAGCCTTCTGGTCGGTGGGTGCGTCCGAGGCGGGGCCGTCGGAGGCCGTCGCGAGGAAGGTGATGAACCTGCCGACGGCTCCAGCGTCGCGCAGCGACGAGGCACGGACCCTCGTCGCACCGGCCGTCCCCGAGTCAGGCACGGCCGACACCACGATGTTGCTGCGGAACGTCGCGAAGCTCACGTGGGTGGAGCTCTCCGTCTCGACCCAGGTCGAGTGTACCGCCTCTCCGCCCGTGAAGAAGCGCCTGGCTGCCGTGAGCACCTGATCGGGCGGCAAGCTCGTGGTCGTTTCAGCTGTCATGCGCGTCTCGTTTCGGCTCCTTGACGCCCCGTTGCCGGGGCCGGTAGAATCTCGAACAGGTGGCGCGGGTGTGACGGTTCGCCTCTGGCCGCCTCGTCGCGGTCTCAAGGTAGCGCATGCTGGAGACCCCTACAATTTGCGTCTAATCGCGCCCGTCGGATGAACGAAAGCGTTCTCTCGAGCCATGATCCCGTGCAATTCTCTTCCAACGTCGACGTCCTGAAGCCGTCCGCCACCCTCGGGTTCGCAGCGCGCGCACGCGAGTTGAAGGCGGCCGGCAAGTCCATCGTGGACCTGACCGCCGGTGAGCTGGCTTTCCCGACGCCGGAGTACGCCTCTCGAGCCGGGATACGCGCGATCGAGGAAGGCCGAACCAAGTATCCGCCCACCCCGGGGATTCCGGAGCTGAGGTCGGCGGCCGCGGCCTACCTGGAAGAGACCACCGCTCACGCGCCGGCCGACCCGTCGCGGATCCTGATCAGTGCGGGGGTGAAGCAGGCGCTGTTCAACTGCCTCTACTGCTTGTTCGGACCGGGAGACGAGATCCTCGTCCCGACGCCCACGTGGCCGACCTACGAAACCGCCGTGGCCCTCACCGGGGCGACACCGGTTGTGGTTCCTACGTCGTGGGAGGATGGCTTCCGGGTTTCCGTCGAAGCGCTCGAAAGCGCGAGAAGCGACCGAACACGAGGCCTGGTCATCAACAGCCCGAGCAACCCCACCGGCGCCGTCTATCCGGCTGAACTCGTGGGGGAGCTCGTCCGCTGGAGCGGCCGACACGGAGTTTGGCTGCTCTCCGATGAGATCTACCGGCGGCTCTCCTATGCGAGTCCGGCCGCGCCGTCCATCTACGATGTCGAGGATCGACCCGAGCACGTGATCCTGTTGGACGGAGTTTCGAAGGCGTTCGCCATGACGGGATGGCGGATCGGGTTCGCCGAAGGCCCGGTGGAGATCATTCGCAAGGCCTCGGATCTACAGAGCCAGACCACATCCGGAGCCGCGGTACCTTCACAGTATGCGGCAACGGCGGCGCTCTCCCGGACGGAGGAGCGTGAGGCGGCGATCGCGGAGTTCGTTCGGGTCCTCGACCACAACCGGCGGTTGGGCTACGAGGTGCTCAACTCCGTCCCGTCGATCGAAGTCCGGCTGCCTGAGGGTGGCATCTATCTCTTCGCCAAAGTGTCGGACGACAGATCTTCAGCGCGGATCGCCGAGGAGCTCCTTGAGGCAGGTGTGGCGTGCTTGCCGGGCGAACCATTCGGCTCGCCCGGCTATCTTCGGCTGAACTTCGCCGTGGACGAGGGGTCGCTGCGGGAGGGCCTGGATCGAGTATCCAGGTACCTAGACGGTGCCTGATCCCGCTAGTACTTCGGCTCGTCCGTGCCCCAGCTCGCTCCTCCTCCGCAGCCTCCGCCACCTCTTCCTTGAAGAGCCGGGACGGCTTGAACACGGGCACGGCTCGAGACGGCACGTGGACCGGATCACCCGTGCGGGGGTTTCGGGCCAATCGCGGCTTCCGGCGCCGCACCTTGAAGGTGCCGAAGCCGCGAATCTCGATGTGCTCACCGCCGGCCAGGGACTGCTTCACCGCGTTCAAGAAAGCGTCGATGATGGCGGCGCAATCCTTCTTGGTGACCCCCGGTCCGATCGCCTCATAGACCTGCTCCACCAGATCCGCCTTCGTCATCTGTTCTCCCTCCGCCTAGTTGGCTGGTTTCCTCCGCGTCCTGCCCGAACTGCCCGCTACCTCCAAAGATAGAGAAGCTGAGGGCCCGTGGTCGCAGGCTGAGCCCGCCACGGCAGCCACCCTCGCAGCCTGCTCTCCGCGATCCCGAAGAGGACGTCGAAAAGGCCGACCTTCCGTTCGCGAGGCCGCACGGTCGATGGATTGTCGCCCAGACCCGCCATGCGACCCGCATGGTCGATCGCCTCCTGCAGCGTGGCGATCCCGTCCACGAGTCCTACCTCGGCGGCTTGCCTCCCGGTGAGGACTCGCCCGTCCGCCACCCGAAGCACTTCTTCCCGCGAGAGATTCCGATTCTCCACGACAGCCTCGACGAACTGCTCGTACACGTCGTTGACAAGCCCTTCGAGTATCTCTCGTTCTCCGGGCGACAGGCCCCGCGCCACGGAGCCCAAGTCCTTGTACTCCCCGCTCTTCACGACCTCTATGCCGATCCCGACCTTCTTCATGAGCTCTTCGGCATGGGGAAGCTGCATGATCACGCCGATGGAGCCCGTCATGCTGCCCGGAAGAGCGAAGATGCTGTCAGCGCCCAGCGCCACGTAGTAGCCACCGGAAGCGCCTACATCGCCGATCCAGGCGATGACCGGACGATCGTCCTCCTCCCGGAGCCGCCTCACCTGGCCGAAGAGGTCCTGCGAGGCACCGACGGCCCCACCGGGCGAGCGGATCTCCAGGACGAACGCCTTGACTTCGCTCCGATCGCTGAGTGCCACGAGATTACGGCCGAACGGGCGGTCCGCGTAGATCACGCCCCCGATCGGCAGAACGGCGACGCTGCCACCACCGAACGGAAGTGGAGATCTGCCGAGCAGTGTCCTGGAAGAGAGGTACAGGCCGCCCGCGAACACCATAAGTAGCAGCCCGATGCTCAGTAGTGCGGCTCTGCGCGTCTGATCGGCCATTCGTCACGCGCCGGGTGTGGGGCGACCATGTGGCCCGAGAAGGCCCTTCCGGTAAAGCTAGTCGCTAGGAGGGAAAGCTGTCAACCAGTTGCCGTGCTTGCAGTTGTGTGCATCGCCAAGATGAACTGATCGAACAGATATCGGCTGTCGTGCGGACCGGGTGCAGATTCGGGATGGTACTGGACGGCGAATACGGGTCGTGAGACGTGGGCGATTCCTTCGATCGTGCCGTCGTTCAAGTTCAGGTGGGTAACGCGGAGATCCGGAGCATCGTCGAGGACGTCGCCGCTAGCGTGAACGGCAAAGCCGTGGTTCTGAGACGTGATCTCGACCCCTCCGGTATCGAGATTCTTCACCGGGTGGTTCCCTCCGCGGTGTCCATACGGGAGCTTGTAGGTCCGGCCACCGAACGCGCGCGCCACCAGCTGGAGTCCGAGGCAGATGCCGAAGATCGGGAGACCGGCGTCGGAGAGGGCTCTGACCTTCTCCGCGGCACC
>JBDHFW010000205.1:0-4651 GCA_039590175.1 Gemmatimonadota bacterium | reverse complement strand
ATGAACCCACTTCACGAGCTGCTGAGCCACGGCCAGAGCTACTGGCTGGACAACCTGACGCGCGGGATGATCCGCTCCGGTGAGCTCGAGCGACGCGTCCGGGATGACGGATTGCGGGGCGTGACGTCTAACCCGGCGATCTTCAACAAGGCGATCTCCAAGGGGCACGACTACGACGACCAGATCTCGGAGCTCGTGGCCGAGGGACGCTCGGTGCGCGACATCTACGAGGAGCTGGTCGTCAGCGACATTCAGGACGCGTGCGACGTGCTGCGGCCGGTGTGGGACGGCTCCCAGGGCGTCGACGGCTACGTGAGCCTCGAGGTCTCCCCCTACCTCGCGCATGACACGGACGCCACCATCGAGGAAGCCTGTCGGCTGCACGCCTGGGTGGACCGTCCCAACGTCCTCATCAAGATTCCGGGGACAGCCGCCGGCGTACCCGCGATCGAAGAGTGCATCTACCGCGGCGTGAGCGTGAACGTCACCCTGCTTTTCTCCATCGACAGCTACGAGGCGATCGCGCTGGCCTACGTCCAAGGCCTGGAACGCCGCCTCCGGGAAGGCCGGCCGGTCGACGACGTGGCGTCGGTGGCCAGTTTCTTCCTCAGTCGGATCGACTCCCTGACGGACCTCCTCCTCGGGGGGCGAATCTCCCCGGGTGCGGACCAGGAGCCGCGGCCGGAGCGTTTGCTCGGAAAGGCCGCCGTGGCGAACGCCAAGCTGGCATACCAAAGGTTCCTGGTGATCGCGGCTAGCGACAGGTGGCAGGCGCTCGCCGGCGCTGGGGCGCGAGTGCAGCGGATGCTTTGGGCGTCGACGAGCACGAAGAACCCGCTGTACGACGACGTCCGCTACGTGGAGCCGCTGATCGGCCCCGACACGGTGAACACGCTGCCGGACGACACGATCGGGGCGTTCGCCGACCACGGCAGGGTGGAGGACACGGTGGCTCTCGACCTCGACGAAGCCGAGCGGGTCCTGGAGGAGCTCTCGGGATCGGGCATCGACTTCGATCGCGTCACGTGGGAGCTAGAGAACGAAGGCGTTCAGAAGTTCATCGAGCCCTTCGACAAGCTCATGGTCACGATCGTGGACCGGATGCGCGAAGCACTCACGGAGTCGCTTGCGGTCGTTCGGTCCGACCTCGCGGGCGCCGAGAGCGCCGTAGAGGCGACCCTGGCCGCGCTGCAAGGCGCTCAGTTCGGAAGAAGGATCTACGCTCGGGATGCGTCCGTCTGGGGCGCCTGGGAGCCCGAGGCCGCGAGGGAGATTAGCGGACGGCTCGGCTGGCTCGACGCCGTCGAGCTCTTCTCCGAGCGAGCCCCGGATCTCGCCGACTTCGCCGTCCAGGCGCGGGATGAAGGAACAAGCGCCGTCGTCCTCCTCGGAATGGGCGGCAGCAGCCTGGCCGCGGAGGTGGCTCGCCGTACGTTCGGCGCGCGGGAGGGCTGGCCCCGTTTGCTCGTTCTGGACAGCACCGACCCGGAGGCCGTCAGCCTGATCGAGAGTCAGATCGACCTCGCTTCCACGCTCTTTATCGTCGCCAGCAAGTCCGGAACAACGCTGGAGACGATGAGCTTCTACCGGTACTTCCGGGACCGCCTCGAGGAGACGTTGGGTGCCGGAGGCGACCGCTTCGTCGCGATCACGGACCCCGGGACCCCGCTCGCCGAAGAAGCTGCCGCCTGCGGCTTCCGGGCCTGCTTCGAGAACCCGCCGGACATCGGCGGGCGGTACTCCGCCCTCTCGTACTTCGGCCTGGTCCCGATGGCCCTCTCGGGCGTGCCGACGCAAGAACTTCTGGAGCGGGCACGAGCGATGCGGGCGCTCTGCGGCCCGGTCGTTCCGGCAAGCCACAATCCGGGCGCGAGGCTCGGGACGGAGTTGGCGACCCTCGCGCTCGAGGGCCGCGACAAGGTGACCTTCACCGCGACCGGCGCCCTGGGATCTTTCGGACTCTGGGCCGAGCAGCTGATCGCGGAGAGCACGGGCAAGAACGGACGCGGTCTGGTGCCGATCGCCGATGAGCCGCTGGGTGATCCGTCGGAGTACGGGTCCGATCGCGTCTTCGTCTGGCTGGGCCTCGAGGGCGAGGCCGAGGAAGCAGGCGCCGACCTTGACCGGCTGGAAGCGGGACACCCGGTTCTCCGTTTCCAGCTGCCCGACCGCCTGGCGCTCGGAGGCGAGTTCTATCGCTGGGAGCTCGCGGTCGCGACCGCCGGCGCCCTCCTCCACATCAATCCCTTTGACCAACCCAACGTGGAGGAGAGCAAGCGCAACGCCCGCGAGGTGCTCTCCGAGTGGCGGGATGAGGAGGAACCGGTCGATGAAGCGCCGGTGGCCCATGATGAGGGTCTAGCCGTCTACTGGGGTGGCGGGAGCTCGCTGCCCACTTCCAACGGCTCTCCCACCGAAGCGATCGACTCCATCGCCAGCCTGGCGGCCAGCGGCGACTACGTCGCGATCCTGCCCTACTTCGCCGAGACGGCCGAGCGTGACGGGGCGCTCGAGGCATTACGCGCCCGCCTGCGATCCGAGCATCGGGTCGCCACCACGCTCGGCTACGGCCCGCGCTATCTGCACTCCACGGGCCAGCTCCACAAAGGCGGGCCTGCGACGGGGATCTTCCTTCTCCTGACGGCGAATCCGCCCGTCGAGATCGACATCCCAGGCCAGGATGGGGGCTTCGGACGCCTGATGCTCGCTCAGGCGCTGGGAGACTTCCGGTCACTGGCCGCACGCGGCCGCCGGGTCGCCCGTATCCACCTCGGCGCCGACATCGAGGAGGCGCTGACTCGACTCGCGAGCGACTCCTAGCGTACCGTCTCAGAAGTCCGGTAGGCACCGAGGGGACCTAGTCGTCCGCTTCGGCAAGCCGCGACGACGAAGGCGTAGCAGCGCTACGTCGAGGAGAAGCAACGCCGCCGCGCGGAATGAATCGGTCCCCGAATGACAGTGTGACTTCTGAGACGGTACGCTAGCAGCCCTCAGAAACGGAGCCGCCCTTCGCCGGCCCCCGTTTCACGGATCTGCAACTCTGCAACGCGCGAGGTAGGCATGAAGCTGGGTCTGATCGGCCTCGGTAGGATGGGCTCGAACATGGCGCGGCGTCTCATCCGGGACGGCATCTCCGTCTGCGGGTTCGATCTGTCGGAGGACAACTCCGCGGCGGCGGCCAGGGACGGGGTCGAGACGCTGGAGTCGTTGGGTCGGCTGGTCGCGGCCCTCCCGGTACCGCGCACCCTCTGGGTGATGGTCCCGCACGGCCGACCGACGACGGAGACGATCACGTCGCTGCTGGACGCGCTGGATCCCGGCGACCTCATCGTGGATGGCGGGAACTCCTGGTACGTCGAGTCGATCGAGCACGCCCGGCTGTGCGCCGAGCGTGACGTGCTGTTTCTGGACATCGGCGTCAGCGGCGGCGTGTGGGGACTGGAGGTTGGCTACAACCTGATGATCGGTGGGCCGGACGAAGCGGTCGAGCGGCTCGAGCCTGTCTTTCGCTCGCTCGCGCCCGAGAACGGGTTCCTGCACGTAGGTCGGAACGGGGCCGGCCATTTCGTGAAGATGATCCACAACGCGATCGAGTATGCCATGCTCGAGGCGCTGGGAGAGGGCTTCGAGTGCCTGCGACGGTCCGACTTCGACCTCGACCTGCGGGGCGTGGCCCAGCTGTGGGGTAACGGCTCGGTCATCCGCTGCTGGCTGCTCGAGCTTCTGGCCGACGCCTTCGGGGCGGAAGGCAACGAGCTCGCGCGGATCGGGCCCTGGATCGACGACTCGGGCACGGGGAGGTGGACGGTGGACTACGCCCTGGAGAAGGCCATTCCGCTTCCCACGATCACCCAATCCCTCTACGAGCGGTTCGATTCGCGCACGGAATCGCGCTTCGCCCACCAGGTCATCGCGGCCCTCCGCAACCAGTTCGGCGGTCACGCGGTGCGAGAGGGCTGACGTGGCGGGCGAGCGCAGCGCACGGGTTGTTCGGGTTTCCGACGGAGGCCTGACGCCCGGCGCACCCGCGGACCCGTGCGTGATGGTGATCTTCGGCGCGACCGGAGACCTGGCCAGCACGGAGCTCCTCCCCTCCCTCTTCGAGCTCTACTGCAAGCGGCTCCTTCCGGAGCGTTTCGCCGTGGTCGGATTCGCTCGACGGGAATGGAGCTCCGAGCACTTCAGGCAGGTCGCTCGGCAGGCGATCGAAGACGAGTGCGCGTGGGAGCCGGAGGCGTGGAACGACTTCGCCCATCGGTTGAGTTACGTGCAGGGCGACGCCACCGGGCCCCCCGAAGAAGGCTACGCCGAGCTGAAGGCCGGGGTGGAAGCGGCGGCGGCCGACTTCGGCATCCCGAACAACGTCTTCTTCCACCTCGCCATGCCGCCCTCCACCTTCGGCGTCATCACCGGGCGGCTCTCCGAGTCTGGGCTCGCGGCCTGCGAAGGTGGCTGGCGGCGCCTCGTCATCGAAAAGCCCTTCGGGGTGGACCTGGCGAGCGCGCTCGAGCTCGACCGCCAACTGAGGCGCTCCTTCCGCGAGGATCAGATATACCGGATCGATCATTTCCTCGGAAAGGAGACGGTCCAGAACATGCTCGTCTTCCGGTTCGCCAATCCGGCCTTCGAGCCGATCTGGAACCGGAACTAC
>JBDHFW010000204.1:0-4652 GCA_039590175.1 Gemmatimonadota bacterium | reverse complement strand
CCCAACCACTACGGCGATGCCCGCGCCTTCCGTCTTCCCAACAGCCAGCTGCGGGTCTCCGTCTCGACGCTCTACTGGCAGGACGGCATGCCATGGGACGACCGTCCCTGGGTGCCGCCCGACCTGGCGGCCGAGCTGAGCGCCGAGGACCTCCGCCAGAACAGGGACCCGGCGCTGGACGCCATCCTCGCCCTCGAGCCGGGCGCCGCGATCCCATCCTTGATCGAGCTCTTGCAGGGCGCCTATCAGCGTGACGGCATCGAGGCGGCGATCGAGTCGTACCGCGCCTACAAGTCGGACCGGGCGCACCGGTTCGTGGACACGGAGAGGCTCATGAACGAGGCCGGCTACTTCCTGCTCGGCCAGGGACTGGTCACGGAGGCGATCGAGATCTTCAAGCTCAACGTCGAGGCCTACCCGGAATCGGCGAACGTGTATGACAGCCTCGGCGAGGCCTACATGTTGGCCGGCGAGACGGAGCTCGCGATCGAGAGTTACGAGAAAGCGCTGGAGATAGATCCGAATAACACCAACGCTGTAAGAATGTTAGAGAAGCTAGCCAATCCGGAATAGAGGGCTGGTCGAGCGAGCCATCCAGCTCCTTTTTCGGGCTCGAGATTCCCGTTTCGATCCGAGGCCGGGAGACCGGATTCTCCAACCAAACAGCTCACCGTCGGTGCCGTCGGGCTGAGGGGCTGAGCAGCCCGAGTCGTGGGGACGGGGCCCGGTTTTCGGCCCCGCTCTCATCGAGCTCCACCCATCCTCCACGGGAAGAGGCTCACAGGCAGCGTGGCGGCGTGCTTGATTACGGTCCAGCTGCGAACGTATAGTAGGCGCTCTTCGCTTTCCGTTATGAGAGGCAAGCGGGCCAAGCCGCCCGCCTGACATTCGCCGTGCTTCCCCCGGAGGTAGTTTCATGAGAGCCCTTCACCGACCCCTGTGGTTCTTCGCGATCGGATGCGCCCTGACGGCCGCGCTCGCCGTCGACATCGACGCGGCTCACGCCCAGCAGACAGAAGCCCAGTACGCCGCCTACGCGTCGCCCGACAGCGACGCGATGCCGGTCACGACAGAATCGGACGCGGCGAAGCGGCACTACTGGGCCGCGGTCTGGGAGATGGACAACGTCTACTTCCTGCGCGCGGGCGAGCATGCCATGCTGGCGCTGGAAGCGGATCCGGATTTCGGGCTGGCCCGGGCGCTCCACGGCTTCGCGATGCCCGGCCTCCAGCAGCAGGAGCGGCTGGATGAGATCGACGCGGGGATCGCGGCGATCGCCAAGAACGGCACCACTCTCGAGATGCTCGTCGCCCTCGCCTTCAAGGAGCAGGTGAGCGGCAACGCCGCCGGGGCCCGCGATCTCTTCGCCGCCGCGAAGAAGATGGCCCCCGAGGACGCCCATCTCGCCTTCCGCTGGGCCCAGGCCAAGGGCGCCGCGGACGGCCCCCAGGAGGCTCTGCTCGCTCTCCAGACGGTGACGGCGAAGTTCCCCGAGAGCGCGCCGGCATACAACAACCTGGCGTACGGGCAGTACCTGGCCGGCAACCAGCAGGCCGGACTCACCTCCGTCCGCAAGTACGCCGAGCTGAACGACGGTCACCCCAACCCACACGACTCCTTCGCCGAGCTGCTGCAGTGGGCCGGGCGACTGGATGCGGCGGCGACGCACTACGAGGCTGCGGCGGAGATCGACGCGGAGTTCGATCAAGCGTACCTGGGGCTTGCCGAGATCGCGCAGCTGACCGACAAGCCCGACGAGGCCCGGCGCCAAATCACGACTGCCATCGAGTATGCGCCCAGCGATCAAGCGCGCATCAACTACACCCGGGCGCTCGGGAACGCCTACCTGCTGGACGGCGACTGGCGGGCCGCCATGGAGCAGTTCGGAAAGGCTGCGGCCGAGGCCGAGGCGGCCGGGCTCAACGGGATCGCAACGGTCGCCTACCGCCAGATGGCGCTGACTGACGCGATGGGGGACGGCAGCGCGTTCGAGTCTCACCTGGCCAAGGCCGATGAGATCCAGGGCAGCACGAACGCGGCCAGCCACGCGTTCGCCGGTCTGGCCTATGGACTCTCCGGCAACCTGCACAAGGCGCGGGCAGAGGCCGCGCAGCTGGAGGAGACTGCCCAGGGCGGCCTCGTTCAGGTCTCGCACGCCCTGAACGCGATGTTGGATCTCGAGTCCGGGGACGCCGAGGGGGCCATGGCGCAGCTGAGCGAGGCCGATCCCACCAACCCGATCGTGCGGGCCATGCTGGCCGAGACCTACAGCGAGATGGGCCAGACGGTGGAGGCGCAGGAGTTCAAGAGCCAGGTCATCAACGACCGGACCTTCAACTTCTTCAATCCCCTTTACCCGGTCGCGTACCACCGCGTGGAGGATCTGTAAGAAGGCGTTCGTTGGATAGGTGGCCACGGCCGCCAAGCTGGACAGGTTGCTATAGTGCTTAGGCCCGGCCGTCGAGCCGGGCCTTCGTATGTGTCGGAGCAGCGACGGGCCAACCGGAGCTGCAAAGGGCCTGGGCCTCCAAGCCCCCGTGAATCTTGGACTTCGCATGCGCCAAAGAAGGTTGGAGCGAAACCTGCATGCTTAACACCTCCTTCTAAGTTTCGTTGGGCCAGCAGACGACGGTTCCAGGGCCGTGTTCGAGTAAGAGCCGGCGGAATCGTTGATGTTGACCGCTAACTCGAAGGACTCGAGGCTCCACCCGAGCGAGCCGATCACCAAAAGGTGAGGTAGGCACCATGACTCGATCGCCCCGGTTCTCGATCGTCGTTCTTCCGGCGGTGCTTCTTTCGGCCGCTCTGCTGGCAGCCGCCTGCGGAGATTCCCCGGCGCCCCTGGCGCCCGAGACCCCGGCCGACCTCGCCTTCGATGCGTTGGCGGCGAAGGTCGGGCAACTTGATCGCGACGATTGGATCGTGGTGTTCAAGCCGGGTGTGGCGGATCCGCCGGGCCTCGCGCGCCGGCTGGTGAATGAGCACGGAGGAAGCCTCAGGTTCACGTATGAACATGCCCTCAAGGGCTTCGCGGCGCAGCTGCCCGCGCAAGCCCTCAACGGGATCCGCAACAACCCGAACGTGGAGTACTTGGAGGCGGACGGAGTGGTGACGATCGGGGAGTGGACGCAAACGGATCCGCCATCCTGGGGGCTCGACCGGATCGACCAGGCGGAACTCCCCCTGGACGGCAGCTACACGTCCGACTTCGACGGCACGGGGGTCACCGTCTACATCCTGGACACCGGGATCCGGATCTCGCACGACGACTTCGGAGGCCGGGCGCAGCCCGGCTTCGACGTGATCGATGGCACGAGTGATGGCAACGACTGCCACGGGCACGGCACCCACGTGGCTGGCACAGTCGGTGGCAGGGACTACGGCGTGGCGAAGGCCGTCATACTAAAGGCTGTCCGGGTCCTGGACTGCGGGGGATCGGGGAGCGCGTCGGGGGTGATCGACGGGATCGACTGGGTCACCGACGACCACAGCGGGCCCTCGGTGGCCAACATGAGCCTCAGTGGCGGCCACTTCCAGGCGATCGACGATGCCGTGACCGGGTCCGTCAACTCCGGGGTCGTCTATGCCGTCGCAGCGAGTAACGAGGCCACGGATGCCTGCACCCGATCCCCCGCCAGCACGGACGCGGCGCTCACCGTCGGCTCGACGAACTCCCTGGACGCGCGCTCCTACTTCTCGAATTACGGGACGTGCGTCGACATCTTCGCGCCCGGCTCATCGATCGTATCCGCCGGACACACGAGCAACCAGGCCGAGGTGACGAAGAGCGGCACGTCGATGGCCTCCCCGCACGTCGCGGGTGTGGCGGCGCTACACCTCCAAGAGAACCCGGGCCTCAGCCCTGCTCAGACCTTCGAGGCCATCCGCAATGCCGCGATTCCCGGGGTCATCTCGGATCCCGGCCCCGGCTCGCCGAACCTGCTGCTGTGCTCACTGTCCGCCGGCTGCGGCACCCCCGTCGTGAACCCTCCCGCGGACGTCGCGGTGCAAGTCTATGGCATCTCCAATGTCACGTTGGTCCCGAGCCGCGGGAACCGCGTGATGGGCAACGTCATGGTAACGGTGGTGCAGACGGAGACTGGAGATCTGGCTGGCGACGTAAGGGTGAGTGGGCACTGGACCGTGAACGGCGAGCCCAGTCCCACCTACCCGGACCAGGGGTTCACAGACTCAGGCGGTGTTCAGTTCGGCCAAGCCTGGATCACCTCGGATCGGATGAGGAACGTGACGTCGATGCAGTTCTGCGTAACCCAACTCTCGGGCGACGGCTACGTGACCGAAGCGTTGGATTCGCCGGAGTGCAGCGAGGACCCACTCCCGCCCGACGATCCGCCGACCGGTGACGATCCTTCACAGGATCTGGCGGCCAAAGCCAAGACGAAGGGAAGGCTCCGCGTCAACTTGGTCTGGACGCCGTGGAACGCCAGCGACGTCCACCTCATGCGCAAGCAAGTCGGCGAGAGCGACTACTCGCCCATCGACTTCATCTCGAACTCCGGGTCCTACGCCGACTCGAATGGACGACAGGGCGACTGGTACCGCGTGTGCGCGGATCAGAGCGACACGGCCACTTGCTCGAACGACGCCGAAGCCCTTCCCTGAGCCCTGTGGGGGGCGGTTTTCCGTCCCCC
>JBDHFW010000203.1:0-4667 GCA_039590175.1 Gemmatimonadota bacterium | reverse complement strand
CTATCGGCAGCTCCACGTGCTGCTGGTGCGGGAGGGCTGGCCGGTGAACCACAAGCGAGTCTACCGGCTGTACAAGGAAGAAGGACTCGTCTTGAAGCGCCGGCGGCCCAAGCGTCGGAAGAGTGCGGCGGCACGGGTGGCCCCGGCCAAGCCCACGGAGCCCAACGAGCGGTGGGCGATGGATTTCATTCACGACACGCTGGCGGGAGGGCGGACGGTCCGAATTCTCTCGGTCATGGACGTACACACCCGGGAGTGCCTGGCGCTGGCCCCGCGCCGAAGCTTCCGCGGGGTCGATGTGGCCGGTATTCTCTCGGGGCTCGGTGATGAGGGGGCGTTGCCGAAACGGATCAGCGTCGACAACGGCACGGAGTTCACCTCGAAGGCGCTGGACCACTGGGCGTACTGGAACCGCGTCGAACTGGACTTCAGCCGGCCGGGCAAGCCCACGGACAATCCTCACGTGGAGGCGTTCCACGGCACCCTTCGACGAGAGTGCCTGTCACAACATTGGTTCCTGGATCTCGAGGACGCGAAGCGGACCCTGGAAGCCTGGAGGGAGGACTACAACAATCACCGGCCCCACAGCGCCTTGGGGCAATTACCGCCGGCTCACTTCAGGGCCGGTGGCGACTTCACCCAGGGCCGGATCGGGCTCCGAAATTCTCACCCGTAGTGGACCACAATCGGGGGGCACCACACGAGACGCTTACCCAACCGGCCGAGCCTACTGCTCAGCCGCCCGCGATCTCGGCCAACGAAAGTCCGCCCTCGATGTCGGGCGTGGTCGAGCGGTTCTTCTTCGGCGGATCTCCGCCACCTATCTATGACGCGAACACGAATCTTTTCTCGGCTTTCGGCGTGGACATCGCCACCTTTTGCGACGACGGAGGTCCCGGTGTCGTCAGCATCCTCGACTATTTTGATCAAGAGGCGCTCCTCAGTTTCGCGCACGCGCCCGGTCAGGGCGGACTGATCACGATCCGAGGAGAGGGTTCTCTCTACATCTGGGAGGGTGTCGTAGAGTTCGAGGACATCTGCACAACTCCATGGCTCGCCGCCGGGTGGGTGAAGGCCAACTATACAGAGAACGCGACCAGCCCGCAGGACGCCGGACCGAACATCGCCGACACCTTCCACTTCAGTGGCCGCGGGCCGGTGACCACGGCCGATGGCATCAAGCAGGCGCTGACGAAGGTCTCGGGAAGAGTGAAAAACGGCGTGTTGGAAGCGCTTGAGTTCACGGTACAGGTTTCGAACTAGAGAAACGATGGGGGCGGTTCCTTCGGGGCCGCCCACCCTCGTGATCTCGGAGTTCGGGAGCTCGCCTTCGATCACTGCCGCGTGAGCTTCATCGTCGCTTCCCATAACCCCTGTTGCTCCTGGTCGCTGCCGGTCAGCTCGTCCCCAGAGACGTCGAGGGTGGCGGTCACTCTTGCCCGGCCCGACCTGAGTTGACTGTTGAAGGCGAGATAGAAAAGCGTCAAGGTCCTGCCTGAGATTCGGCCAGCGCCGTGCCAAGTAGAGGGACCGCCGGGCCAGGTCGGGTCGTCGTAGGTGATGTCAGCTGACACAACATCTCCGTCCTGCTCGAGCACGTACGTGAGGGTCCCGGCGAGGCGCCGTCTCCAGGGCTGGATGAGGCCGTCGAATTCTCCGCGCCATGTGCCGGTCACGTCCACCTCGGCGGGCGGGAGCGTCGCGCAGGATACGTCGAACGCCATCTCGGCCGAAGCTCCACCGCTCACGCTGACACGCCGGGTCGAGTCTCCCTCGACGGCGCAGTTGTCGGCGAGGTCGTGGAGGCGGACCGTGCAGTCGCCGACGGAAAGGAAACGGAATGTGACCGAATCGTTCAAGCCGATCGACCGCTCGTCCTCGCCCACCCTGACGAGATAGGCGCTCAGATCCAGGTCCCCCCCCGTGGAGGACGTGGTCACGCGCACCGTTCCCATGGTCGGAGCCGGTAGAGACGGCGGAGGCAATGCGGCCAAGCGCGCCCGCGCCGCTTCGACCCGCGGCTGAAGCTCGGGGTCGGCGTTCTTCCAGAGCTCGGTGAAGCGAGCGTAATACGTCGCGGCCTGAGCCTTCTCGCCCCGTCCATCGTAGAGCTGCGCGAGCCGCTCGAGGCTGGGGCCCAGGTAGGTATGGTCGACCCCCGGCACCGATGGTGTCCCTCCGATCCGTTGACTGCTGGGCGTCTTCACGTAGCGCTGGAAGAGCGCGATCGCCGAGTCCGCCTCGCCGGCGGCATCGTAGGCGCGAGCCAGTCCGGGAAACGCGCATACGTTGCAGGGTCCAACGTCGGACGCCCGAAACTCCGCTGCGGCGTCCGCGTAGCGGCCCTCCGCCAACGCCAGCTCGCCCCGGGCCCGGCCGTGCTCCGCTCTGAAGGGACCCTGCAGCTTGGGCTCGACCGCGCTCTCGAACTCGGCGAGCAGGCTCCGGGCGGCATCCGTCCGTCCGGCCTGGGCATAGAGCGTGAGGAGCGGCAAGTAGGGCCGATCCAGCGGGTGGAGGTCGGAGAGGGGGAATCGTTCCAGCTCCGCCTCGACGACCGGCAGGATTCGCCGCTCCGCTCCTGTCACGAACGCCTCGCGCGCCGCCCCTTCGATGGCCACGCGCAGGTAGTCCGCGCGCAGCCCGCGCCTCTCGTGCGCGGCCATCGCCTCGCGTCCCTGCTCACGCGCGTCTGCCAGCCGTCCCTGCACGGCGTAGAGGGCCGAGAGGTGCTGAACGACCAGTGCCTGCCAGGAAACGTCGTCGGCCATGGGGTCCAGAGCGGCCCGAAAATGCTCCTCGGCGGCCTGGTAGTCGCCGAGTTCGCCGGCCATGATGCCCGCACGCCGGGGGTCCCACGGTTCGGTGTAGTCGCCGACGTCGACGCAACGACGCAACTGGCCGTCCGCGTATCGCCGCGCCTCCTCCAGCCTTCCCAGATCCAGCAAAGTCACAGACAGCACGAAGGCGGGGCTCGAACAGGCCCAAATCGGGAAGTCCCGGAGCAGGGATACGAGCACCTCCTCGGCCCGATCGTATCGCCGCAGGTCCCGGTACGCTTGAGCCAATTTCTGTCTGGCCGCCACGCCGAACCAGGCCGCAGAGGAGGGGGAGGGTGGATCATCGGGATAGCGGGCCAGATAGCTCTGGGTCGCGTCGATCGCCTTGGCGTACTCCGCCGTCACCTGACGGTAGTATGTGGCCGCGACGATGTAGCGCTCGCGCTCGGTAAGCCGATCCCGATGCTCGAAGGCTCGGGTGAACGCCCGTACCTGTCGACTGCGTTCCTGTCCGGAATTGACAAGGACTACGCCGAGCTTCCTCCACGCCTCGGCGAAGCTGCTGTCCAGTGCGACGGCTTCCTCCAGGAGTTCGATCGAACGCTCACCGCCGGAACGGATGCCCTCGATGTATTTCTCTAGCACCGCCAGCGAGCTCGTGGTCAGTTCGGGAAGTGCCTGGGCCCCCCGCAGCGACGTCAGCGGCTCGCCGATTCGTTCGCGAAGCCCCTTCGAGAGACGATCGATAGCAGCCATCAGTTCGTCCTCGTTGTCCGCGGTGGCCTGACTCGCGGCCAGTAGCCGCTCCGGCTCCGGTGACATTCGTGGCCCGCGCCGCTTCTCGGAAGGCGAGAGGAGCTGTGCCGTGAGCACGAAGCCCTCTCCTATCCTGCGGATCTCTCCGTCGATGAGAGCGGGTATGCCCCCGCGAATCGCCACTTCCCGCGCCGTCTCCACGTACAGCCCGCCCCGGGTAGGCATCTCCATCCGCCCCAGGATCGCCCGAACCCGGCCCGGACCCGCGAGCCTCACGCTGCGCGATTGGGAGAAATCGATGCGGAACGCCTCGGTCACCGTGCGGGCGAGGGCCGAGTCCTCGGGCGCGCTGGCGAAGTCGGCCAGCACGATCTCCGACTGCGGCTCGAGCTGGTTCCTGGCGATCACCGTGCCGGCCGGGCCGATCCCGAGCGCCCGCATCGCCAGGTATCCGGCCGTCGCCACGCCCAGGAGCGCGAAGGCGGCGCCGGAGGCAAGCCCCGCATTCCGCCAGGTGAGCCGGGGCTGATCGAGGTTACGGAGCGCTGCTCTCCGCTTCCCCCGGACGATGCCGGTAACCAGCAGAAGCGCGAGAACGGCCAGCAGGGCAAACAGAACTCCCCGCCCGAACCAGAGGGGAAGGCCGACGGAATCCGCCATGGGTCCGGCCAGCGCGTAGATCGCCCAGCCGGCCACGGCCCAGCCGACCAGAACCTGCCACACGGAACGGCGGTGCGCCTCGAGCAGCAACCGCTTGAGGCGCGAAGGCGTGGCCCGGTCGAGAAGCCACCGAACGCCCGACTCGCGAGCCTCTGGCTCCTTGCTGAGGAGCCGGAGCACGAGCGCTTCCACGTCGGCCGAGAGGCGCTTGCGGACTCGGGACGGCGGCTCGGGCTTCTCGTGCCGGATCGCCTGGATGATCACGCGGTCGTTCTCGCCCCGGAAGGGCCGCCGACCGGTCAGCATCTCGTACAGCACGGCGCCCAGCGACCAGAGATCGGTGGGATGATCCACCACGTCGCCGCGGGTCTGCTCGGGCGACATGTAGGCCACGGTTCCGAGTCGCGTACCGTCGTCGGTCAGGGTCACATCGGCCAGCTTGGCCAGCCCGAAATCGAGCACCTTGGCGGT
>JBDHFW010000202.1:0-4735 GCA_039590175.1 Gemmatimonadota bacterium | reverse complement strand
GTGCGCCAACGCCGATGAGAGCGAACCCGGGGCCTTCAAGGACCGGGAGATCATGCGGTGGACGCCCCACCTGCTCATCGAGGGCTGCCTCATCGCGGCCCGGGCGATTCGCGCTCAGCACGTCTACATCTACGTGCGCGGCGAGTTCTTCCCGGTCATCAGGATCCTCAACCAGGCCGTCGTCGAGGCCTACGAAGCCGGCTACCTCGGCGAGAGCGTGGCAGGCAGCGGCTGGGGCTGCGACCTCACCGTGCACATCGGAGCGGGAGCCTACATCGCCGGTGAGGAGACCGGGCTGATGTCGTCCCTCATGGGCGGCCGCGCCGAGCCCTGGATGAAGCCGCCCTTTCCGGCGCAGCGCGGCGTGTTCGGCGCCCCGACTACCGTCAACAACGTCGAGACGCTGGCCTCGGTACCGGGAATCGTGATGAACGGCTCCGCCTGGTATCGGCGGTGGGGAAGCGAGAAGAGCCCGGGCACCAAGATGTGGTGCTGCTCCGGGAACCTGACCAAGCCCGGCAACTACGAGCTCGAGCTCGGCCTCCCGCTCGGGGAGATCATCCACGATGTGTGCGGCGGGCCTCCAGAGGGACGGAAGACCAAGGCGGTTCTGCCGGGCGGCTCCTCGACCGCTTTCCTCACGGCCGACGAGCTGGATTGCGTGACGACGTACGAGGGTTTGCAGGAGGCGGGAAGCGCCCTCGGCACCGCCTCGCCGATCGTGCTGGACGAAACCGCCGAGATCGTTCCCGCCATGCGCCGCATCGCACAGTTCTACGCCCACGAGTCCTGCGGGCAGTGCGTTCAGTGCCGAGAGGGAACGGCATGGATCACCAAGATCCTGCGCCGAATCGAAGAAGGGGATGGAGAGCCGAGGGACCTGGACACGCTCTACGATCTGTGCGACCAGCTTACCGGACGGACGATCTGCGTGTTGGCCGACAGCGTCGTCTTTCCGCTGCGTTCCTCGCTGGACAAGTTCCGCCAAGAGTACGAGGCGCTCATGCGGCGTAGCGCTTCCGTGGCCACGTAAGGCGTCGAGTGGGGGCCCGGGATCGGAGTTGACGGAGGGATGACGGAAGGCAACGGCCTGATCAACGTGACCATCGATGGCATCGAGATCGCCGTCGAGCCAGGTACCCACGTCATCGACGCGGCCGAGCGAGCGGGCGTGCTGATCCCGCGCTATTGCTACCATCCGGGCATTCCGACCAGGCCCGCGCAGTGCCGGGTCTGCCTCGTGGAGATCGAGGGACAGCCGAAGCTCCAGCCGTCCTGCAAGATGACGGTCCAGGAAGGAATGGTCGTCCTTACGGCCAGCGAGGAGGCCGAGGACGCCCGTCGAGCCGTGATCGAGCTCCTTCTCGTGAACCACCCCCTGGACTGCCCGATCTGCGACGCGGCGGGACAGTGCATGCTGCAGGACTACGCCCTCGAGACGGAACAGCTCCGAAGCCGCCTGCACGAGGAAAAGCTGGTGCAGGGGCGGGATCGCATCGCCGACGACATCCTCTACTTCGCGGACCGGTGCATCATCTGTACGCGCTGCGTTCGCTTCATGAGCGAGGTGGCGGGAGACGAGGCCCTCATCGTCGCTCAACGCGGACATCGAAACGTGATCGACACGTTTCCCGGACGCGATCTCGACCACCCCTTCCAGGGCAACATCGTCGACGTCTGCCCGGTCGGCGCCCTCGTGCACGAGGACTTCCTCTTCAAGGCCCGCTTCTGGGACATGGATCAGGCAGCCTCGATCTGCCCCGGCTGCTCGACCGGCTGCAACGTCACGATCGACGTCAAGGAGAATCAGATCGTCCGGCTGAAGCCGCGCCACAACCCGGAGGTCAACTCCTACTGGATGTGCGACCACGGTCGGAAACACCTCGTCATGTCCAACCGTGGGGAGCGAGCCGACGTCCCGTTGATCCGGCGTGACGGTCGGCTCGTGGCAACCGACTGGAGCGAGGCCCTGGCCTGGGTAGCAGAACGACTTCTGGAGGTGACGGGGGGAGACGCCGTGGTTTCGCCCGACGCCGCCAACGAGAGCCTCTTCTTCCTGAGGAAGCTGCTCGATCGCCTCGGGATCGGGGGCGGCAGCTTCCGAATCCCGATCGGCGAGGAGGCGACGCTCGCCGGCTTTCCCAAGCTCGCGCTACGAGCCGAGCGGGCTCCGAACGCGACCGGTGCGGAGCTGTTCGGTTTTGCACGGACCGACGAGCTGGCACCCTCCCGGGCCGGAGCAGGGCTAATCGTGCTGGAAGATCCGCTCGCGGACCACGAGCCCGAGTGGGGCGGGGAAGCCGGCTTCTTCCTTTACGTCGGGGGGCGGCTGTCGAGCGCCGCCCGAAACGCGCACGCCGTCCTCCCGGTTACCGGCTTCGCGGAGATGGAGGGCAGCTTCACGAACTTCGAGGGCCGGGTGCAGCGCTTTCACCAGGTCCTTCGGCCGCCGGGACTGGCGCGGCCCGCCTGGATGATCCTGAGCCGACTGATCGCGGAGCTGGACCGACGGCATGGCGCCGAGGCCGGCACCGAGACGCCACTGGAGGCGAGTCAGGCGTTCGCGGCCATGGCCTTCGCCACGCCCGAGCTCGGCGGTCTCGACTGGGACTCGATCGGACCGAAGGGGGCTCGCCTCGTCACGGCGGGCCATGCGGTCTCGGTTGACGTGACATGACCGAGATCTCCGGAGGCGCGTTCGTCGTCGCGACGATCCTGAAGGTGGTCGTCTTCTTCACGCTGCTCATCCTGGCGATCGCGCTCGGCACCTACATGGAGCGGCGGATCGCCGCTTTCATCCAGGACCGCAGCGGCCCGAACCGGGTCGGTCCGATCGGGCTGCTCCAGGTTGTCGCCGACGGCCTCAAGAACCTGCTGAAAGAGGAGACCTGGCCCACCGCCGCCTACAAGGGCTTCTTCCTCCTCGCCCCGGCGTTGGCGCTGATCCCGGGCACGATCCTCTTCGCGGTCATCCCGTTCGCGTCTCCGGCCCCGACCCGCTGGGGATACGTGGACATGATCGTGGCGGACGTGCCGATCGGCGTGCTGTACATCCTCGCCATCGCGTCTCTGGGCGTTTACGGCGTGGTGATGGCCGGCTGGTCCTCCGGGAGCAAGTACGCCTTTCTCGGCGGGCTCAGGGGCTCGGCACAGATGGTGAGCTACGAGGTCGGGCTCTCGCTCAGCCTCGTCCCGGTGCTCATGCTGGCCGGCGACGTGCGAGTCCCCGAGATCGTGACGCTGCAGCAGCATTATCCGGGGGACACCACGACCCTCGGCGTGTGGCTCGTCGCGCCCCTCCTCGTCGGAACGTTCCTCTTCTACCTGACGGGCCTCGCGGAGACCAACCGGCTCCCCTTCGACCTTCCGGAGGCGGAGGCCGAGCTCGTCGGGGGGTACCACACCGAGTATTCCTCCATGAAGTTCGCCGTCTTCATGATGGGCGAGTACGGGCACCTGATCACCACGGCCATGCTCGTCACGGTCTTCTTCTTCGGCGGCTGGGACATCCCCTTCTGGAGCGGCGACAACATCCGCGTGGCCGCGGACGGCTCCCTTATCGGCGAGCCGGCCTGGTGGAAGACGCTGCTCACGCTGATCGCGTTCGTGATCAAGGGCGGTCTCGTGTTCGCCACGTTCATCTGGGTCCGTTGGACGCTGCCACGGTTCCGCTACGACCAGCTCATGGACCTGGGCTGGAAGTTCATCATCGAGGTCGTGACCATCTACATCATCGTCATCGCCGTGGCGGTCTACGTGCTCGACCGCGCAGGCCTGGAGTTCGGGCCGACGTACGCGGCCGCTCTGCTGGGCGTGAACGCCATCCTGGCCGTGCTCCTCTTCTTTCTGTTCGACCGCGGGAGGCTCATCCGGGGCGCGGGCCGGGAGGCGGAACGCGAGGCTCGGCGACGACTCATGGACGCGAGACGCGAGGAGCGTAGGCAGGCCCTGGCTCACGCCCTGGACGAAGGGGCCGTGCCGGCGGCCAGGGCGGACGATTCCTCCGAGGGAGGCGAGTAGCGATGGCGGGAGGCGTGAAGGTACTCGATCGGCCAGGGACGGAGGGATCGTACGTGCGGGCCGCCTCCAAGGGGCTCGGGGTCACCCTCAAGCACATGATCCGTCCGTACAAGGTGACGCAGCAGTACCCGGACGAGAAGTGGGAGCTGGCGCCCCGTTTGCGCGGCACGCACCGCATGGCGGTGCACGAAGATGGGCGGGCGAAGTGCGTGGGCTGCGGCCTCTGTCCGACGGTCTGCCCCGTGAACTGCATCAAGCTGATCCCCGCCGAGGATGAGAACGGCGAACGGTACGCGGCGATCTACGAGATCGACGAGTTCCGCTGCATCTTCTGCGGTTTCTGCCAGGAGGTCTGCCCGGTCGAGGCGATCCACCTGGGGGTCCACTACGAGAACGCGGAATACAGCCGGGAGCGCTGGGTCTACGACCTGGAGCGACTGACGGAGCTGGAGCACCCCTACACGGCGCTCTGGGATCCCGCGGATCCGACGTCTCAATGATCGAGTTCCTCTTCTTCCTCTTCGCCGCCATGGCGATACTCAGCACCATCTTCATGGTGACGCAGGTCAACCCCGTCGCCAGCGTGCTGTATCTGGTCGTCACCTTCTTCTCGCTCTCCGGGCTCTTCGTGATCCTGGACGCCCACTTCATCGCCGCCGTTCAGGTCATGGTATACGCGGGCGCGATCATGGTGCTCTTCCTCTTCGTGATCATG
>JBDHFW010000201.1:0-6042 GCA_039590175.1 Gemmatimonadota bacterium | reverse complement strand
ATGAAGTTCATGACCTTGAGCATCGTCTGCCGGCGCTGCTCGATCGCCTGGATCATCCACTGGGCGCTGTTCAGCTTCTTCGCGATGAACGTCTTGTTGTCGCCCGTGAACTGGTTCTTGTCGCGTGCCACCTCACGGTAGGACCGAGAGAGCTTCAAGCGAGGAAGGGATGTATCGTTGTGGAAGACGTAATACTGATCGTCGATCTTCTCGACGACCAGGTCGGGGATGACGTAGTCATTTCCAGCTTCGGCGTGCTTGAGGCCCGGCTTGGGATCCAGCTTCGCGATCTCGTCCGCGGCCGTCTGGACCGCCTTGGGCGAGATCCCGTGCTCTTTGGAAAGCTCGCTCCACCGGTGGTTGACGAGCTCGTCGAAGTGGTCGCAGACGATGCGGAACGCGAGGCCGTCGATCTCCTCGCGGTCACGCAGCTGCAACAGCAGGCACTCGCGCAGGTTCCGCGCGCCTACCCCGCTGGGCTCGAACAGCTGGATCATCGCGAGCAGCCGCTCGACCTCCTCGAGCGTGAACGGCTCGATCTGTTCTTCCTCGCCCGCCTCGGACTCGGAGAGATAGCCGTTGAGTGACTCGACGACCTCTTCAAGAGAGCAGGAGAGGAAGCCTTCGCGGTCGATATTGCCGATGATCTCTTCGCCGAGAAGCAGATCCCGCGGACTCAGGGGGAGAAGCTGGAGCTGGTCCCTCAGGAAGTCCCATAGGTCACGCGAGCTGGCGGGAGTCGGCCTGTAGAACTCGCGCTCCTCGTACTCGGCGCGGCGGCCGCCGACATCGAAACCGTTCAGGAGGATCTCTTCCCAGTCGATCTCGTCGTCGGCTTCTTCCTCGGTTTCCTCCTCCAGCTCCTCCTCCTCCGCCGGCTCGGTGAGATCGAGGAACGGGTTGTTCTCGAGCTCCTGCTTCAGGTGCTGTTGAAGGTCCAGGAGCGGCATGTACAGGAGATCCATCGCCTGGTAGAGGCGAGGGTTGACCTTCATCTCCTGTCGCAGACGCGGCAGTTGGCTCAGACCTGCTCGGGGATCGACCATGGTCTCCCGATGGCGCCGAAAGCGCCCTCTTGGGTTGTTGTTCCCGGCCCGAAACGCCGGTCGGATCCGCTGCAACTGCCGCTCTGTGCAAGAAAATATGGCATTGCGCACGCCGCGGCACGTCCCTTGCTGCGCCGGGCGTGAACAAGCGCAAATCGGGTGCCGCGCCGCGTGGGTTCGGAGGAGTTCGGGCAGGTTCGGGGGTTAGGGTCGTTGCGGCGTCGCTAAAGGCGGAAATGATGTGGATCTGGCCGTTGAACATGATGTAGGCGCGGTCGGTGATCGAGAGCGTCTCCCTCACGTTGTGATCGGTGATCAGCACGCCGAGTCCCCTCGCACGCAGCTCCGCGACAATGCGCTGAATGTCATCGACGGCGATCGGATCCACTCCGGCAAACGGCTCGTCGAGAAGCATGAATTTCGGGCTCGTGACCAGCGCCCTGGTGATCTCGAGGCGCCGCCGCTCACCGCCGGAGAGGGCGTAGGCCTGCTGATCGCGCAGGTGGGCGAGGCCGAGCTCGTCCAGTAGCTGCTCCAGCCGGCGCTCTGCCTCCTCGGGCGAGAGGTCGAGCGTCTCCAGGATCGCCATCACGTTGTCACGGACGGAGAGCCGGCGAAAAACGGAGGGTTCCTGCGAGAGATAGCCGATTCCGTCCCGTGCCCGTCGGTACATCGGGACCGAGGTGATGTCGCGCCCGTCGAGGAAGACCTTGCCTTCATCGGCGCGGAGGAGGCCCACGATCATGTAGAAGGTGGTCGTCTTCCCCGCCCCGTTCGGGCCCAACAGGCCGACGATCTCTCCTTGCTCGAGACGAAGGTCCACGTCGTCCACGACGCGGCGGCGCTTGAACGCCTTGACGAGGCCCTGGGCTCTCAGGACGCTGGCTCCGGTCACACGTTGGGCGGCTCGTAGATCCGCGGTTGGCGCACCCTCCGGCGCGGCCGCGTCGGGTGGAGGGGGTCGGATCGCGAGGTCCCGCTCCCGCAGCCGTACTCGCGGTCTGGGAGCTGCCGTCACGTCTTCGGCAGGGGCGACGTAGAGTTCGGGCCGGAAAGCTGGTGGTTCGGCGACCTCCGTGGATGCGCCAGGCCTCTCCGGATCGAGTGGCGCGAAGGGGTCGAAGGGGAAGGTCACGCGTCCCCTCCCTCCGGCTGGTCGGCTGGGATGGAATCCGTCGGGGCCGGCAAGGAGTCCGGCTCGGCGGGCGACACGGAGTCCGGCTGCATCGGCGGCAGGGAGTCTGGCTGGATGAACGGTACGGCGTCCGCCTCACCGGCCGGCGCGGCCTCGGCCTCCCGGCCCGGCGAGGCAGGGCCGGGGGCACCAGGCTCGAGGTAGACGCCGATCGCCCGCACCGCGCTCACCCGTCGAGCCTTCCCCTCCCGGAACTCCACATCGATCTGCGCGCCGATGAGGTAGTTGCGTGAGAGGGGCCCGCTCGGGCCGGATTCACCTTCCACCAGGTAGAGCGAGCGTGCATCGCCGATGGCCAGCAACCGCTCGATCGTTTGCTTGCTGGCCGAATCCTCGGGCGCCGCGGGAGGCGTCTCCACGCCCGCAGCGACCGGCGGGCCGGTCTCCTCCAGGTCGGGTGGTTCGGCGGTCTCCTTCGCGAAGAGGATGATCAAGGTGTCGCCGACGACCCAGTTGCCCCCCTCCGTCGTCCGGGCCGGCTCCCCGAGCGACAGATCGGGGGTCTCGACCTCTACCGCACTGCCCTGCCCGACGGCGACGATGGTGTCGAGTCGCCCGGCCGTCGCGCCGATGTGGAGCGAGTCCGCGCCGAGAACGTACGAGGCGGACGTCGCGAGGGAGCGCCCGGGGCCGAACGCCCACACTTGGTCCAGCTCACTCGCGACGAGTTGCGCCCGGATCTCCTCCGAGAGGATCTCGAACTCCTCCCCGATCGCTCGGCCCGAGCCCAGCGCCCGCACTTCCTCCAGCTCGTCATCCGTGAAGCGGAGGCGGATGCTGTCGCCCTCGAGCTCGAGGTCCTGCTGTCGAGCGAAGGCGGATCCGTAGAGGACACCGGTGCCGACATCCATGTCGAAGAACGCGCTGTCCGCCTCCGCGTAGACGTCCGATCGCTCGATCACCACGCCTCCCCAGGCCCAGGCGATGCGCTCGCCGAACATATCGACCCGGTCAGCGTCGACATCGACGGGTTTCCCTTCCTGGCCCGGCTCAGGGAGGAGGATCATGTGCGGACGGCCGGTCGCCGTAGTCCGCTCGGCGATGCCGGATACGGCGCGGAGGAAGGTGACGTGCGGGCCGCGAAGGGTGGATCCGGACGCGAGCCGCGTGAGGAGGACATCCTCCCTGGCGATCATGCGGTCGTCGATCTCGTAGAAGTCGAGTCGATCTGAGTCCATCGTTCGGATCGAGTCGCGGTAGCGGACGGAGCCGAACATCTCGACGCGTCGGTCGACGTCGTACCGTACCGCGCTGTCGGCGGTCATCGTCGCCGTGCCGCACGTCCAACGCATCCCTCCCCAAACGTGCGTGATGTACGCGTCGGTCTCTTCGCCCACCCTGAGGCTGACGCTCTCGGTCTGGCCCGTCGGCTGCATGATCAGTGTGCAGCCCTGGGTTGCCGGCTGCGCACCGGCGGAGCCTGGCCAGAGATGTAGGGTGAGGATCAGGAGAGTGAGGAGCCTGGCGGGGCTCACGGCCCCTCACTCCGGCGCGGCGACACGGCCGAGGGCCGCGTCACACGCACGGTGTCGAGGCCGGGATCAGAGACGAAGCCCTGGCCGCGGATCGTGTTGGAGCCCCGGTAGAAGATGAAGTCGACATCGCTGCTCAGCTGGTTCGCCGCGGCGAGGTACTCGAGCGTCTCTGTTTCCAGCCTCTCGGACTGCTCGCGATCCACGACGACGACCCGTCCCTTCGCTTCCATGTCCTCGGTCTGCAGGTTCACGACGCCCTCTTCGGCCGTGAGGACGGAGACCTCTTCCCCCACGTCCCCGAAGAAGTGGACCCGGACCCCGCGGAATCGGACCAGAGATTCCGCGTTCAGAAAAAAGGCGGTATCGGCCAACAGTTGGGCCCTGAGTACCCCTTCTGAGGTGAGGATGTGACGGACGTCGATCGCCACCTGCTCGGCGCCTAGCTCCAGCAGCTCTGTTCCGGCGACCGCCGCGGCATCATCTTCGCCGCACGCGGCCATTCCACCGGCCAAGAGGCCGACTAGCGCTCCCCTGAAGAGCCTGGAGCCGCGGCGCGTGAAACCGCCGGAAGAGATGAGAGACGCTCGGGACGAGTGGAAGGGCACCGACGGCGAGGTCAGCGAGCCGCGCCGACCGCCTCCTCTGATGCGTCGATTTCCGGCCGCGTCGCCGGCGCTTCGCCCTGCCGCTGCCGCTGCCGCATCCGTTGGCCGGCTGCCGCCACGAAGGCGGTGAACAGGGGGTGCGGCGACATCGGACGAGAGCGGAGCTCGGGGTGAAACTGTGTGGCGACGAAGAAGGGATGGTCCGGTAGCTCCACGATCTCGACAAGACCGCCGTCGGGCGAGAGCCCGCTGAACTTCATCCCGTTCTGCCCGAGATCTTCACGGTACTCGTTGTTGACTTCGTAGCGGTGCCGGTGCCGCTCGGAGACCTCGGTGGCGTCGTACAGCTGGCGAGCGTGCGATCCCTCCTGGAGTCGGCAGGGGTAGGCTCCCAGCCGCATCGTGCCCCCCATCTCCGTCACGTTGTATTGCGCGTCCATGAGCGAGATGACCGGGTCCGTCGTCTCCTGATTGAACTCGTGGGAGTGCGATTCCTCGAGGCCGCAGACGTTTCGCGCGAACTCGATGATCGCGCATTGCAGACCGAGGCAGATGCCCAGGAACGGGAGGCCGCTCTCTCTCGCGAACCGAACCGCGTCCACCATACCCTCCGTCCCTCGCACGCCGAATCCTCCGGGGATGAGCACACCCCCGTACGCATCCAGGAAACGCGCTCCGCGATCCTCGAGCTCCTCGGAGGAAACCCAGTCGATCTCCACCCCTACATCGTTCGCGATCCCGCCGTGCACGAGCGCTTCCGCGATCGACTTGTATGCGTCGACCAGAGCCGTGTACTTGCCCACGACCGCGATTCGAACGCTGCCCTGTTCCGGCCGCTTGATGCGGTCGACCATCGCTATCCAGTCGGAGAGATCCGGCTCGGGGGCCTCGAGGCCGAGCAGATCCAGAATGTGATCATCCAGATGTTGCTCCCGGTAGCGGAGGGGTACCTCGTAGATCGTCTCCACGTCGCGTGACTCGATGACGTGCCCCACGTCCACGTTGCAGAACCGTGCGATCTTCCGCCGGATCTCGTCGGTAAGCGGAAGCTCGGTACGGCAAATCAGGATGTCGGGCTGGATTCCCGTCTCCATGAGTTCGCGGACGGAATGCTGGGTCGGCTTGGTCTTCAGCTCGCCGGCGGCCGCGAGGTGCGGGATGAGAGTGAGGTGAACGAAGAGCGTGTTCTCCTTGCCCACATCCTGCCGGAACTGTCGAAGCGCCTCGAGAAACGGAAGCGACTCGATGTCGCCGACCGTCCCGCCGATCTCCGTGATGACGATGTCGTGGTTCGGAGCCAGGCGGCGAAGGTAGGCCTTTATTTGGTCGGTGACATGCGGGATGACCTGAACGGTCGATCCCAGGAAATCACCGCGACGCTCCTTGGTGATGATGTCCTGGTAGATCCGGCCCGTCGTGACGTTGTTGGACTGGGAGAGCGATTCCCCGATAAACCGTTCGTAGTGCCCGAGATCGAGGTCGGTCTCGGCGCCGTCGTCCGTGACGTATACCTCGCCGTGCTGGAATGGCGACATCGTGCCGGGATCGACGTTGATGTACGGGTCGAACTTCTGGATGGTCACGGCGATTCCGCGCTCGACCAGCAGTCGGCCGATCGATGCCGCGGCAATGCCCTTGCCGAGCGAGGATACGACTCCTCCGGTTACGAAGATGTATCGTGTCGGCGAAGCATCAGACATGGACGCATTCCTCTCCAGGTT
>JBDHFW010000200.1:0-4772 GCA_039590175.1 Gemmatimonadota bacterium | reverse complement strand
CTTGCCCGGGTCGTATCGCTGCGCCAGCTCGTACCAGGGATCCTCTTCCGTCTGCTTGAGCCCGAGCGAGATCCGCTTCTGCTCGGGATCGATCGACAGGACCATCACCTCGACGTCCTCGCCCTTGCGCATCACCTCGGAGGGATGCTGCACCCGCCGGGTCCAGCTCATGTCGGAAATGTGCACGAGCCCGTCGATCCCCGGCTCGACTTCCACGAAGGCGCCGAAGGAGGTGAGATTACGGACAACGCCCTTGATTCGCGTTCCCGGAGGATACTTGTTCGGGAGCGAGAGCCAGGGATCCTCCTCGGTCTGCTTCATTCCGAGGGAGATCTTCTGGTCCTCCTCATCGACGCGGAGCACCACGCATTCAACCTCCTCCCCGATCGCGACAAGCTGCGAGGGGTGTCGCACGTTTCGGGTCCAACTCATCTCGGAGATGTGGACGAGCCCCTCCACCCCCTTCTCGAGCTCGATGAACGCGCCGTAGTTGGTGATCGATACGACCTTGCCCCGAACCCTGGTCCCGACGGGGTACTTGTCGGCGACGTCCTTCCACGGATAAGGCTGCAGCTGCTTGAGTCCGAGCGAAATGCGCTCACGATCCCAGTCGATGTCGAGGATCTTGACCTCGAGATCCTGGCCGATATCGCACACCTCCGAGGGGTGCCCGACGCGTCCCCAGGACATGTCAGTGATGTGAAGCAGGCCGTCCATGCCGCCGAGATCGATGAACGCGCCGAAGTCGGTGATGTTCTTCACCACGCCGGTGCGAATCTGGCCGACCTCGAGCTCCTCCTTGAGATCATCTCGCTTCCCGGCTCGCTCCTCCTCTAGGATGACACGCCGGCTGACGACGATGTTGCGGCGACGCTTGTTCAGCTTGAGGATTTTGAAGTCGTACTCCTGACCGATCAGATCCTCGATGTTGTGGACGCGCCGCAGAGCGATCTGCGACCCGGGCAAGAAAGCGTCAACGCCCATTAGATCGACGGTGGCCCCTCCCTTGATCTTGCGCTTGATCATCCCGGGAACGGCCTGATTGTCGTCGAAGGCGGTTTTGATCCCCTCCCAGACGCGGAGGAAATCCGCCTTCTTCTTCGAGAGGACAACGACCCCCTCCTGATCCTCCAGGCTCTCGAGGAACACTTCGACCTTGTCGCCGGCCTGGAGCTCCGAGGGATCGCGGAACTCGTCGAGCAGCACGGAACCCTCGGACTTGAAGCCGACGTCGAGGATCGCCGCGCCGTCGGTGATCCGGACGATCGTCGCCTGCACGATCTCGCCTTCGGCGATCTCGCGCATCGTCTCATCGTACATCGCGAGCATCTCCGCGTACTCCTCGGAAGAGTACTCGCTTTCGTCCATGTCGAGATACGAGATTTCCTCACCCGCGGCGGAGGACTCCGTCATCGGCGTGAACTCCGTCGCCGTTTCCGCCGGCGCCTCGTCGGCGTCCGCATCGGCCTGCTCGGTCTCGGGCGGCGCCTCGGCCTCCGAGCCGGCATCTACGATCTCGGCCTCTGGCGCCACGCCCTCCGACTCCGCCGGCACCGCCTCGGCGTCGAGTCGCTCCTCGGCGCCTACGTCGGCCTCGGCCACGGGCGCGCCGTTCTGGTCGGTTCGTTCCTCAGTCATGACGGTTGGTTCCGTTTTTCAGCGACCCGCCGGCTGACGGCAAAAAACAATCGGCCGGTACCGAGCCGTCAGCTCGTCACCCAGCCGCGTCGAGGGGGCCACTCTTTGGGTTAAGGGTTCGCTGTCACAGTTTGGACAAATTGAGCCCACGAATGTCGAGTCAACGCAAGCCCTTTAGGATAGGCGTGGGGTTACGCACAGTCAACCGGCTTGAGCACCCAATCCACGCTCAGCGGCGAGATCCAGAATCTGCCGGACCACGGCGTCCGGAGTGAGGTTGGTGGTGTCGATCTCCACGGCGTCTGAAGCCCGAATCAACGGCGCCCTCTCGCGTGTGCTGTCGGCTCGGTCGCGCGCCCCGAGCCGTTCGGCCTCGGCAGAGATCGCCTCATCCGACGGATCGGCGCGGTAATCGAGCAAACGCCGCCTGGCTCGCTCCCGAACATCGGCGACGAGGAAGATCTTCAGCGACGCATCCGGAAACACCACGGACCCGATGTCCCTCCCGTCGCAGACAACATCCGCAAGCTCTCCCGCCTCTCTGAGCAGAGTGAGCACCCGGTCCCGAACGAAGCCGTAGGCGGAGACCGTCGAGACGTGAGCCGACACCTCGCGACCCTGCAACTCCGCTCCCGCTGCCTGTCCCTCTACTTGAACAACTACGGACCCCTCCCCGACTACGGGCTCGATCTCCAGCTCCGGCACCCACCGGCGAAGTCGCGACTCTTCGCCGATCAACCCCTCACGAAGCGCAGCCCAGGTGATCGCCCGATAGAAGAGCCCGGAGTTCACGTGCAGGAAGCCCAGACGCTCCGCCACCCGCCGGGCTGTTGTGCTCTTGCCCGAAGCCGCGGGCCCGTCGATTGCCACGACCTTTCCGCTCACGCCGCCTCCGAGGCCGAGATGCGCTCCAGATCCTGCCAGAAGGATGGATAGGAGATCGACACGCACGACGCCTCGTCCACCGAGATCCGGCATCCTGGTGCCGCACCGAGAGCTCCGAACGCCATCGCGATCCGGTGGTCTCCTTCGCATCGCACCCGGCCGGTCAGGGGCGCGTCGGTTCCCTCGATCTCCAGCCCGTCGGCGAGCTCGCGGCAGCTGACGCCCAGGCGCCCGAGATTCCCGGCCAGGGCGGCGAGCCGGTCGCTCTCCTTCAGTCGCAGCTCCTCCGCGCCCCTGATTCGCGAGACCCCGGCGGCCCGGGCCGCCAGGACAGCCAGAACAGGGATCTCGTCCACGAGCTGCGGCAGGATCCCGGAATTCACATCGAACGCACGCAGTCGCGATGGTACCGCCCGCACCCTGCCGGTCGGCTCACGGGCCTGGACGTCTTCCTCGGCCAGGTCGAAGCGCGCCCCCATCTCGCGGGCAACGTCGAGCAGTCCCGTCCTCGTCGGATTCAAGCCGACGCGTAGAACCTGGACCTCTCCCGCCCCGAGCCATCCAGCCGCGAGGAGGAACGCAGCCGACGAGAAATCACCCGGCACCCTCAGGCGCAGCGGTGACAGCTCGGAGGGCTGCCGGTCCGGCTCCAGGGAAACCACGGTTCCGCCATCCGTGGTCCGATCGACTGCGATGCCCGCTCCCATCGCGTCGAGGAGCCGCTCGGTGTGGTCGCGCGTCGCCCGCGCCTCCGAGACCTGGACCCGGGTCCCCCCGGTCAAGCCCGCAAGGAGAATGCATGACTTGACCTGGGCGCTCGCCACCCGCGGACGGTGCTTGAGGGAGCGGAGAGAGCCCGAGCGGCGAGCCTCCAGCTCGAGGGGAAGCCTCCCCTCACCCTCCAGGTACCGAATCCTCGCGCCCATCGCCTGCAGCGGGTACACGACCCGCTCCATCGGACGACGAGAGAGCGACGTGTCGCCCCGAAACACGCCGCGGATGCCGAGGCCGGCCAGCAGGCCGAGAAGCAGCCGAGCCGTCGTGCCGCTGTTGCCGCAGTCGATCTCTTTCTCCGGAGCCCGCCATTGGGCTTGGCCGGCAATCCGGGTCTCGTTGCCCTCCTCGCGTATCGACGCGCCGAGCTGGCGCATCGCCTCGGCCGTGCATTGCACGTCGTCGGAGCGCAGGATCCCCTGCACGGTCGACGGGCCGGCGGCGAGGGTGGCCAGTATCAGGGTGCGGTGGGAGATCGACTTGTCGCCGGGCACCTCGATCGAAGTCACCCTCGACTCGCCGGTTTCGCGGCATCTTCGTTCGGCTGGAACGGCACCTGAACCACCAAACCATCGTGCGCCACGCGGCTCGGCCGGAAGATGGCGCGCGACTCTTTCTCCAGTTGCTCCGGCTGCTCCGAGTAGCGCGCGCTGACGTGCGTCAGCACCAGCTCGCGCACACCCGCCTGCTTCGCCGTCCGGGCGGCATCTTCCGCCGTTGAGTGCCCGGTTCGGCGTGCCCGCTCCCTCTCGTCGAGACTGAACGTGGACTCGTGAACCAACAGGTCGGCCCCTTCGGCCGCGTCCACCACTGTTTGGTCCGGTCCGGTGTCTCCAGTATAGACGAGCTTGCGCCCAGGACGCGGCGATCCGACCACGTCGTCCGGCCGCACCACGCGGCCGTCGGGAAGCTCCACGGCATCGCCGCGGTGGAGAGCGCCGAACATCGGTCCCTCGGGGATGCCCATCTCGCGAGCCCTATCCACGTCGAAGCGGCCCAGCCGGCGGTCCTCTTCGAGGGTGAAGCCCATCGAATTGGAGGTGTGCCTCGTCCGGAAAGCGCGGATCGCATAGCCGTCCTGGGAGATCTCCTCGCCCGGAGCGAGCTCCCCGATCTGCACGGGGAAGCCAATTCGATCGCCGCCGAGCTCCACCACCAGACCCAGCTTCTCTTTGCTGGACGGCGGTCCCCAGATGTTTATCGGCTCGGTTCGATCCTGCAGCGTCATCGTTCGAAGGAGCCCGGTAATGCCCAGATAGTGGTCGGCGTGCAGGTGCGTCACGAAGATCGCCTCGACGGTGAATCCAACGCCGAAGCGCATCATCTGCCTCTGGGTGCCTTCGCCGCAGTCGAAGAGAAACAGGCTCCCCTCTCGCTGCACCGCGATGGCGGAGACGTTTCGCCGTACCGTGGGTCGAGCCGAGGCCGTGCCCAGAAAGGTCGCTCGTAGCAAGGAGAGTCGCTCCAGGTGATCG
>JBDHFW010000199.1:0-9719 GCA_039590175.1 Gemmatimonadota bacterium | reverse complement strand
CCGATGACCACGCCGATCAGCGAGAAAAGAGACTTGAGCTTGTGAGCCCAGAGCTGGGTGAGCGCGACGCGGAGCGCTTCAAAGACGCTCATCCCCTCCTCCCGTTCGCGCTAGGGCTCGGAGATGACCGTCGGGGCGGCCGAGGCGAAGGGTGCCGTCGTGAGCGTGGCGTTACTGGATGCGACCATGCCGTCCACGAGCGTGATGATCCGCTCGGCGAACTCGGCGATGTCGTGCTCGTGCGTCACCATGATGATGGTCTGACCGGCCCGGTGGAGGTCGACGAAGAGCGACATGATGTCGGCCGAGGTCGCGGAGTCCAGGTTCCCCGTCGGCTCATCGGCCAGGAGGATCGAGGGCTCGTTGACCAGGGCGCGCGCGATCGCGACGCGCTGGCGCTGGCCGCCCGACAGCTCGTTCGGCTGGTGCTCCATGCGGTCGGCAAGGCTGACGAGGTCGAGGGCCCGGGCGGCGCGCTCGCGCCGCTCGGCCGCTCCACGTTGTGCAGCGCCGTAGCGCGGGGAAGGAGGTTGAAGGTCTGGAAGACGAAGCCGATCTCCCGGTTCCGGATTCGGGCCAGCTCATCGTCCTCCAGATCCTGCACCGGACTGCCGTTGAGGATGTACTCACCCGCCGTCGGGGTATCCAGGCACCCGATCACGTTCATGAGCGTCGACTTGCCGGAGCCGGAGGGCCCCATCACCGCGATGAACTCGTTGCTGAGAATCTCGATGTCGACATCGCGGAGCGCATACACGATCTCCGCGCCCATGTCGTATTCCTTGCGCAGGCCGCGCGTGACGATGACGGTCGGTGTCGAGGCTTCCATGCCGCCTCAGTTCTCGCTTCTGGCGCTTCGGTCGTCGCCCTCTTCGATCTCGATGGCGGATCCGTCCCGGAGTTCCCGGATCGCCTGATAGCTGCCCGAAACGACCGTCTGCCCCTCGTCGAGACCGTCGAGGACCTCGAAGTAGTTGTCGCCGGTGACCCCGATCTCGACGGGCGTGAAGCGGACCACGTCGCCCTCCTCCACGACGTACACTCCTTCGATCTGCGAGGCATCCCTGCCCGCGAAGGGCGATTCATCGTCCTCGCCGTCGCCGGTCAGCTCGTTCTCGAGCAGCTCGAAGTCCTCCTCGTCAATGAGCGTCAGGGCGATGATAGGAATCGCGAGCACGTCTTCGCGGGTGGCGGTCACGACGTTCGCCGTCGCCGAAAGATCGGGCCGGATCGCCTCCGGGGGCTCATCCAGCGCGATCCGCACCTCGAAATCGATAGCCTGGTCGCTGGCGGTCGAGGTCACCGACGACACGGGACGAATGGCGCTGTTGCCGATCTTCGTCACCCTGCCCGCGAAGCGGCGATTCGGGAACGCGTCGATCTCGACCGAGGCCGAGTCTCCGATCGAGATCTCGGGCACGTCCGTCTCGTCCACCTCGATCACGGCCTCCATCTCGGAGAGGTCGGCCACGGTGAGCAGCAGGCTTCCGGGGTTGTTCATCGTGCCGACTATCGCCGTCTCGCCCTTCTCGACGGAGAGCCGCGTGATGCGGCCGGTCATTGGGGCCCGGATCACGGTCTTGTCGACTCGGTCACGCGCCTCGCTGACGGCGGCCCGGGCATTCGCCACGCCGTGCTCGGCGGCTTCCCAAAACGACTTCTTCACGTCGGCGAGGGTGACCGCCTGTTCGACCTCCTGATCGGTGACGAGATCTTCCGTCCGCTCCTTGAGCTGGCTCAGACGGTCGGCATCGCGCCGGGCCTGGGTGTAGTCGGTACGCGCCTGGACCTCACGCGCCCGCGCCTCGGCGAGCGAGGCCTCGGCCCGCTGCAGGGCCGCCTCGTACTGGGTCGGATCGATGATGAGCAGGAGGTCGCATGTGGCCGCTCGCCCTCACCCTGGCGACGAGGTCACGTCTTTCGACGTCCTCGGCGCGCACGGTGACAGCTTTTTCGCCGCCGGCCATGACCGCTCTCGCCGCCAGAACGCCGAGGACGGCGACCACGCCGACACCGATCAGGATCTTCCTGCCCCGGCTCATGCGCCTTCGGCTCCTCTATCTCTCTTCACCACACAGGATTCCCAGCCCGCTACCTTCTACGCCGCTCGGCAGTGCGCGGTTTCAGCCCTCAACCGGAGAGGGCGGCGGAAACTGCCTTGAAGACCACGTAGAGGGAGAGAAACGCGAGGGCCGCCGAGCCGGCCGACGCCTTCGGGTAAAGCCTGCTCACCCCGACTCCGAGCACGACGGCTGCCCAGATGCCGAAGAAGTTGAGGCCGTGCAGGAGGCGGTACAGGAAGCCCTCCCCGTCGAGTCCCGGCACCAGCAGGTCCAGGCTCAGGGCGACGGTCGCGTCGCCCGAGGCGATCATCAGAGGGACGGTGAGCAGTTCCCCGAGGGTGGGGATGAATAGCGTGTGCGTCGAGATGCTCATCGTCTGGGCGAAGGAGGCCTCGCCGCCGAGGATGAGGTTCCAGATCAGAAGAACCAGCCCCGCAAGTATCACCGCCAGAATGGGGGTGAAGACGATGGGTCCTACGTAACGGAAGATCCCGGCCAAGCGCATCGCGGCATCGATCTGCTCGGGCTCCGGGTTGTCCCCCAGCTGCTCCAGCACGAGCTGCCTGATCAGCTCTTCGGGGAAAAGGATCTGGACGATCAGGCTCACGACCATGATCGTGACCAGCGCCCCGATCCACGTAGGCCTCGCCTTGAGCTTGTCGAAGAGTGCGGCCGGCGAGAAAAAGACCTGCGCGATGCGGGCCGGCAGTGAGGGAAGATCCGCTGCTCGCTCGGGCGCTCCGTAGTCGCCCGGAGACTCCTCGGTCATGCCACCTGCCTCCGTCGAGCGTCGCTAGGGCCGCCGGCGGGCGGCCCACCCCAGAGTGGGGATTTCCACACGAAGGACGCGTCCATCTGCCGATGCCCACAGGGTATGGGTCTCGCCGCCACCTTCGACTACGTATCGGCGTGCCGTGACCGTCTCCCCGTTTACAGGGACCGCTTCCTCCCCTTCATCGCGAAGGGTGGCACGAAACTGCCGACCCTCAGAGGGAACGACAAGGGAGAGCTGCTGGCCACCGGAGCCCTCACGGACGAGCCCCAGCAGAAGGAAGTAGTGGTGTGCGAAGCCCCGCTCGAGGATGACGAGACCATCGGAAGCGACGAACTCCTTCACCCTCTCGCCCTCTTGCGATTCCGTCTGCATGCGCAGACGGTTGGCGCGCCGAAGACCGACGACGGAGCCGAGCGAGCCGCCGGAGGGCTTCAGCTCGTACCGGTCGGGGCGATAGGACTGGTCGAGGAGCAATCGGACCTCGCCGGATACGATCCCCGCGGCGTCACGGCTGGACGTCACGCGCGCAGCCGCGCGCACGGCGGCCCCGTCGCTCTGCACCACGAACCGCTCCAGACCGACCAGTTCGCCGTTCAGAAGGATCTCATAGGTTCCCGCGTCGAGCTCCTCGCCCCCCTGCGCGTGGAGGTCGGGCGCCGCGGTAAGGCAGCCCGCGGCGGTCAGAGCCAGACTCCGGACCACGCCGGTCCACGAGCCCGCGGTACGTTCAAGCGACATCCTGTCCTCCCTCCGGAGTTGCGGCGGCCCGCGCCGCCGTGCCCTCGAGCCCGTCGCCCGCAGCCCCGGTCCCGAACAGCCCGCTCCCGATATGGTCGATCAGGTACTCGAAGATGGCGCGTCCGGTCTCGGCCGAGGCGCGCGACGGCCTTCCCACGACGCCGATCGAGCCCGAGACGGGGACGGGCTCCTCGCCGGCCATCAGCTTTCGGAGCTTGCGCCCCTCGAGCACGACGTCGCGGACGGCCTCCAACCGAACGAGCTCCGGCGCGAGGTGAAGCAATAGCGCGGTGGCGAGCTCTCCGGCGTGCTCCTTCGTGTGGGGCTGACCGAGGAACGCCGACAGATCGATCGCGTGAAGATCGACCGACCGGATTCGAGCTGTCTCGCTGACGACCGTGGCCAGCGCGTACAAGTGCGGTCCGTAGCCGTGCCCGGTCATGAGGACCAGCTCCTCCACGCCGTGTGCCTCCCAGCAGCTCACGAGCTCGTTCAGGACCCGGTGCAGGGTCTTCCCCGAGAGAGCGGCCGTTCCGGCGTACTCGGCGTCCCGAGGCGATGCCGCCCCGAACGGGAGGGTGGGGGCCAGGAGGATGTCGTACCGAGCGGCGATCGCCTCGGCCAGCCGGGTGATGATCAGAGCGTCCGCTCCGAGCGGCAGGTGGGGTCCGTGCTGCATGCAGGTTCCCACGGGAAGGATGAGCCGGGGGTGGCGGCTCAGGTGCTCGGCGGCCTCGGACCAGGGGAGCCGCTCAAGTTGCACGGCGGCGGTCGGCTTCATCTCGCTTCCGTCGTAGCGGTCATCCCCATCAAGCTCTCCGCGCGGGCCGAGGTCCACAAGCGAGTCCGCTCCCCGGCTTCTTTTCCCGCACTGCAGGATGCTACCTTGAATAGTCCGCTCGGGACCGATGCGACCCGGATCGAAATCCACGCCACGCGGCAGGTACAGACGCACGACATGGACTTCTACGAGATGCCTCCCGGCACCGAGGTCCCGGAGGTCGTCAACGTGATCGTCGAGATCCCCAAGGGGACCCGGAACAAGATTGAGTACGATCCGACCGACCGTGTGTTTCGATTGGATCGCGTTCTGTATTCACCCGTCTACTACCCGGGAGACTACGGGTTCATTCCCGGGACGCTCTCCAAGGACGGGGATGCCCTGGACGTGCTCGTGCTCGTCACGGATCCGACGTTCACCGGCTGCGTGCTGCAGGCCCGTCCGATCGGCGTCCTCGAGATGCGCGACGAGAAGGGCTTCGACGAGAAGATCCTCGCTGTGCCGGCTCACGATCCGCGCTTCGATGAGATCTCCGATCTTTCCAATCTGCCCGACCCGAGGTCTACAAGGACCTGGAGGGGAAGGAGACCGCGCTGCTCGGCTGGCATCCGAAGAACGTCGCGCACGACTGGATCCGGCAGGCGATCGACCACTTCAAGGGCCTTCGGTCGATCTAGCCTCCCTGGCTGGCGGGTCCGGCTCGACGCAGGCTTGAGCCGAGGTTGATCGCCAGACCCATTCTCGCACATGATCCAGATCGTTCCGTCGGCCGCTCTGGTCGGTCTCGACGTGGTACGCGTTCGCGTCGAGGTGTCGATCACGCGGGGCACGCCTCTAATCCAGGTCGTCGGTCTTCCCGAAAGCGCCGTGCGGGAGGGGCGCGAGCGGATCAGGGCGGCTGCAGCGCAGTTGGGCCTGCATGTGCCCGGACTCCGGATCACCGTAAACCTGGCCCCGGCCGACGTCCGCAAGCACGGTGCCGCGTTCGACCTGCCGATCATCCTCGGCATCCTGGCCGCTTCCGGGGCCGTCCCGGGGGAGCGCGCCGGCCGCACCGCGATGCTGGGAGAGCTCGGCCTGGCCGGAGATCTCCGGCCCGTTCGAGGCGTGTTGCCGATCGCGCTTCACGCGGCGAGCGAAGGCGATGTCGAGGGCCTCATCGTGCCCGCAGCCAACCTGGGCGAGGCTCGGCCGGTGAGTGGCATCGACGTGCGTGGTGCGAGATCCCTCGGGGAAGTCATCGACTTTCTGAGGGACGGTCGTCCGCTACCCTCGGCGCGAGAGGCCCGCTCGCAGCTCTCCGAAGCCATGGCCGTCGACAAAGGACCGGATCTCCGTGACGTTCGCGGACAGGACCGGGCCAAGAGGGCGCTGGAGATCGCGGCCGCCGGCGGTCACAACCTCCTCCTGCGAGGCCCGCCCGGCGCCGGGAAGACGATGCTCGCCCGCCGGCTCCCGACGATCCTTCCAGCCATGGACCTAGAGGAGAGCCTCGAAGTCACGGCCATCCACAGCGTGGCGGGCCGGCTCTCCTGCGGCGCGGTCGTGAGCGCCCGGCCCTTCCGGGCGCCGCACCACACCATCAGCGAGGCGGGACTCGTGGGTGGTGGTGCCGTGCCGCGGCCCGGCGAGGTCTCCCTGGCCCACCGCGGCGTCCTGTTCATGGACGAGCTTCCCGAGTTTAGCCGCCGCTCGCTCGACGTCCTGCGGCAGCCTCTGGAGGAGGGCGTCGTCCACGTCGTCAGGGTGCGGGCGGCGGTGAGCTTTCCGGCCCGATTCCAGCTCGTGGCGGCCATGAACCCCTGCCCGTGCGGCAAACACGCGCCGGGAGCGGAGGAGAGCCCCTGCGAGTGCGACGAGGCCACGGTCAGACGCTATGCTGGCCGCGTAAGCCGTCCCCTGCTCGATCGTATCGACATGTGCCTGGATGTCCCGCCCGTACGCTGGCGGGAGCTGAGGCGTGAGCCGCGCGGCGAGCCGAGCGCCATGGTGCGGGAGCGAGTGATGGAGGCGCGCGAGCGGGCGACCGCTCGGTGGCAGGGAAGGGCGAACGCCGATATGGGCGTAGGTGAGACAGGGCGCTTCTGCCGAACGAGCGGCGAAGCTGCGCGCCTGCTGCGATCCGCCGTGCAGCGGTTTGGCCTCAGCGCTCGTGCCTACCACCGGGTCCTGAGGGTGGCGAGAACTGTCGCGGACCTGCGGGGAGCCGGCGACCTCACGGCGACCCACGTCGCTGAGGCCGTTCAGTACAGGGCGTCGAGCTTCGCAGGCCGTTGAAAGACCCTGGTGGGTCGCGCGCGACAGTCGCTTTCGCGCCTGTTACCGTCTTGTGGGTTGAAGACAAGGAACGAGGAGGAGTCGATGCCCTGTGCGACCACGCTTCGCGCGGTGCCCTCGACGACGAGTGACGCCGTATTTGGCCACAACCCACATGCGCCCTTCGGGTTACGGCGGCGTGGGGCATCTCCGGCGTTGCCGCTCCTCCCCGATACACACAGTATCGCGTCGTCGCGCCGCCTTGGATCTGTCCCCACGGCGCTCGTAACGCGACCCGCCAGGGTCTTTTAGCGACCTTCTAGCGGCCGCTAGGGGCCGGCCGCTAGCGGCCGCCGAAAGGTCGCGGACTGGCCGGGTGACTCCTCGACCTCCACCACGATGGCGGCCAGGTTCGAGCGCTCGCCGAGCTCCTCGACCAGGAGCCCGGCCAGGTACTCGGCGAGCATTTCGGCCGTGGTGTTCTCGACGGGCAGAAGGACCACGTCGCGGCGCGGAAAGACGTAGGTGTACTCGCCGTGCAGCACGCGGACTTCCTGGTCATCCGCGTCCACGCCCAGCGTCCGGTTCGCCGTCTGCACGAGCATCTTGTGGTCCAGGTCGGCCACCAGCGCCGACACCCGGCGCTTGAGCGCCACGAAATCGTAGACGAGCCCGTCGTCGTTCAACTCGCCGCTGATCCGAACGCCGACGCGGTAGTTGTGGCCGTGCAGCCTCTCGCACCGCCCCCCGCCGTAGGTGATGAAGTGGCCGGCGGCGAAGGAGAGCTCGCTCTTCGCGACGTCGATCTCGAACGTACTCATGATCGACAATAGGGCGCGGCTGCTCCCGGCTGGCAACCTTGCTCCCTCGGGCCTCGGGAGGGCAGGTTAACGGCGGACGACGATCAAGGGGTGATGGTGCGGCTCTTCGTGGCGATCAACCCGCCGGAGCGCGTCCGCGAGCGGATCGCCGCGGGCACGGAAGATCTCCGAGGTCTCGAGGGTATCCGATGGGTGGCACCCGACCGGGTCCACCTCACGCTCAAGTTTCTCGGAGAGGTCGACGAAGAGTCGGAGCGCTCGATCGCCGAGGCGCTCGCCCGGGTTGCGGCGGGACACGGACCGTTCGAGGTGCGCGTCACCGCCCCGGGCGCGTTCCCGAACATCCGTCGCCCGAGCATCATCTGGCTCGGGCTGGATCAGAGCCCCGGGCTGGCCGCCCTTCAGCACGACCTGGAGGTCGCGTTGGCGGACCTGGGATTCGAGCGGGAGGAGCGCGCGTTCCGGCCCCATCTGACGCTTGGCAGGGTGCGTCGGGGGCGGCGGGTCGACGGTAGCTTGCTGGACAGCCTGGTCCGACGAACGGATGTTTCGGACGCCTGGCAGGTCGAGGCCGTGGACCTCATGCGCAGCCATCTGCTCCCCACCGGAGCGGTCTTTGATGTTCGGGCTTCGGCGCAGCTGACGGGATAACCAGGACGAAGCGAGGATGGTGCCTTGAGAACGATCCGGAGCTGTCTGGCCGGCGTCGGTTGTCTGACGCTGCTCGCCCTCGGTGGTGGAGCGGCGTGGATGTACTGGCCGGAGATCCAGGAGTGGTGGAGCGCTCGCTCGACGAACGTAGTCTTCGCGGTCGAGCCGAGCGAGGAGCTGGCCGCCGAGGCCGAGGCGAGGCTGCGGTCCATGTTCGAGGAGGGTGGGCCGGTAGAGGCCCGGTTCACTGAAGCGGAGGTCCAGAGCCTCGTCCTTTATCGAGTCGCCCCGACCCTGCCTCCGGGCGTCAGCGAGCCGCTCGCCACGTTGCAGGATTCGACGGTCGAGGTGAGCGCCCTGCTCGATCTCGAGCAGTTGGCCGCCTCCATCGATTCCGAGGCGGCCGGGCGTCTCCAGGAGTTCATCGGAGACACGGCACGGGTGACGGCGCGCGTCCACCCGCTGGTCGCCGAGCCCGCTCGAGGCGAGCTCTCGATCCTGCGTCTCCAGGCCGGGCTGTTTCCCGTCCCGCCGCTGCTGATTCCAGGCATGATCACGCAGCTCGGCTTTTCCACCGCGCCGGGAAACCCGCGGGCGATGGCCGTCGAGATCCCTCCAGAGATTCAGAGTGTGACTGTCGAGGCGGAGGAGCTGGTCGTCAGGCTCGCCGAGCCATAAACGAACCGCATCCGATGAGCCACCCGAAATACATCCGATGAGCCACCCGAACCCAAGCAAGAGAGACAGCGAGAGGTAGACCGATGAGTGTGAAAGTCGCCGAGCCCGCCGCCGGTGCGACCGGAGAGAGGGGCTCTGAGGGTGAAACGCCGCGCTTTCTGAACTTCATAGATGGCGAGTGGTGCGAGTCGAGCACGGGCGAATTCTACGAGAACCGGAATCCGGCCCGCATGTCGGATCTGATCGGGCATTTTCCGCTCTCGGGTGATGACGACGTCCAGCGGGCCGTCGCATCCGCCCGGCAGGGCTTCTTGGAGTGGCGGGCCGTGCCGGCTCCCGAGCGCGGCGAGGTCCTGCGTCACGCGGGCGACCTTCTGACGAGCGGCAAGGAGGGGATCGCCCGGGCGGCCACGAGGGAGATGGGGAAGGTGCTCGACGAGACGCGGGGCGACGTCCAGGAGGCGATCGACACCGCCTACTATGCGTCGAGCGAAGGCCGCCGCCTGTTCGGGCACACGGTTCCCTCGGAGCTGCGCGACAAGTGGGCGATGAGCTACCGTCGCCCGATCGGCGTTTTCGGCGTGATCACTCCCTTCAATTTCCCGGTGGCGATTCCGAGCTGGAAGATCCTACCGGCGCTGGTCTGCGGAAACGCCGTCGTGTTCAAACCGGCGGCCATCGTTCCACACTCCGCCCACCTGTTCGTCGAAGCCCTGCTGGAGGCGGGCGTGCCGCCCCGCTGCCTGCAGCTGGTCCACGGCGCGGGCCGCGCCGCGGGGCAGGCGATGGTCGATCATCCCGATATCGCGGGGATCTCCTTCACCGGCTCCACCGAGATCGGCAGCAAGATCGGCGAGACCTGCGGGCGCATGCACAAGCGCTGCTCCCTGGAGATGGGAGGCAAGAACGCCCAGATCGTGATGCCCGACGCGAACATGGATCTGGCGATCGAGGGC
>JBDHFW010000198.1:0-4814 GCA_039590175.1 Gemmatimonadota bacterium | reverse complement strand
CCCAGTAGAACCGTGAACTCCAGCAAAGATGACCGGGCGGGTCGCCCCACCGGAGGCGAGCCGAGCGTCGAGCTCGGCCGGCCGCTTCGTACGGAGGAGCTTCCCGCGGCGATCAAGTGCCCCTTCTGCGGCAGCGAGGACAGCGAGCAGTTCTCCAGCTTCGGCAGCTCGCTGTCCCTGAGTCAGTACTACTGCAACGGCTGCCGCACCGTCTTCGAAGCCTTCAAGTGGAGAGAGCGCGAGTCCGGGGCCGAGACCGAGCCTGTGGATCCGGACGAGAGGCGAGAAAGCTGAGCCGTTGTCCGGTCGCCAGGGCCCGATGGACGCGTACCGGGCAGCGCTCGAGGACGCTCCAGCCTCCGACTGACCCGGGTGCCATCGCCGCTGTCGCCATTGCCCGCTGACCGGTAGGATCCTCGCAGCGCCAGAGCCGTGCCGTCCGTCGACGGCCCAGGGACGGCCCGATCTCGAATCCACCCACAGACAGGCACTCGGACGATGGCGACGCGATACTTGACGCCCAAGACATTCGGGTTTCTCCAGGATCTCAAGAAGAACAACAACCGACCCTGGTTCGCGGAGAACAAGAGCAGGTACGAGAAGGAGCTGAAGGAACCCGCGCTCCGGTTCATCGAGGACTTCGAGAGCCGGCTCATGAAGATCAGCCCCCACTTCCACGCCGGCCGCCGCTCCTTCTTCCGGATCTACCGCGATACCCGGTTCTCGAAGGACAAGAGCCCCTACAAGACGTACGCCGGGATCCAGTTCCGTCACGAGGCTCGCGGGAGCGACGTGCACGCGCCCGGCTTCTACCTCCACATCGAGCCGGGGCATAGCGGAGTGGGCTGCGGGATGTGGCATCCCGACTCGAAGTCGCTGCTGAAGATTCGAGAGGCGATCGTGGAGGAACCCACGAAATGGAAGAGGGCGAAGGGCGCCAAGCGATTCAAGGAGACCTTCGAGCTGACCGGGGATTCCCTGAAGACGGCGCCGCGCGGATTCGACGTGGAGCATCCGCTGATCGAGGACCTGCGCCGCAAGGACTTCATCGGCTGGACGAGCTTGAGCCAAAAGGCGATCACGGATCCCGAGTTCCTGGGTGAGTTCACCGCGATCTGTCGGGCCGCCGTGCCTTTCCAGCGTTGGCTGTGCGAGGCGGTCGGCGTCGCGTTCTGAGCGAGCGCCGAGAGACCTGAGCCGCGATCTCGCGCCGCTGGCGCCGTACGCCAGCGCTCTGACCGATTATATGGCCGGCGACGAGGCGGCCACCCTCGTCGTTCACAGCAGCCTCGGCGAGTCCGATGACCTTCCGGTCCAGGTCTTCTTCCGGGACGAGGAGGACTTTTTTCCGTTCGAGCAGGCCGCGCTCGAGCTGTGTCGCGGCCGCGTGCTGGATGCTGGGGCGGGAACCGGCGTCCACGCCCTCGAGCTTCAGAGGCGCGGCTTCGAGGTCAGGGCGATAGACGTTCTCCCCGAGGCTGTGGCGATCATGCGGGGTCGGGGGGTGGTCGACACCGTGCGCGCCGATCTATTCGAGCACGAAGATGCGCGGTTCGACACCCTGCTCGCGCTCATGAACGGGATCGGTCCGGTCGGGGCGATCGGCGAGCTTCGACGCTTCTTCGAGGCCGCCGGCCGACTGCTCGCCCCGAACGGCCAGGTCCTCGTGGACTCTGGCGAGGCGATGATCTGCGAGCCTCGGGCAGGAGCACCGAAGCTCGCGTGGCCCCCACCTACGTCCGACGGGTACCGGGGTGAAGCCTGGATCCGGCTCGAGTATGCCGGTGAGATCGGGCCGCCGTTTCGGGAGCTCTATCTGGGAGCGGAGGCGATGATGGCCCATGCGGCACTCTGCGGCTGGCGCTGTGACATCGCCTTCACGGACGACTCCGGCGCCTACCTGGCCTGTCTGCGACCGGGGCGCTCCAACGCCCGACACACCTGATGACGGCGGAGCCCGAGCTGGCCGCGTCCGAGGTCTCTTGGCTCGAGCGGCTGCCGAAGATGGAGCTGCACCTCCACTTGGAGGGCGCGATCCCGCTGGATGCGCTCTGGGAGCTGGTGATCAAGTATGGCGGCGACCCCGAGGTGCCGTCGCTCGCCGCGCTCGCCGAACGCTTCGCCTATCGGGACTTTCCCCACTTCATCCAGACCTGGCATTGGAAGAACCGGTTTCTGCGCGAGTACGAGGACTTCGCCTTCATCGCTCGACGTGTCGGCGAAGATCTCGCTGCGCAGGGCGTTCGCTACGCGGAGGTCTTCTTCTCCCCGTCGGACTTCGAGCGATACGGCCTCGAGCCGCAGGGTCTGGCCGAGCAGATACGGAGCGGTCTGGATGATGTGGCCGGAGTCCGTGTGGCGCTCGTCGCCGATCTCGTTCGAGACACGGGCCCCGAGCAGGCGGGTCACACGCTGGACAGGGTCTCCGAGGTCAAGGACTGCGGCGTCGCCGGCATCGGCCTCGGAGGCTCGGAGCACCAGTATCCGGCCGCCCGATTCAAGGAGGTGTTCGCCAAAGCGCGGCGGCTGGGGTTCCGCACGTCCGCTCACGCGGGCGAAGCGGCCGGGTCCGAGAGCGTCTGGGCGGCCGCCCTGGAGCTGGAGGCGGACCGGATCGGGCATGCAACGCGGGCTGTCGATGACCCCGAGCTCGTGGACGTTCTGGAGGCCAAGGGCACCCCCCTGGAGCTATGTCCCATCTCCAACATGAGAACCGGCGTCATTCCATCCCTGGACGCGCATCCGGTGCGCACCTACTTGGATCGTGGGATGCTGGTCAGCGTGAACACCGACGATCCGAAGATGTTCGGCAACTCGCTGGCGGATGAGTACGCGGCGCTCGTACATCATCATGGGTTCACGCGCGTGGAGATCCGGGAGCTGCTGGACCGGACGATCCGTAGCGCGTGGCTGGAAGCCGACGAGAGGGAAGAGTTGAGACGAGAGCTGATGGCCGATCCGGCCTGGCGGGCGGCGTGACCGACGATCCCGCCGCCCGGCTGCGCGAGATCGCGGAGAAGAAGGGCATCACCGCCGCCCAACGCCACATCTTTCTCTGCTGCGACCAGACGACCCCGCAGTGTTGCGACCGGGAGGCTTCGCTGGCGGCCTGGGGGTACCTGAAGCTCCGGCTGAAGGAGCTCGGCCTCTCCGAGGCGGGCGGCGTGTGCCGAACAAAGGCCAATTGCCTGCGGATCTGCGAGGATGGTCCGATCGCGGTCGTCTATCCCGAGGGCGCGTGGTACAGGGGCTGCCACCCACCGGTGCTGGAGAAGGTTATCCAGGAGCATCTCGTCAACGGGCGAATCGTCGAGGAGCACCTCATCCTCGAGAACCCGCTCGGCGGGTAACGATGGCCCGGTGCTTGCCGTCTGCAGCAAGGATGCGAATGAGGGCGACGAGGATCTTTCGGCGAACGGTCGGCGTGGCCGCCGGCGCGAGCCTGTTCGCGGGCTGTGGCGGAGGTGAGGCCGAAGACTCCGTCGCGGTGGCCGACAGGACGGCCGACGCGCCGATCGTGGCGGCGATCTCACCGGCCGAGGCGATCCGGATCCAGCGGCTCGCTCTGGATCTGGAATCGAAGGTCGAAGCCCGCTTGTCCGGCTACGATACGATCCAGGGAAGGGGCAAGTCGGGCGACCTCGTTTACGCGTACAGCGCCTACTTCGATGGGGAGGATCTCCGTCTGATCCGCGAACACCAGGATTCGGGCGACTACGGTCACTCGGACAACGACTACTACTTCGTCGACAGCGTCCTGAAGTACTACGTGCAGGGCCAGATCTCGCGGGTGCTAAACTCGGCGGGGCCGCCGACCTCCGATGCGATCGTGGTACGGCTCTACTTCGACCCGGAGGGCCGCCTCGACCATGCGGAGAAGACGCTGAACGGGGTTCCCGTGCCACTGGAGGGTTATGAGGAGTTGAGTGTGCGCCGAAGATCCGAGGCCCTTCGCGAGGCGGCACTGGCCGGCGGCGGCGTGCAGGAGATCGCGGTCGGCGAGCCTCTGGGCCCCGTCGCCGTCGAGTTCGATCCCGGAAGTTCCAGCGTCGTCCACGAGGGTCGCATCGTCGCTCGAGAAGTTCGGAACTACGTGGTCACCGCCGAAAGAGGCCAGCAAATGTCTGTCGGCCTCGACTCCGAGAGCCGCTACGTCCAGTTCGTTGTCCAGTTCGTCGGCCAGAGCGTCTACGACTCGAGGCGTTCTGATGCCCGGACCTGGTCCGACGAGCTGCCCCGGGATGGGGACTACACGGTTCGGGTGTACCTGGGGCGGGGCGAGGCGGAGCGCGGCGGCTCGGCGGAGTACGAGCTGACGATCGGCCTGACCGCAGGCTCCGAGCCCCGGATGTAGATGTGACGTAGATGCGAAAAGGGCGCGCCCCGGGCGCGCCCTTCGCGAGGCCGTGGCAGCCGGGCATCGGCCGCCTGCCTCGGCCGCTCTCCAGCTAGCTGCCCTGCGACCCCGACCCCGGCGGGAAGGCCTCGAACAGCTTCACGGCCGCCTTGTCGGCGTCGGCCTGCGCTTTTTCGGGCGACCTGTCGCCCTCGTCCAGCTCGCCCTGCGCCGAACCCCACCAGATCATGTCGTTGGTCTGGGGGTCGAAGATACCGACGACGAACGTGCCCTCATCCCACTCGTTCACGTAGGTCGTCGAGGTCGACATCCCGCCGCCCCAGCCCGGGCCGTACCAGCCGTAGCCCCAGCCGTAGTTGTTGCCGACCGTTTGCAGGCTCTGCTTCTGCTCGACGCTGGCGTGCCACGCGATGTCGAAGTCGGGGTCGGACGTCACCTCCTGGAACCCCTTCGCCTG
>JBDHFW010000197.1:0-5970 GCA_039590175.1 Gemmatimonadota bacterium | reverse complement strand
GAAGAGGCGCGCAAGGAGGTCGACCGCGAGCTGCGCAGGCTGGAGCGTATCCCCCGAGAGACCGCCGAGGCACAGGTCATTCGCACCTACCTGGAGATCGTCGCGGACCTGCCTTGGTCGAAGAAGACGGAGAGCCGGCTGGACCTGAAGGCGGCGGAAGTGATCCTCGAGCGGGACCACTACGGACTTCAGGACGTCAAGGACCGTGTGCTGGACTTCCTAGCGGTACGAAAGCTCCACGAGGAGAAGAACGGCAAGGCCGAAGCCGAATCGCCGACCGATGGCCCCGATGTGAAGGCAGGCAAGGCCGGGAACGGTCTCGCCGACGAGCTGGAGGCATCGGGAATCGATGACGCTGGCGAGAGCGACGAGAGCGAAGTAGCGGATCTCGATGATGCTGGCGAGAGCGACGAGAGCGAAGTAGCGGATCTCGATGATGCTGGCGAGAGCGACGAGCCGGAGGCGCCGGTAGCAGAGCACATCGGACACATGGATGACCGAACGGGCTCCACCCTCCTGTTCGTGGGACCGCCGGGCGTCGGCAAGACTTCGATCGCCAAGTCCATCGCGGAAGCCATGGGCCGCGAGTACGTCGAGACGAGGCGGACATCAGGGGTCACCGGCGGACCTACGTCGGCGCGCTGCCCGGCCGCATCGTCGAAGGCCTCAAGCGAGCCGGAACCCGGAATCCGGTCTTCCTCCTCGACGAGGTCGACAAGCTGGGCGTCTCGTTTCAGGGCGATCCGTCGGCCGCTCTCATGGAGGTGTTGGATCCAGCACAGAACAACGCCTTCGTGGATCACTACCTGGGCGTGCCGTTCGACCTCTCGGACGTCTTCTTCATCGCCACGGCGAACTTCTGGGACCAGATACCGGGGCCCCTGCGCGACCGAATGGAAGCGATCGAGTTCCTGGGCTATACGGAAGGCGAGAAGCTGGAGATCGCCAAGCGCTTCCTGCTGCCGCGCCAGGTCGAGGAGAGCGGCCTCGAGAGAGACCAGATCACCGTCGCGGACGAGGCGATTCGAGACGTGATCGCCAGCTACACCCGGGAGGCGGGTGTCCGCAACCTCGAGCGCGAGCTCGGAGCGATTGCCCGAAAGTCGGTCAGCCCAAGGTCCACCCGGAGCGGATGCTCGAGAAGGACAGGATCGGCATAGCGACCGGCATGTCGTATACCCCGGCGGGGGGCGACATCATGGTCGTCGAGACCTTTGTGCGGGCCGGCAAGGAGGAGCTCCAGCTGACGGGCCACCTCGGCGATGTCATGAAAGAGAGCGCCCAGGCCGCTTTGACCTACGCTCTCGGTCACGCCGACGAGCTCGACATCCCGGACGACGGGATGCGTTCAATTCACGTGCACGTGCCCGCGGGCGCCGTGCCCAAGGAAGGGCCGTCGGCCGGTATCGCCATGGCGGCCTCGCTGGTGAGCGCTCTCAGCGGCCGGCCGGTTCGACACGACGTGGCGATGACGGGAGAGATCACGCTCACCGGCCGGGTCCGTGCGATCGGTGGCGTGAAGGAGAAGGTGCTCGGCGCGTATCGGGCCGGCATTCGCGAGATCATCCTTCCGCGGGACAACGAGGGAGATCTGGAGGATCTGCCCGACCGCGTCCGGGAGCAGACGACCTTCCACCTGGTCGACACGCTCGGGGAGGCGATGGCTGTGTCGATGCCGAGCGGAGCTTCACCGGCCCACGCTGACGCGGGAGACGGAAAGCCCTCCCCGAAGCCGAAAAAGGAAGCCGTCGGGACCTAGTCGAGGCGCCGCGCCGCGCGAACGCTGCGGAGGGCGACCCATGCAGGGTTTTTCGGCGACCTGCTAGAGCAGCAACTCGGCGACCTCTGCGGGACGGGCGAGCCAGTAGTCGGGCTCGCCCGCCTCGAGGTCGTCCCTTCCGAACGGTCCCCACAGCGCGGCGGCGGTCAACGTACCGGCTGCACGGCCTGCCATCAGATCCCAGACGGCATCGCCGACGAAGAGCGCCCGTCCGGCGTCGCCGACGCTCGCCCGATCCAGCGCCAGCGTGACCGGACCCGGATCCGGCTTGTGCGGAACGGGGTCGTCGGCCGTGACGAAGGCATCGAACCACTCGAGGCTGAGGCCGCAGGTCTCCAATCCGCGAAGCGCCATGTCACCCAGCTTGCTGGTGACGACGCCGAGTCGGTAGCCCGCGGCCCGAAGCCGTCTCAGGGTGTCATCCATGCCTGGAAACGGCCGGAGGGCGTCATCGTGGGTTCTGGCGTTGTGCTGGCGGTAGGTCTCCATCATGGACAGGGCCTGACTCTCGTCGCTCGCGAAGCCTCTGAGTTGAATGATCAGCGGCTTGCCCATGTTCGCGAGCCAGGCCTCGTCGGGAGGTACCCAGCCCAGGTGGGCCTCCATCGTATGGCGGTATGAGCCCAGGATGAGCTCGCGCGAATCGATCAGGGTGCCGTCCAGGTCGAACAGGACCATCTCCACCGACCCGAATCCCCTCCCGGGGCGCGAACCCTCGCTCATCGTCGGCTCAGAGCGCCACCCACGGCTTCGCCACCCTCTCGAATTCCTCTCTGAAGCGGGCCGCGGTGAGTCCGCATATGGCGGCCAGCTCCTCGAGCCGACGCGGCGATTCGAAGTCCCTGTCACGGAGCCGGATCATGTAGCGTTGTGCGATCCGGAATCTGGTGGAGTCCGTATCCACCATCCGGACCTCCATTCGGCCCGTCTCGGGGTCCAGAAGGTCCGCCAGCGGCACCGGCACGAAGCTGCCTCCCTGCATCGTGATCAGGAAGCCGTTGCCGCCGTCGCTCAGACATCTGGAAGCGCAGAACCCGAGGTCCCTCGTATACTCTAGATCGTACGGAATCGGGTCGGCGCAGCGCAGCTCGTATCCGATGTTCTTGGCCACTATCGTGGGCTGGATGCCGTATGCCGCCAGCCGTGCTTTCACCCCCTGCTTCAGGATCCCGCCGACATCCACCTCCGCCAGCCGCACATGACCGTGATCGTCGCGCTCGACGCCTTCCAGCACAGCCAACTGCCCCTCCGAGAGTCCGAGAACCACCCCCTCAGCCACGACCGCCACCCCGTCCGATCTTCCATCTGCGAGCCGCTTGATGATCGACCCCGCCAGCGTGTCGACGATCGAATCCAGCCGGGCGCTCCCGTCGCCGAACTCCTCCGGGGTGAGGGTGATCGTCGCGGCGGCCGCCTTGCCGATCCCGAGGGCCAGATGGCCCGCCTTCCGCCCCATCGCCACGGCGAAGTACCAGCGGGCGGTCGTCTGCGCATCGGTCATCAGGGTCTTCACCACCCGAACGCCGGCGTGACGCGCGGTCTGGTAGCCGAAGGTGTCGCAGTCCGCCGGTAGGGCGAGATCGTTGTCGATCGTCTTGGGCACGTGCACCACGCCGATGGATCCTGCCGCCCGCTCAGCCACCTTGGTGGAGGAGTACGCCGTATCGTCGCCTCCGATCGTGATGAGGCCCGTGATGCCGAGATCCGTCAGTGTCTGAACGACGCGATCCAGTGAGGCGGGGTCGGTCGTCGGGTTGGCTCGAGATGTCCGCAGGCAGGATCCTCCCGAGAAGTGGATCCGGCTCACGTCCTCGATCGTCAACGGCACCACGTGTTGATCGTCGCCCTGCATCAGCCACCTGAAGCCATCGAAGATGCCGACAACGTCGGCGCCGTCCAGCGCGCTGCGTATCGTGGCCGCCCCGATGACGCTGTTGATGCCGGGAGCGGGCCCCCCTCCGACGAGTATTCCGAAACGTTTTTTAGCGTTCATCCTGGGACTCTGAACCGAATATGCGCGGAGGGTCCCTCCGCCGCTCGAGCACATAGATTAGCACTTCAGCCGAGCCACTTCACGGGAGAGCCAGATGGCCGAATCGAGAACCGAGCGAGAGGCGCCTGCCGGCGCGAGCGAAGGGATTCGCCGGCTCGCCATCAACACCGGCGGCGGCGACGCACCGGGACTCAACGCCGTCATCAGGGCTGCCGTCCTCGCGGCCAGCCGACGCGGCTGGGAGGTCGTGGGCATCGAGAACGGGTACGCGGGACTCTTCCCGGACGCACCCGGCGACATCGTGCCCTTGACGCCCCGCCACGTGCGCGGGATCACCCACCTCGGTGGCACGATCCTCGGATCCACTAATCGAGGCAATCCGATGGAGTGGCCCTGCGAGCTCTCCGATGGAACCGTCGAGCGCCGAGATCGGTCCCGGGAGGTCCTGGCCGCCTTCGAGCAGCTGGAGCTCGACGCGCTCATCGCGATCGGCGGGGATGGGAGCCTCCGCATCGCTGCGGAGCTGGCTGCCCTCGGACTGCCGGTGGTGGGCGTGCCGAAGACCATCGACAACGACCTGGCCGCGACGACGGTGACGTTCGGATTTCATACGGCGGCGGAGACTGCCACGGAGGCGATCGGCCGGCTCCACTCCACCGCCGAGAGTCACGGCCGCGTGTTCGTCGTCGAGGTGATGGGAGCGAGCGCCGGATGGATCGCACTCTTCAGCGGCGTGGCGGGCACGGCGGACGTCATCCTCATCCCCGAGATCCCATACGACATCGCCAAGGTGTGCGACAAGATCATGGAGCGCGAGCGCTCGGGGAGGCGATTCAGCATCGTCTGCGTCGCCGAGGGCGCGAAGCCTCTGGGCGGCGAAGTGACGATGAAGACGGTGCCGTCCGGCTCGGAACGGCAGCCGAGACTCGGCGGCATCGGTGATCAGTTGGCGCAGCAGATCGCGGAGAGAACCGGAAAGGAGACGCGCGCCCTGGCCCTCGGACACCTTCAACGTGGCGGACCGCCCAGCGCCTACGACCGCCTCATCGCGCTTCGTTTCGGCGCGGCTGCGGTCCGTTGCGTGGCCGACCGGGAGTTCGGCTGCATGGTGGCCCTGGATCCGCCTCACGTGCTAGCCGTGCCGCTGGACGAGGCGGTGCGAGAGGTGAAGACCGTCCCGATCGACAGCGACATCATCGCCACGGCTCGTGCCCTCGGGACCAGCTTCGGCGACTGATTTCCGCTCATTCAGGTTCACCGGGCCAGGCGGCAGCCTAAGCCGCGACCTCCTTGAGGGCGCGCCGGACCAGCACCGGCACCATCGCCCGCCGCCAGTCGGTGTCCACGATGATGTTCTCCAGCGGGTGGCACTGGCGGAACGCCTGCTCCGCGACCGCGTCGATGACGGACGGCGTGAGAGGATTCCCGACGGCGGCGTCCTCCACCTTCCCGACGCGCCTCGGATAGGAGCCGAGGGCCGAGATCGCCATCCGCAGCTCCGTCACGATTCCCTCGTCATCCATGCGGGCGGCGACGGCGAGGTTCAGGAGCGGAAAGTCGATGGACGCCCGAGGTCGGAGCTTTTGGAAGCTCATGCGCAGGCCGGGCTCCGGCAGGGGGATGTGAACAGCCACCAGAAGCTCGTTCGGCTCCATCCGCCGGTTCCAGATGCCGTCCGAGGTGAAGAGGCGCGATACGGGGAGCGTACGAACCCCGGCAGATCCCGCGATCTCGACGCTCGCATCCAGAGTCATGAGCACGGGGGGCGTGTCGGCGGAGTGGGCAGCCACGCAGCGCGTGCCGCCGGGCACGACGTGACAGATCTCGCCGTCCTTCTTCAGACAATACCCGAGCGCCTTCCTCCAGAAGAGCGTCTGGTTGTAGTAGGTGCAGCGCGTGTCCAGGCAGATGTTGCCGCCGATCGTTCCCATCCGGCGGAGCTGCGGGCTCGAGACCTCGGAACAGGCGGTGGCCAGGGCGGGCACGTGCTCCAGGATCGCCGGGTGTCTTGCTACGGCATCGAGAGACTCGGCCGCTCCGACACGAAGCCGCTGGTCCACGACCGCGATCCCCATCAACTCGTCGAGGCCGCGCAGGGCGACGAGATGGCCGGGCGTGAAGAGCTTGTGCTTCATGTTGGGCACCAGATCGGTGCCGCCGGCGATCGGAAGGACGTCGCCGGCATGCCGGTCCAGCA
>JBDHFW010000196.1:0-9925 GCA_039590175.1 Gemmatimonadota bacterium | reverse complement strand
GGCGGCCGACATGTGGGACACCTTCTACCTGGCTGACGGGGTCGTCCTGCGCAGCCACACGTCCCCGGTGCAGGCCCGCATCATGGAGACGCACGAGCCGCCCGTGAGGGTCGTGGTTCCCGGTCTGTGCTACCGGCGAGATCCGTTCGATCCGACGCACGCGCCGGCCTTCGAGCAGATCGAGGGGTTGGCCGTGGACGAGGGCATCGACTTCGTGGAGTTCCGCTCCACCATCGAGCATTTCGTCCATCGCTTCTTCGGCCGGGAGACGACGGCTCGCTTTCGCCCGGCCTACTTCCCCTTCACCGAGCCCTCCGCCGAGGTCGACGTTTCCTGTCACATGTGCGGAGGATCGGGGTGCTCCACCTGCAAGGGAACGGGCTGGATCGAGATCATGGGCTCCGGAATGGTGCACCCGGCGGTGTTCGAGGCCGTGGGGTACGATCCGGAGCGGTACACAGGCTACGCGTTCGGCATGGGCGCGGCCCGGATCGCCATGCTCAGGTACGGGATTCCGGACATCCGGCTTTTCTACGAGGGCGATGCCCGTTTTCTGGCGCAGTTTCGTTAGTCCGACGCCGCGGACGGACCGCCGTGGCGGCGTGGCGAATCGCCGCGTATGTTTGACTACCTAAAGCCGTTTCTGCGGTCGACGCTTTAAAGTCAAGTAAAATATATGTGTTGCGAGTGAGAGCGGATTCTGCCCTTGGAGTCCCGCGGGACATGATTCGGTGAAAGTCTCAGTCAATTGGCTTCGAGAGCTAGCGCCCGGGATCGAGGGATCGCCCGAGGAACTCGCCGATCATCTCTCCATGACCGCCGTCGCCGTGGACGAAGTGCATCGCATCGGCGCCGGGATCGAGAGTGTGGTGGTGGCGCGGGTAGAGGAGACGACGGCACACCCGGACGCCGACCGACTCAACCTGGCTTCCATCACGGTGGGGACGGATGAGCCGATCGGCGTCGTGGTCGGAGCGCCCGTGCGTGCAGGAGCGCTGTATCCCCATGCTCCGCCCGGCACGACGCTGCCCGGCGGCCTGAAGATCGGCGCCCGCAAGATCCGCGGCCAGACGAGCCACGGGATGCTGTGCTCCGAACGCGAGCTGGGGCTGGGCTGGGACCACTCGGGCATCCTCGAGCTTCCACCCGACCTGATGCCCGGCGCGCCGCTCGCTGAGGTGCTGGGCTTCCCGGATCATGTCCTGGAGCTGGATCTCACCCCCAACCGGGCGGATCTGGCCGGGCATCTCGCGGTGGCGCGGGAGCTGGCGCCGGAGGGCGAAGCCGGCCTCGTGCTTCCGTCCTTCGGATCGGCCGCCGATGCGTGGAATCCGACCTGGATCGACGGAGAGTGCGATGTGACGGCGGCGGGGGTGCACGTAATCATCGAGGACCCCGAGCGGTGCGGCCGCTTCCTCGGAATCGTGATTCGGGGGGTGTGTGTCGGTCCCTCTCCGGCCTGGCTGGCCGCCCGGCTGTGGGCGCTCGGCAGTCGACCGATCAACAACGTCGTGGATGCCACGAACTACGTGATGCACGAGCTCAACCATCCCCTCCATGCCTACGACCTGGCGAAGCTGCGAGGCCCCGAGGTCAGGGTGCGAGCCGGAAGGGAAGGGGAACAGCTACGCACGCTGGATGGCGAGGAGCACGCTCTCGCCGGGGTCTCGTCCGTCATCGCGGATGCCGAGGGAGCCATCGGCCTCGCCGGAGTCATGGGTGGAGAGGGCACCGAGGTGAGCTCGGCGACAACGGACGTGTTCCTCGAGTGCGCGGTGTTCGACCCGCTTCGCACGCGACGAACGGCACGGCAGGCCGGCCTGTCCACCGATGCCTCGTATCGCTTCGAGCGAGGAGTGGATCGCACGGACGTCGAGAAGGCGATCACCCGCTGCGCACGCCTGATCCTCGCGACGGCGGGAGGTCGGGCCGAGGAGCAGGCGGTTCGGGTCGGACCTCTGCCTGGAGAGCGGACCCTGCTGGAGCTTCGGCCCTCCCGGGTGCGGCAGGTGCTCGGCCGGAGCTTCGATCGGGAGGAGCTGACCGGCATTCTCGCACCGATTGGCTTTCAGCCCGCCAATGGGTCCGGGAAAGTGGATGATTCAACACTTCGCCTCTACGTGCCGGGTTGGCGAAACGACGTGACGCGTGAGATCGACCTCGTGGAGGAGGTGGCGCGCCGGCATGGCTACAACCGCTTCGAGGGCGGTGCGTTCGCGGTTCGGCCGAGCTCGGTGCCCGACGATCCCGCCTGGGAACGGGCCGGGCGCGTCCGCCGGCTCTTCGTGGCCCGAGGCTACCTGGAGGCTCGGAGCGCGAGCTTCGCCACGGGACGGCGAGCCGGTCCGGACGCCGTGGAGCTGCGCAACCCGCTGTCGGCCGAGGAGGCCCGGCTTCGCACCGACCTGGTCGCGTCGCTGCTCGACCGGTTGGAATACAACCTGGCCCGGGGCCGCAGGGATGTGAGGCTGTTCGAGATCGGGACGGCCTTCGCAGCGAGCGGAAACGACGAGGAACCTCAGGCCCTGCCGCTCGAAGAGCTGCGGGCCGCCTTCGTGGTGACGGGAGGTCGTGAGCCCGAGCACTGGAGGGTCGAGGCGGCCGACGTTGACCTCTGGGATCTCAAGGGCCTGGCCGAGGAGCTCGCTGAGGATCTTCTCGGTGCCGGCGTCACGCCGGTTCTCCCCGACGCTGCTGAAAGAGTCGGCGAGGCGAGCCTCGGGTCGGTCGCCCGGTGGCTCGACGGCGAAGCATTCGAGCTCGAAAGGCAGGGGCGGGTCGTCGGCTTGGCCGGCCGGGTCAAAGACTCCGCCGTCGACGCCCCTCGTTGGACGGCTCCCGTATGGGCCGGAGAGTTTCGGCTCGCCGCCGTTCGACTTGACGCGGAGGCCGCCTTCGCGTCGCTCTCGCCGTACCCTCGCGTCCGCAGGGACCTCGCGATCATCGTGTCGGAGAAGCTTACGGTCTCGGAGCTCGAGCAGGTCATTCGGGAAGCTTGCCCGCCGTTCCTCGAATCGGTGTGGTTGTTCGATGTCTACGAGGGCGAGGAGATCCCGGAGGGATGCCGGAGCCTCGCCTGGCGATTCCGCTTCCAGGCCGCCGATCGCACACTCACCGATGAGGAGGTGGATGCCGCAATGAACGCCGTCACTCTTGCCCTGGAGGAAAAAAGCGATGCCCGCATCCGAACGTCCTGACTCCGAAGGAGGGGACCAAGCGCTGGAAGAGGTCGTGGCCGACGCTCCCGACATCGATGAGGAGATCACGCGTCTCGAGGCAGCGGTGGAATCCCTCGCCGGTAGCTTCGCGGCCATGCGGGAACGGGCGAGCGTCGCCGAGGATAACCACAGGAAACTGGCCGAGGCGCTGCGAGACACCGACCTGGAGGAGATGGCTCCGACGGAGCTGCAGACCCGGCTCGAGGAGCTGGCCGACGAGAACGCGCGCCTGCGTGCAGCCGTGAACGAGGCTCGCGACCGAGCGGGCCGCATACGGAGTCGCCTGATGTTGATGGAGGATGAGGTGGCCGATGACTGAGAACGACGACAAGGGCGGCGATGACAAGGCCGTGCGGGTGACCATCTTCGGCGAGGATTACCTGATCCGCTCGGAGATGGGTCAAGCCTATACGGAGCGCTGCGCTCGCTACGTGGACGCGGCGATCCAGGAAGCGCACGTGCGAGGTCACGTGGCCGAGCCGCACAAAGCGGCGATTCTCGCCGCCATGCAGATCACCGATCGGTACTTCCGGGGGCAGGCGGACAAGCAGGAGCTGGAGCGCGAGATGGGAGATCGGGTTACCGAGATGCGCGAGAGGATCGAGGGGGTGCTGGGCTCGGGCGACTGACCCTTCGCCGCTTGCGACGTTATCGGCGGCGGCCCAACTTGATGTCGCCAGTGTGTGCTGCCGGGCGCTAGAGATTACTCGTTCCTGTACATAGATGCGGCGTGTCGCTCCGCGACGCGTCGCCGGTTGTTCATCTCGGCTCACGGTCGGTGCGTGCAAGCGCTCGGCCGTTTTTTTTTTTGCTTTTGCGGGGCGTGCGAGGTTTGACGCCGCCGCCATAGATATTCGGAGCCCGATGGGACTCGAGATCACCGTTATCGTCGTTGCGCTCGCTCTCGTACTGGGAGTCGGGGCGGGCCATCTGCTGGAGCGCCGCCGAGCGGTGCGCGGGAGAGAGGATCTCGCCAGCGAGCGCGAGCGCGTCGTCAAGGAGGCAGAGCGCGAGGCCTCGAATATTCGCAAGTCGGCCGAGCTTGCCGGGAAGGATGAAGCCTACCGCCTCAAGGCGGAGTGGGAGAAGGAGGCAGACGGGCGGCGCTCGGATCTCGAGCGGATAGAAACACGTCTGGCGGAGCGCGAAGAGCTTCTGGATCGAAAACTGGCTCTGCTGGACCAGCGGGAAGAGCGGCAGGAGAGGCGGAGCGCCGACATGAAGGCGCAGGCGGACCAGCAGGAGAAGGCCGCCAAGCGTCTCGATCTTCGTGCGGGCGAGCTGGACAAGGAGCTCGAGGAGCTGTCCGGCATTACCCGGGACGAAGCGCGAAAGCAGCTGGTCAGGCATCTCGAGGATCAGGCACGCGCCGAGACGGCGCGTCGAGTGCGCGACCTCAAGGAACGCGCCCGCCGTGAGGCGGAGCGGGAGAAACATCCGCTCTTTCGAGGCCATTACCGGCGTGGACGTCGTCGTGGACGACACGCCGGAGGCCGTGATTCTCTCCAGCTTCGATCCGATACGCCGCGAGATCGCGCGCCTGGCCATGGAACGGCTGGTGGCGGATGGGCGCATCCACCCCGGCCGGATCGAGGAGGTCGTGGAGAAGGCCCGCGAGGACGTCCAGACGTCGATGACGGAAGCCGCGGAAGAAGTCCTCTACGAGCTGGGAATTCACGATCTGCACTCCGAGCTCATCGAACGGTTGGGCGTGCTGCGCTACCGCACCAGCTATGGGCAGAACCAGCTCCAGCACGCGCGCGAGGTAGCTCTGCTGGCTTCCAGCATGGCCGCGGAGCTCGGCCTGGATGGCCAGATAACCAAGCGGATGGGGTTGCTGCACGATATCGGCAAGGCGCTCACCCACGAGCACGAAGGGAGCCACGTGGAGCTCGGCTACGAGCTCTGCAGGCGTTGCGGCGAGAAGGAGCCGGTGCTCAACGCCATCAAGGCCCACCACGACGAGGAGCCAGCGCTGTTCGCGGAAACCTTCCTGGTCACCGCGGCGGATGCGATCTCCGGCGCCAGACCCGGCGCGCGACGCGAGTCGTTTGAGCACTACGTGAAGCGCCTGGAGAAGTTGGAGAAGATCGCGTCCTCGTTCGAAGGCGTCGAGAAGGTCTACGCGATTCAGGCGGGCGAGCTGAGTGAAGAGACGGCTCGCCGAATCGAAGAGGAGCTTCAGTACCCGGGCCAGATCAAGGTCGTGGTAGTCCGGGAGACCAGGGCCGTGGACTTCGCTCGCTGACCCAGCCTGCGGTCCGGCCCGCCGCCCACGAGAACGAGGCCTGCGCATGACAGCCGAACTGATAGACGGAAAGCGAATCGCCGCGGAGATCCGGGCCGAGGTCGCGGAGCGCGCGCTCGAGCTGACCGAGCGGGGCACACGACCGGGTTTGGCCGCCGTTCTGGTCGGCGATGACCCTGCCTCGCAGGTCTACGTTCGCATGAAGAAGCGCGCCTGCGAGGAGGCGGGCATCTACGCTCCCGATATGCATCTGCCCGCCGACATTTCACAGAGCGACCTCCTGGACAGAGTGGAGCAGCTCAACGACGACCCGAAGATCCACGGTATCCTCGTTCAACTTCCTCTGCCCGATCCCCTGGACGAGGCCGAAGTGATGCTGCGCGTCAGGCCCGAGAAGGACGTGGACGGGTTTCATCCCGTCAACGTCGGACGGATGGTAAGCGGCGACCCGGATGCGTTTCGTCCGGCGACGCCGGCCGGGATCCAGGAGCTCCTGAAGCGGATCGACTGCGATCCGCAGGGCAAGCACGTCGTCGTCATGGGACGGTCCAACATCGTCGGGCGCCCGGTGGCCGAGATCCTCTCCCAGAAGCAGCCGTGGGCGAACGCGACGGTCACGATCGCTCACAGCCGGACCCACGACATGGGTGAGGTCGGGCGTTTGGGAGACATTTTGATCGTGGCGATCGGCCGCGCCGACTTCGTCACATCGGAGATGGTGAAGCCGGGCGCCGTGGTCATCGATGTCGGGGTCAATCGGGTGGACGACGCGACACGCGAGAAGGGATATCGCCTCGTCGGCGACGTGGACTTCCACGCGGTGCGGGAGGTGGCTTCGTGGATCACGCCCGTGCCGGGAGGGGTCGGCCCGATGACGATCGCGATGCTGCTCAAGAACACGATCAAGGCTGCCGGGCGATTCGCCGCATAGACGCGGAACCGGGGCGGCGAGGCCACCCGTGAGCGACATCTCGCAGTTCTCGCTCTTCGGGTCCGGCGGGCTCGCTCCGGGGGATGCCGAGCTTCCGGGGGATTCCGAGGAGCTCCCGGCCGAGGAGCTTCCGGCCGAGGATCTCGCGGCCGAGGATCTCGCGGAGGGGGCGCTCGAGCCTAACGGCCGGGGCGACGAGGTCGTGGCTCCAGGGTGCTCGGCGGAAACGGCCCTGCCCGTCTCCGAGGTCAACGCCGCCGTCCGGGGCGTGCTCGAAGCCTCCTTCGCTCCGCTCTGGGTGGTCGGGGAAGTGGCCAATTGGCGCCGCGTGAGCTCCGGCCACTGCTACTTCAGCCTTCGAGACGAATCGGCCCAGATCTCGTGCGTGATCTGGCGCAGTGACGCCGCCCGGCTCCCGACCGATCCGGAAGAAGGCATGGAGGTGTGCGTGTACGGCAGCCTAACCCTCTACGAGACACGGGGGCAGTACCAGCTGGTCGTCCAGAAGCTGGAGGCGAAGGGGGAGGGTCTGTGGAGGCTGGCGTTCGAGCGCACGCGCCGCCGCCTCGAAGCCGAGGGCCTCACGGATCCGGCCCGCCGCCGCCGGCTGCCCGCGCTGCCGCGCCGCGTCGGCATAGTGACTTCCAGGGAGGGAGCGGCGCTCCACGACGTGGTGTCGGTGATCCGGCGCCGGGCGCCGTGGACCCACATCCTCCTCTCCGCGTGTCGGGTTCAGGGAGAGGGGGCCGCACGGGAGATCTGCGTCGCGCTGGACGCCGTCTGCCGGCATCCGGATGTGGATGTGGTCGTGCTCACCCGGGGCGGTGGCTCGGTGGAGGACCTCTGGTGCTTCAACGAGGAGGTCGTCGCCCGCGCCGTCGCGGAGTGTCCGGTGCCGATCGTGACGGCCGTCGGTCACGAGGTTGATGTGACGATCGTGGACCTCGTGGCTGATCTGAGAGCGCCCACGCCGTCGGCCGCAGGAGAGCTCATCGTACCCGATGCCGCCGATTTGAGAGTCGCCGTGCGGCGTGGATCCTCTGCTCTGGCGGCCGCCCTTCGCTCCCGGTCCCGCAGGGCCGAAGAGCGAGCGTCCCGTGCCTCCGAGCGCCTGAGCGACGGCGTCGTCCGTTTCGTGGAACGATGCGGCGTTTGGCTCGATGGGCTCGGCGGGCGGCTCGAGACGCTCAGTCCGCTCTCCACGCTGGAGCGCGGCTACGCGGTTCCACTGGGCGCTGAGGGGCGCGTTCTCCGCCGACTGGAGATGTTTGAGCCGGGCGACCCGTTCCGCCTTCGCGTGGTGGACGGCGAGGTCGCGGCGAGGGTGGAGGCCACGGGTGGCACCGCGGCTGGAGCCGAGGAGGGACGGGAGACGTCGTCATGAGCGAAGAGCTGGACTTCGAGGCCACGATGGCCGAGCTGGAGCGCATCGTGGTCGCGCTCGACCGAGAGGAGCTGGATCTGGACGAAGCGCTCCGTCTCTTCGAGGACGGCGTGCGCCACGTGCGAAGGGCGAATCGCCTGCTCGAGGACGTCCGGGGTCGCATCGAGGAGCTGATCGAGGCATCCTCCGAAGAGGTGCGCATCGAGGAGCTGGTTGTGGACGAATCGGACGAGGAGAACGCGAATGCCGACTGAGTTGCTCTCGGTCGTGCCGGGGTGCGCCGGGCCATGAAGCTCGGAGTGCTGGGCAACCCAGGGTACCCGCACCTGGCCGATGTGCTGGCCCGCCTCGGCCGGATTGCCGAGCCCCACGGCATCGGCCTCTACCTCCACGAGGACCTCGTCGCCGCGGCGGGCGAGGTGGACTGTGCCGGGGACCTGGATGCGGCCTGGCCCGAGATCGGCTGCCTGCTGACGCTGGGCGGCGACGGCACCTTGTTGCGTGGCGCCCGGTTGGCGGGCCCGAGCGGCGTCCCGATCCTGGGCTGCAACGTGGGCCGGCTCGGCTTCCTGACCTCGATCCCGCTCGACGAGCTCGAAGCGGCCGTCCAGCGGGTCGCGGCGGGGGACTACGAGCTGGATGTGCGGCTGGCCCTCGACGTCGGCCTGCAGCGGAGCTCCCGAAGGCCGCACGCCGCTGATGAGACGGAGGGGGATGGGGATGCCTTCTACGCTCTGAACGATGCCGTCGTCCACAAGAGCGGATTCGCCCGGCTCGTTCAGCTCCGGGTGTGGGCGGATGATGACGAGCTGGGTCAGTACAGCGCGGACGGGATCATCATCTCTACCGCGACCGGCTCGACGGCCTACAGCCTCTCGGCGGGCGGGCCGATCCTCGTGCCGGGCCTCGACGCGATCATCGCCACGCCGATCTGCCCGCACACCATGGCGGTTCGCCCCGTCGTGCTGCCGGCCACGGCCCGCATCGCGGTCGAGATCGACGTGGGCTCCGACGATGTGGTTCTCACCGTGGACGGACAGGTGGGCAGCCGGCTTCAAGACGGCGACCGGGTGATCGCGCAGCGGTCCGACCATCCCGTGCGCCTGATCCGCTTCCCGGGACAGACGTTCTTCTCGGTGCTCCGCTGGAAGCTCCGCTGGGGCGACGTGCGTCCGCCCGAAGTCGGCGGGAAGGGCGCGGGCTAGAAGACCTTGAAGGGCAGCCTGAGGTAGACGCTCACCCTATCGCCGGCGGGCGTTTGTCCCCCCGAGCCGCCGATCGAGGTCTGGTAGATGAGCGAGATCTCCACCGGCAAGCTCGTCCGTCCGACCTCCCACAGATCCTGCGTGCGGTAGAATACTCCCACGCCGAGCATGTGTCGGGCCTGGGTCGTCTCCACTTCCAGCGGCTCCGCCGTGGGCACCGAGCCGGCGAGAAGCTGGTACTCGTCGTTCCCCTTGTGCCAGTAGCTGTACTCGGCGCCGATCGACAGCGCGTTGTTGATGTTGAACTGGGGGGCCACGCGGGCCGCGATGTAGTTGCCCAGCTTCCGCTGCAGCGTGCCGCGGGCCGCGATGTAGTTGCCCAGCTTCCGCTGCAGCGTGCCGAGGGTGGACGCCAGGCCGAACGGCTGATCGGGCGGGTTCACGCGCAGGTCGACTTCGTCCTCCATCTGGAGGCCGAAGTATCCGCTCGCCAGGAAGAGGAATCGCGGTCCCACGCGGATATCCTGGAAGAGCGAGATCTCGATGTCGGTTGTTCCGTCGCCGATCGGGATGGCGAGGAAGTTGGAAGGGTCGAGGTAGGGAGCTCCGTTCACGTCGCCGAGCGGAAAGCGGTACTTCCCTCCGACCGTGGTCCGGAACTGGACGGTGGGTGGGCGGCGGGCCAGCCGGAGCACGGCCTCGCTGTGCTCAACGGGACGTCGCGCCTCGGCGCCCTCGCCTTCTTCTCCCTCCGGGAGCGCTTCTTCTGCGCCCTCTTCGGGCTCGAGCGGGGTGGGCGGGGGCTCCTCGAAGGCGGTAATCGGTGTGAACGTGTCGATGAGACCGAACCGGAGTCCCACCTCCAGCTCCCCGACCGAATAGCCCCGCCTCACCGTCCCGGGGGGATCGCCGTCCAGCTGGGCGCTCGCGAACAGGGCG
>JBDHFW010000195.1:0-4877 GCA_039590175.1 Gemmatimonadota bacterium | reverse complement strand
CCAGCAGAAGGACCAGCGCCATGCCCGTCAGTCCGCCCGCGCCGTGCAGGCTGACGCGGCTGAGCTCCTGGACTGGGAGCAACCGCTGGCCCAGCGTCAGGACGGAGGCGACCGCGACCCCCACGATGACCGCCCACAGCACGCTCAGCGACCCCGAGCCGGCCGCCATCGTGCCGCCGCCCGTGATATACATGCCCACCGGCATCGAGAGCACCATCGCGGCCACGGGCAGGATCAGATTGACGGGCCGGCGCGGAATCCCCGGCGCGGCGGGCGGCGCGATCTCTTCCGGGTCGGCAAGCGCACCGGCGTGCTCCCAGTGCAGCTCTCCGCCCCGGGTGCGCTCCTCCGCCGCGCGCATGGGGCCCCGATCCAAGCCGAACGCGGCCGTGGCGCCGGCGAGCAGCACGGCGGCCAGGGGGTAGAAGTTGAGCGGGATCGCCGCGACGAACACGCCCATCGGAGCGGCGACTCCGAGGGCGGCGAGCAAACCCAGGATGTAGCCACCCCATGCGTTGAACGGAACGAGGATGCAGATCGGCGCCGACGTCGAGTCGGCCAGGTAGGCCAGCTTCTCTCTCGACACCCCGAACCGGTCGAAGAGCGGCCGGCACACCGAGCCGGTCACGAGGATCGTGATGTTGGATTCGATGAAGATCACGATGCCCATCAGCCATGCGAGCAACTGCGCCCGGCGGCCGTCGGTCACCCAGCGCCGGCGCTCCACCCACGCGACGAAGCCGTCTACGCCGCCGTTCGAACCCACGATCGCGATCAGCGAGCCGACCATGAACGTAAAGAGCAGGATGCGGGCGTTGCCGGGCTCTCCGAGCACGGCGATCGTCTCGTTCACCGCTCGCGCCGCACCCGCCAGCGGGTCCCAGCTCTCGACGATCGTCCACCCGAGCCAGATCCCGGCCGCCAGCGACAGGTAAACCTCCCGCGTGTACACGGCGAGGGCGATCGCCAGCAGAGGCGGCAGGAGCGCTAGGACGCCGTAGTCTGGCATCTAGCTAAGATTCAACGGCTTACGGAGCGTCGTCAAGCGAATACGCTCTCGATTGCACGGCGGAGATTGCCCCCCAGGACCGCGCGGACCTCCTCTCCGCTCAGGCCGGATGCGGCCAGCGCCGCGGTTATCTTCGGCAGATCCCTCACATCCTCGAGCTCCTCCGGCAGCGCGATCACGCCGTCGAAGTCGCTTCCGAGTCCGACGTGCTCCGGCCCCACGACCGAGATCGCGTGGCGGAAGTGGGCGAGCAGGCGCTCGAACGGCACCGGCGTGACCTCCTCCGATACGGCGCGGGCGAGCGCGCTCCGTGGATCCGAGCCGGTCTCCGTGCCCTCCGCCTCGAGCCTGGCACCGACCTCGCTGGAGGCGCGCCAGAACTCCGCGTCCAGATAGCCGCTGAAGAAGACCACTCCGAGCGCGCCGTCTCGTCGTGCCAGGAGCTCCAGCAGGTCGTCGGGCAGGTTGCGGTGGTGGTCGGCGATGCGGCGGACGCCCGAGTGCGACGCGATGATCGGCCGCTCGGCTGCCTGGAGCACGTCTCGGGCGGTCGTGTCCGCCGCGTGGCTGATGTCGGCGATCATCCCGAGCTTCTCGATGCGCGCGAGGATCCGGCGTCCTTCCCGGGTCAGGCCTCCGTGCGCCGGATCGAGACCCGAGGCGTCGGCCCACGAGGTATGGGCCATCCACGTGAGGGTGAGGCAGCGCACGCCGACGTCGTACAGCCGATTGACATCGTCGGGGCTCTCGACCCCGTACGCTCCCTCCACGCCGATGACGACCGCCACGTCGCCGGCCCGCTCGGCCTCGGCGAGATCGCCGGCGTTCAGCACGAGGCGCATCCCGGGCGTCTTCTGGAGGAACGCTCCGAAGCGCGCCGCGCCGCTCAGCGCCTCCTCGAGCGGCCGCTCGGACTCCGGATCGCTCCACAGGGCGAAGATCCCCCCGTCGAACCCGGCCTCGCGCATCCGCGGCAGGTCCAGGTGACCGCCGTCCAAACGTCGGGAGAGGTCCTCGCCGGCGAGCAGGCGGAGTGCCGCGTCGTTGTGGCCGTCGAAAACGAAGGCGTCGCGGTGGAGCTGCAGAAGATCCTCGCTCAGCGGCGTGAGACCCACGCGCTCTCCTTCACGTAGTAGCGCAACTCCCGGTCGGCGGCCTTCGAGACGCCTATGCGCGACGTGTTCACCACCTGCTCATCGGTCACCGGGTCGCCGGCACCGATCCATACCGGCGGCTCCCGGAGGACGTGGCGCTGGTGCTCGGGACCTATTCCGAGCGCCTCGGTCAGCCGAGCCGGTCCGTTGGTGAGCTCATCCCGGCCTCTGCGGGAGCGCATGACCTCCACTCCCTCCACGGGCTCCAAGGCACGGATCAGCACGGCGGCGGGGCGACCCTCCCGGTCGGTCACGGCGTTCAGGCACCAGTGGACCCCGTAGTTTTGATGGATGTAGGCGGTGCCCGGCGGGCCGAAGAGTGGGTCGTTCCGCCTCGTTCTGCCGATTCGCTCCGCGGCGTGGCACGCCGGGTCTTCGGGTCCGGTGTACGCCTCCGTCTCGACGATTCGGCCGGCCGCCCGACCCTCGGGGCTCTCCGATACGAGTATCTGGCCGAGCAGCGCCCGCGCGACGTCGCGTGCCGGGCGGGCGTAAAAGCCTCGGGGGAGAGGGTCGAGCGCCCCGAGCCCCTGGAGATGCAAGGCTTCGGGGTGCCGCCGCGCTCCTATGCGCCCTCGGCCGCGCGGCCTGCGATGACAGCATCGGCGCGGCGTCCGGGCAGGATGGAGCGGATTCGATCAGGATTGCTGTCGATCACGTCGAAGACATCCGTCCCGAACTCTGCGGCGAGGGTCTCCGCCGTCTTTCGGCCGACGCCCTTGTAGTTCCTGACCATGTGTTCAACGACGCCCCCGGCCGCGTCGCTCTCCGTGACGGGGAGGTCGGCGGCGGTGCCAGGAGAGCTCTCGGCCGTATGGACTCTCTCGGGCTCCGGCGGCGGCGAACTGGGGGTCTCGACCGTCTCGGCCTCCGGCGCGGCAGGGGTCTCAGCCTCAGCCGTCTTGGCCTTCACTGGTGCAGCGCCCGGGCCCCGACCGCGTCCCCCCCGGCCTCCTCTGCGGAATCGCGAAAGGCCTGCCTGCTTCGGCTCCGACCGTGTCTCGGCTTTCGGCTCCGACCGTTTCTCGGCTTTCGGCTCCCGCTCCGGCTCCCGCTGCGGTCGAGCCTCCAGATCCAGCGCCGCCTGAGCCGGCCCGGCGGCCTCATCCTCGGCCGCCGGCTCCTTGGACGGATCCGGCTCGGGGGATGGCTGGGTATCGGGTTTGCCGCCTCCGCGACGCCCCCGCCTTTGGCGCACTCCCCGACGCCGGTCCGCTCCACCGCGACCCGTGGGCCCAGCTGCCCCTGGGCCGGGTTCGGTGGACTCGACGGGCTCGGCAGCCGGCTCGGTTTGCTCCTTCCGGCCCCGGCGGCCGCGATCGGCTTTCCGGCCTTCCCCCGCCGACTCGAGCGGGACGATCTGGAAGTTGCCGTCCTCACCCTGCTTAACGTTCACGATCTCCTCATCGTGAGCCTGCTTCAGGAAGCGGGTGAACTTGCTGAACCCCAGCTCGGCCTCGTCGAACTCGGGGCGCTGCTTCAGCATCTCGCGCTTAACCTCCGAGTCCCGGACCCCACGGTCCCCACGCGAAAGCGAGCTGACGGCTTCGCGAAGCAGGCTGTAGGCCTCACGCAGGCCGAAGCCCGACCGCGGCCCCTGAGGCGGACGTCGCTCGGACGTGGAGTCCGCTTCTGCCGGCTCTCCGCCGCTCGGCTTCGCCGCCTCGCTCGTCGCCTCGGTCGACGCCCCGGTCCCCGCCTCGGCATGCTTTCTCGAGCGGCTGCGACCGCGTCCGCCGCGAGACCGCTTCTGGGGCGGCGGTGAGGCTTCCTGCTGCACGGCGGCGGTGGGAGTCGATCGGTCTGCGTACGCGATCGCCCCTTGGCCGCTCGAGGCCGGCCTGTGCGCCGGTACTCCGACCTCGAACTGGCCGTTCTCGAGCTTCCGGAGCGTGATCAACCCGCGCGAGGAGGCCTCGCTCAGGTACTTGTTGTATTTCGTGAAGCCTATGGACTTCTCATCGAAACTGGGATCGAGCTCGACCATGACCTGCTTGAGCCGATCCGAGCGCATCACATCGCCCCGATCCACCATCCTCTCCAACGCGCGCTCGCACAGCTCCCACGGGCCCAGGCTCTCGCGCTCCATATCCGCGAAGGATGTGAGGCCGGAGAGGCTGTTGTAGCTGTAGTACTCGTCGCAGTTCTGGATGAGCAGGTCGGATGCCGACTCCTGGAGGCCGACGCCGATGACGTACTTTCCGTACTCCTTTAGCTTCAGCACCATGCTCGAGAAGTCCGAATCCCCGGAGAGCAGGATGAAGGTCCCGATCTCGGGTCGGGTGAAGACGATCTCGAGGGCGTCGATCGCGAGCCGGATGTCGGTCGAGTTCTTCTTCGTGGAGCCGTACGCCGGTGCGAAGATCAGGTCGATCGACGCCTCGGAGAGCGGAACCACGTACTGCGGGTATCGCCTCCAATCGGCATACGCGCGCTGCACGGAGACCTTGCCGCGGATGATGTCCGAGTCGAGCAGCTTCCGCAGCTCGACGGCGAGGTTCGACCGGATGGCCATGGTCACGTTGTCGAAGTCGATCAGGAGGGCGGCGTTGTGGGATGTGGGTTGCTGGTTGGCGGGCATGTGAGGCGCCGCCGGATAATTGTCGTTCATTACCTCTCGCTTGTCATTGCGGACGTAAGTGTCCGTTTTCATTATGACTTAACCCGCTTGCGCGGGCGAGAGGCCCCCCGATCTCGCCCTCGGGATCACCCGA
>JBDHFW010000194.1:0-4879 GCA_039590175.1 Gemmatimonadota bacterium | reverse complement strand
CTGCATGCAGGCATCTACGAGATCCTGCTCTTTCGAGATGATGCTCGGACGATCGGGCGAGCGCAGCTCGACATCCTGAAGCACAGCCTGCGCTACATGGGCCACTCCCTTCCAGCGATGCTCTGGATGCTGATCCCCCTCTTCATCGTCGTTGCACAACTCCAGTTTCGGTTCGGCTACACAGGGATGGAGCCGGGCGAGCGAGCCATCGTGAGGGCGCGGCTGGCCGAAGGTGCGGCCGTCGCTTCGCTCTCCCTGGAGCCGACTCCCGGCGTCGCGGTCGACGCGCCCATGCTCTGGATCCCTTCCACCGACGAGGCGAATTGGCGGATTCGGATCCTGGAACCCGGGAGACATGCCGTTCGAGTCACGGCGGACGGGGAGCGGCTGGAGAAGATCGTGGACGCCACCCAAGGCGTCGTGAGGCGCTCCCCGGTTCGTGCCTCGAGCGGCTTCTTCTCGCAGCTGATCTACCCGACGGAGCCGCCTCTTCCGCGGGCGGCACCCCTCCGCTCGATCACCGTCGAGTATCCGGAGCTTTCGGTATCCATGCTGGGCTGGGAGATGCACTGGCTTGTCGCGTTCCTCATCTTCACGTTGGTCTTCACGCTGCTGCTCCGAACGCCGCTTCGGGTAACGATCTGAGGCGAGCGGCATCGCGGCGCGGCGTTCCGGAGCGGACCCTTTCCACGCTGGGGCTGTTGCTGGGGCTGTTGGGGTACGGAAAGGCCCCGAAAACCTCATTTCGGCTTCCGGGGCTGATCCGTAAGAAGCACTTACTACTACGGGTTATAGCCGGAAATGGGCGGATCTCTGGCTCGCTTGCAAAGCAGGTGCTCTCCCAGCTGAGCTACGGCCCCCCGTGGAACGCAACCCCTCGTCGCGGCTGAAGCTTGGCAACCACCGCGCCCAAAGCTAGCCGTGCCCTGCGGAGGGGTTCTTCAACCGCGTCGACGTCATGTACACACCGACGGCATTTACGCACCGATGCAGATCTACCTGCTCAGCGTCCAGACGTACGCGGCGACGGCCGCTATCTGATCGTCCGGAAGGTTCGTTCCGCCTCGTGCGACCATCGGGCTTCCCGAGGTGGACTTGTCGGCGGGCACGCCAGCCGTGATCGTCGCGATGATACCCTCGTAGGCCCCGTCCGAGTGGAGCCACTGACTGTCCGTCAGGTTGGCTCCCAGATTGGGCATCCCCTCTCCGCCCTGGCCGTGGCACGTGAAACAGATCCCTGCTCCCCCGAAGATTTGCCTACCTTGCGCGACCATCTCGGCCGTGATGCCATCGGGAAGGTCGACCTCTGCTGCCGCCGGCGCTTCGGCGGCCGGCTCCGGCGTCGTCTCCGCTCCGGTTTCTTCGGTCTCAGCCCCATCGCCCCCCGCTCCACCGCAGGCCGTCGGGCCGAACCCAACGGCGAGAACCAAAGCCAACACGACCCCGTACCGTGGCAGCGTACTAATCGCCTCACGCATGGATTCTGCTCCACGTTTCATGTGGTGACCCTCGCCGGGCGCCTCGGCGCTCACGACCTGACGGCGAGTCTTTGATTCGGGCCGGCAGGCCGCAGTGCTCCCCGAGCGATTTACCTCGCGAGGATCGAAGCTAGCCAACCCGGCCCGGAGTTCCAACAACTCGTCGACCTGGAAGACAGGGCCAACCCCCGCTCTTCATCGCTTCACGATTCTCGAGGTGTACGCGACGCCGTCTGGCCGGTCGCCGACGTCCACGTACCCGACGACCTCCATCCCCTCCAGGTCGATGATCGCGACCCGGCCCTGCTGACTCAGGGATTGAAAAGCCGTCCTCCCATCCTCGGATAAAGTGATCCCCTGCGGGCCGGCATCGGGGAGCGAGATCGTGGCCAGCGCCTGCCTGGATGATCGCTCGATGATCCGAAGCTCATCCCGCCTGAGGTCGGGGATGAGGACGAGGCGCGAATCCGGAGTCGGAAGGATCCGGTAGGGCCAACCGAACCCGTCCAACGCCTCCTCCAGGCTCCCGTTCTCAACGTCGATCACGCTCACCGTGCCGCGGTCGTTGCTGCCCACCCACACCTCGCTGCCGTCCGGCGTGACGCCGATCGCCTCCGGCTGGGTCGGAGCCCCGAACGTCCTCGTGTGCTCACCTTGGGCGAGCGAGAGCTCGGAGACGTTCTCGTCGCTGATGTTGCCCGTGTAGATCCGCTCCCCGCTCGCGATAAGGGCGAGCATGTGGGACCCGCCCGCGTCGGTGGGCACCGCGCGGACGATCTCGCCGTCCGCGAGGCGTACGACCACGACGCTTCGGGCGTCCTCGGATGTAACGGCCAACAGGCTGTCGCCGGGCAGGAAAGCGATGCCGTGGGGCCGGCTGTAGCGGCCGAGATCGATCGTCTTCTCCACACGAAGAGCCGGGACGTTGATCACGGTCAGGCTGTTGCCGCCGGCCTGCCCGCCGTAGTCGGTGACGACGGCCCGGCTGCCGTCTTTGGTGATGGCCACCTCGTGCGGCCCGTTGCCGGTGGGCAGCGTCGCGAGGGTCGCTCCCGACCCGAGGTCGACGATCGTCGCCGTGCTTGCCCTCTTGTTGACCGCGACGAGGGTGCCCGTGACCTCGGAGTCCTGGCCGTGCGCCTCTCCGGCTGCGATAAGCCCGACGGCGAGCGTTGCGACCACTGCGTGCGGAAAGAAGCGCGGAAAAATCGTTGGAGCCTGGATCATCGATCCCGACCTCCGGCGGCATCTCTAATGGATCGTTCTCGGATCCGATGAATCTGCGTCGGTCAGGGCCGGGGCGGGAGGGCCCCTAGATCCTCCAGGCGGCGCCGGCACCTACGAAGAAGTTGGGCCGCGGTCCGCCCAATCCGACGCCGAAGCGGGCGTCGAGCTGGAAACCGGGGCTGAGCAGGTACGTGAATCCGGCGTCGGCGTTGTTCTCGTTGTCCCGGTCGGATGGGAGCGGGTAAATGCCGTACCATTCAGCGAAGGCGCCCAGTCTCCGGGTTAGCCCGAAGCCGAGGGCCACGCTTCCCGAGAGCTCGTCGAAACGATCCTCATCGTCCTCCGGGTATGCGTAGCCGACGTTCATGCCCACCGCGAGCCAGTCAGTGAGATCCCACCCTGCCGCCAGGAGCGCGCCGGGCTGCACGCTGTTGGCTCCGACCTCCGATCGTCCGGTCGGAATGCTGGTTCCGGCTATGATCCCGAGCCGAGGCAGGCCGGGCTTCGACGGCGGCGGCCGGAGCACCTCCACCTTGAGTCCGAGCGTGAGGTCTTCCAATCCCCGTACCGAACGAGGCCCGGTTGCCGGAGCGTCTCCGGAGTCCCGAACACTTCGAAAAACGAGGGAGTTGATGCCGAACCGGAACTCGAGGCGATCGACGGCGCCGATTCTCGCCAGCAGCTCGCCGACCGTGTGGCTCTTCTCGCTCTGGACGCTCGAGTACGTGTAGCCGCCCTCAAGCTGAACGCGACCCGGCGCCACGCTGACTGGACTCTCCGTGAAGTCGGGCCGGTCGGTGACGAGGGCGTCCGCCCAGCGGTCTGGCTCATCCTGCCGAACGGACTGAGCCCGCAGCGCCCCGGCAGGTAGGCAGAGAAGGCAGACTTGTGGGAATACTACCAGCGCCAGTGCGGCGGGCCGCGGTGCCATGGCAGGGAATCGGACTGCCATCACCTTCTTCGTTCGGGCTTCGTTCACTCGTTTTCCGGTTCGTTGGACGTCCTCCGGAGCCTTTCGCCTGTGCGCGGCTGCCGCAAACGCGGTAAATTGGCGCCGCTTGTCGGATCGAGCTGCCGGATCCAATTGTTTAGGGCTCCCTAAATATTTATTTAGATCGCCCTAAATTTGCAACCCCGAGGGGTGCCGCACCGAGTCTTTTCTGTGCGCGCTTCCCCGTCTGTACCGTTGCACGTGGCCCGATTAGATTCGGCGGCCGAAGTGGGGATAGGTAGGAAACAGCAACAGAGAACGGCGAAAGCCACCGGCATGCTGGGGAGCTGACCCGGCGGGCCGGCATCCAGGGGCCTTTGCTTTCAAGATGAAATCTAGGACGACGGACACGCCGACTCAGCTCACGGTAGAGGAACCCCGAGCCGAAGAGTCTGCACCCGGGGCACGGATCTCGGCCGAGCAACTCGATCGGGCGATCCATCTCGCGCGAGAGAACCTCCTGGGACTCCAGCTGGAGGACGGGCACTGGAGGGGCGAGCTCGAGGCGGACAGCGTGCTCGAGTCGGAGTACATCCTGCTGCTCCAATTCCTGGGAAGGACGGAGGAGGAGCGCGTGCAGAAGATGGCGCGCCGCATCCGACGCCTGCAGCTGCCTGATGGAGGTTGGGCGATCTACCACGGCGGCCCGCCGGAGGTGAGCGCATCCGTCAAGGCGTACTTCGTTCTGAAGCTTCTCGGGGATGACCCGGACGCGCCGCACATGGCCAAGGCGCGCCGGGTGATCCTGGATCTCGGCGGTATCGAGGCCACCAACACCTACACCCAGATCTACCTGTCCATCTTCGGGCAGTACGGTTGGGAGAAGTGTCCCGCCGTGCCGCCCGAGATGTTGCTTCTGCCGGGGTGGTTCTACTTCAACCTGAACGAGATGTCCTCCTGGTCGCGCGGCATCTTCGTCCCGCTGTCGATCATCTGGGCGTACAAACCGCAGTGTCCGGTTCCCGAGCATGCGCACATCCCCGAGCTGTTTCTGCCGGCGAGCGAGTCTCGAACGACGACGAACGGCGAAGGCCCCTGGACGAGAGGGTGGCACTATCTGTTCCACCGTGCGGATCAGGGGATCAAGCTGCTGGAGCGGGGGCGCTTCAAGGTTCTCCGTCGCAAGGCGCTGCGTGTCGCCGAGGAGTGGACCCGAAGGCGGCTCGCCATGAGCGACGGTCTG
>JBDHFW010000193.1:0-9568 GCA_039590175.1 Gemmatimonadota bacterium | reverse complement strand
ATCTTCACGAGCGGCACCGGAAGATGGACGATCGGCCTCCGAAGGGCGGACACGTCCATGGTGATTCGGATGATCTCATCCAGCGTGTAGGTAACTGGCCCCCCGAGCTCGAAGCTCTCGCCGTCCGCCGACTCGGTCTCGACGACTTCCGCGACAACGGCTGCAAGGTCTTGGACGCACAGCGGGTTCAGGCTTTGCTTCCCGTCGCCGATCTGCGGAAAGAAGAGCGGGTTGAGTCGAAGGGCTCGGATGAAGAGGTTGAGACTCCGGTCCTCGGGGCCGTAAACCCAGGAGGGGCGGATGATCGAATACCTGAGGCCCGAATCCCGGACGGACTGCTCCGCGAGCGCCTTGGCGCGATACCACGTCCGGTCCGAAGATGGATCCGCGCCAACGCCCGAGAGGTAGACAAGACGTTGAACACCGGCCGCTCGGGCGCCCTCCACGAGGTTCCGCGTACCTTGCCCGTCGACCTCCATGAAGGTGAGGCCCTTGGACGGGTGCTCCACTGGAAACCCGGAGAACTGGACGCATTGGACGATCGTCTCGACATTCTGGAAGGCGTCCCGGAGGCTGTCGGGCCGAGTCACGTCTCCGGACCGCGCTTCCACCGCCAGTCCCCTGAAACGTTGTCGGATACGGTCTTCATCGCGCCCGAGGGCGATGACGGGGAGCTCTTTGGCCACGAGAGCACGCACGATGGAGGCTCCCAGAAAGCCCGTGGCGCCGGCGACCAGAACGGTCGGCCGCCCCGGGTCACTGACACTCATCGGCTCTCCTCGAGATAGGGTTCCCGTATGCCGGACTTTCGCGAGGCCTTGGACAGCGGACGCGTCATCCTCCTGGACGGCGCCATGGGCACCGAGATCTACCGCCGCGGGGTCTTCATCAATCGCTGCTTCGACGACCTCAGCCGGACCGATCCGAATCTAATCCGGGAAGTGCACGCCGAGTACCGCAAGGCCGGCGCGCAGGTCCTGGAAACGAACACCTTCGGCGCGAATCGCTTCCGCCTGCAGGGCTACGGCCTCGAGTCGCAGGTGAGCGGGATCAACCAGGCCTCTGCAGCTCTCGCCCGGGAGGTGGCGGGCGACGAGCTCTTCGTGGCCGGAAGCATCGGTCCGATCGGAGTTCGGCTGGAGCCGTACGGAGCCACGGCCCGATCCGAGGCTCGCGAGGCGTTCCGCGAGCAGGCCGCCGCCCTCGCCGGAGCGGGAGTAGATCTCTTCATCCTGGAGACGTTCAGCGACCTGGAGGAGATCCACCAGGCGATCGAAGGCTGCCACGCTGCTTCCGATCTTCCCGTTGTCGCTCAGGTCACGATCCAGCCGAACGGCGAAACAACGTACGGGGACCAGCCCGAGCACATCGCCGAGGCGGTGGGCGCGATGGGCGTCGAGGCGATCGGCCTCAACTGCAGCGTCGGTCCCGCCATCATCCTGACTGCGATCCAGAAGATGGCCGGGGTCACGGACCTGCCGCTCTCCGCCGTGCCGAACGCCGGCCTCCCGCAGGAGGTGCACGGGCGAAAGATCTACCTCGCCGATCCGGAGTACATGGCGGGCTATGCCCGTCAGCTCGTACAGGCCGGCGTGCGGATCGTGGGTGGATGCTGCGGAACGACTCCAGCCCACATTCGGGAGATGGCGACCCAGATCCGCGTAGTGGCTCAGCGCGCACCGCGGGTCAGGGTCGGGCCGACAGACGGAGGCGACGGCCCCGTAATCGCGGCTGTCCGAGGTGAGGAAGCTACCGAGCCCGCGCCCATGGGAGAGCGTTCCGCCTGGGGGCGGAAGCTCGCGGCCGGAGAGATGGTCACGAGCGTAGAGATCCTTCCACCGCGGGGAACGGACGCCAGCGGGATGCTCGAGTCCTGTCGCTGGCTGAAGGGAGCGGGCGTCGACGCCGTGAATGTGCCCGACGGGGCGCGTGCGATGATGCGCATGCGGGATCGAGACCGTCGTTCACTACTGCTGCCGGGATCGGAACCTCCTCGGGATGATGAGCGATCTCATCGGGGCGCAGGCGCTCGGCCTGAGGAACATGCTGATCATCACGGGCGATCCGCCCAAGATGGGCCCGTATCCGGACGCGACGGCGGTCTTCGACATCGATTCGGTGGGTTTGACCAACCTGGTCTCGCACCTCAACCACGGCCTGGATCTGGGCGGCAACGCGCTCGGAAGCGCCACCTCCTTCGTCACGGGCGTCGGCGTCAACCCGGGTGCCGTGGACCTGGACGAGGAGATCGAGCACTGGTACTGGAAGGTGGAGGCCGGCGCCGAGTTTGGCGTTACCCAGCCGGTCTTCGATGTTGAGATGCTCATTGCCTTCCTCGAGCGCATCGAGAAGGCGGGGACGCGGATACCGATCGTCGCCGGGATCTGGCCGCTGGTCAGCCTGCGAAACGCGGAGTTCCTGAACAACGAGGTGCCGGGCATCGAGGTCCCGAACCGCTACATGGATCGGATGAGTGACGCTCAGGACCGGGGGAAGGAGCACGCGCGGGCGGAGGGATGCACGATCGCCCGGGAGATGCTCGCCGAAGTCGCCGACCTCGTGGAAGGCGTGCAGGTGAGCGCCCCCTTCGGCAAGGTGCCCTACGCTCTGGACGTGTTCGCCGCCCTCGAAGGGTACCCGACCCTGGAGGAGCTCGAAGAGCAGATGAAGGGTTAGCCCGCGCGAGGCGGTCCGGCCTAAGTTGCCGCTCCGCCTTCGCCGGCTTGGCGCCGCCGCGGGAGGAAGGCCGCGAGCCCATTCGGAGACCAGGCACGGATGAAGCGATGTTGACGAAGCTGCTGGAACGAGACGTCACGAAAAGACCCGACACGGTTCGCCTCCAGGGCCGGATCCTCTTCCTTACCGAAGATCCCGATCTGATCCGACGCCAGCTGGAGGGCGAGGATCTCGAGTGGGACCCCTCCATTCCCCTCAGGGACGACATCAGCACGGACGAGATCACGCCCGGCTGGGTCTGCTATTACTACGACGAGAAGCTGGGGGAGTACCCGTACGTCGGTCTCCGCTGCGGTGGGGAGCTGCCGATCGGGCGCAACGACGTGCAGAACGGCGGCTTCGTCTGCTCCGTGTCCGGGAAGCGGCGCGGCAAAGGCTCGAGCCGGGAGGCGGCACCCTACGCCGAGCAGGCGGCCGGGATCCGCGTCGTCATCGCGGAGAACATCGAGCGCATCTACCGGGAGAACTGCGAGAACCGCGGCATCCTGGCGTCGACGGACTTCTCGCTCATCGAGAAGATACGGCGGGGTGAGGAGATCCCCCTCGAGGCGTTCATCGGAGACGCCGGCCGGATCGAGCGCGACATCATTGAGTACGGCGGGCTGCTGGACTACGCGGTCGCGCGTCTGAAGGGCCTGGTTCAAGTGCCGGAGATCCGCACCGCACCGCGGCCGATGACCGTCGGAGAGAAGATCCTCGCACGGCGCTGGGTCACCGATCTGGCCGAGGATGCGGTCGGCGTCCCCGCCGTGCGGCCCGGCGACACCGGGTTCGTGCGCACGGACCTCCGGTTCAGCCACGAGTACGTGACCCCGATGGCGGCGACTTTCTGGGAGGATTTCGCCGGCGAAGAGGCCGGCCTCAACGAACCGGAGAGCATCGTGTTCTTCCGCGACCACCTCGCGTTCCTGGACCAGGTGATGACCGAGGAGAGGAAGCAGATGGGGCTGCTGGACGCCGCCCACGCGCTCCACGACCGGCAGCGCGAGTTCTCCGAGCAGCAGGGCGTCCGCCTGCACGGCGAGCTGCCCGACCGTGTGGGCAGCGAGGCGATCTGTCACGTCATGGTCCAGGACCGCTACGCGCTGCCCGGCACGGTGATCATCGGCAGCGACTCGCACACACCGCACTCGGGCTGCATTGGCTGCGTGGCTTTCGGGGTCGGCACCTCGGCGATCGTCAACTCGTGGACGACGCGTGACGTCCGGCTGCAGGTGCCCCGCTCAGTGCGGGTCCGCGTCTCGGGCGCGCTGCCCGAGAACGTCACCGCCAAGGATCTGATCATCGAAATCCTGCGGCATCCCTACGTGAAGGGCGGCGAGGCGATCGGAAAGATCATCGAGTACTGCGGAGAGGCGATCGAGGCGCTGGGCATCGACGAGCGCGCCACGCTCACCAACATGGCGGCGGAGGTTGGCGGCTTTACCGGCATCGTGGCGCCCGACGAGCGAACCGTCGAATGGCTTATCGAGCGTCGAGGCATGGAGCGCGCCGAAGCCGAGGGCATGGTGGCCGGGCTGCCGAGCGACGAGGACGCGGAGTACGAGTGGACCCTCGAGCTCGACGCTTCGAGCCTGCGGCCGATGGTCGCCCAGCCCGGGGACCCGGGCAACGGGATCTTCGTCGACGAGCTCGAGGAGGACGTCCCGGTAAACATCGTGTACGCCGGCTCCTGCACGGGCGGGAAGCGGGAGGACTTCGACATGTACGCGGAGGTCGTGCGCGAGGGCCTCCAGGTCGGCAGCCGGGTTCCGGATGGGGTCTCGGCCTACATCCAGTACGGGTCGATCGACGTCGAGGCCTACGCCCGCGAGCGGGGTTACGACCGGCTGTTCGAGGAGGCGGGTTTGACCGTGCTGGCGCCGGGTTGCGGGGCCTGCATCAACGCCGGCCCCGGCGTGAGCACCTCATCGGAGCAGGTCACGGTCAGCTCGATCAACCGCAACTTCCCGGGGAGAAGCGGGCCGGGAAAGGTGTACCTGGGCAGTCCCTACACGGTCATGGCCTCGGCCCTCGCCGGCCGCATCGCGACGTACGAGCCCGAGGCGGCCGTTCCGGCGTGAGCGCTGAGGCCGCGTAACTCCAGCCGCCCCGAGGCTCGCGTGCCACTCCCCCGGCGGGGCTCTCCGTCATGAAGGCTCTCCGTCTCGAGGCCGGTGAGCTGCGTTTCGTTCCCAAGCTTCCACCGCCGGACCTGCCGCAGGGCGAGGCGCTCGTGCGGGTCCTCATCGCGGGCATCTGCAACACCGACCTCGAGCTCGCGCGCGGCTACTACCCGTTCGAGGGGGTGCTGGGACACGAGTTCGTGGGCGTCGTCGAGCGCCTGGGAGATGGGGTCTCGGCGGCCGAGGCGTCTCGGCTCATGGGCAAGCGAGTGGTCGGCGAGATCAACGCCGTCTGCGGGGTCTGCGAGGCGTGCTCGAGGGGCTTCGGCACACACTGCGAGAAGCGGACGGTGCTGGGGATCTTGGGTCGGGACGGGGCGTTCGCAGAGTTCCTGACGCTTCCGGCCCCCAACCTCCATCCGGTGCCGGACGACCTCCCGACCGAGGCGGCGGTCTTCACCGAGCCTCTCGCCGCCGCGCTCCGGATCCAGGAACAAGTGCCGATCGGTCCGAGCGATCGCGTACTCGTCGTGGGCGCCGGCAAGCTCGGAATGCTCATCGCTCAGACGCTGGCCGGGATCGGCTGCGACCTGACCGTGGTCACGCGACGCGGCGCCACGATACCCGAGCTCCTGAGAGCTCGAGGCGCGGCTGTCTGCCTCGAGGAAGACGTCGAGAATGCCGGCTTCGACGTCGCAGTGGAGTGCACCGGTAATCCCGCGGGCTTCGGGATCGCGCGGCGCGCGCTTCGTCCACGGGGCACGCTTGTCTTGAAGAGCACCTACGCGGGAAGGCTCGAGGTGGACGCGTCCGCGCTGGTGGTGGACGAGATCACCGTGATCGGTTCACGCTGCGGTCCCTTCGCGCCCGCCCTGCGCCTACTGGAGGAAGGCGGCGTGGACGTGACTGCGCTGGTAGCTGCCCGCTATCCGCTGGAGGAAGGAGCGGCCGCGTTCGAGCACGCTTCGCGGCCCGGCGTCCTCAAGGTGTTGCTGGAGATCGAAGGCGAATAGGAGGCCGGATCAAGCCGGCGTCAGGAGGTGCGCAGGGAGTCGATCGCGCGGGCGGTGGCCCAGCGGCGAAGCGCCGGTTTCCAGGCGAAGCCGAAAAGGGCCCCCAGGAAGCCTGGATCCATCTCTCCGATAGAGCGGTCGACCTCGCGTTCGATCAGGCTCTCGAGACGCCGCCGCTGATCGGGCACCAGCGCTTCGACAGACCCGGCCATCTCCGGCACCTCGTACTCGGCCTCGTCATCCGGCTCGTACTGCACGAGGTCGGCCAGGGATGTCTCGAGGAGCCTCTTGGCGTCCCGCCGCCCGGCCCGGTAATCTGCCTCGCGCCACTCCCGGGAGAAGAGCCCGCCGAAGTTGCCGAGAAAGTCGCCGGCGAGCCGACGGCCCGGCGCGACCAGGTAGAGGGGCAGCTCCTCCTTGTCGTCGAGGCCACCGGCCGCCTCGATCAGGAAGATCAGCTTGGCCAGGCGGCTGCGCGCCGCGCGTGAGCTCACCCGGGCGAGAACGTGCGAGTACCGCCGCTCGATCCGCTCCAGGCTCTCCTCCAGAAGCTCGAGAACGGGGTCCGTGCCTTCGGCCGGTCCGCCCGCGCGGCGCGATCGGCCTCCACCACACACGAGACGCCATTCGCATACGCTCTCGGCCATCTCGCCGACCGATCTGCCAAGCTCGAAGGCCTCCGGGTCGGTGAGCGAGTCGGCGATCTCCGGCAGCCGATCGACGAGTGAATCGAGAATCGCGAGGCGTTCGTTGGTGCGGTTGGCGCGGATCCAGTCCTTCGCGCTTCCCTGCCCCAACAACGCGCGACTGACCAGGCTGGCAACCTGCACCGCGGAGCCGGGTGCCACACCCTCCACGACCTCGCCGGCCGGAGAGTCCCGGAGCGTCGGGTCGACGAATACGAATCGCCAGTGCGACGAGACGCTTGGCGAGGCGAACGGGCTCGTTGTTGAAGAGCCCGCCATCCGTGTACCACATGTCGATGTTGCCCAGATCCTCCAGCACCGATCCGCGGAAGTGGCTTCCACGCCGCTCGAGCCGACGAGGCGGAAAGGCGAAGGGGAAGCTCGCCGAGGCGACGGCGGCCTGACGGACCTCCTCCCAGACCGGCGCGCCCGCCGAATCAGCCGAGCTCAACTCGAAGGCGGCCCAGTCATCGAACAGGCGTGTGCCGAAGGATCGTTCCGGCCGGTTCTGGAATCCGTATCGAAGCTGGTAGCGGATTCCGTGCAGGCTAGAGAGCGTGATCCCCAGCCCGAGCGGCTCGGCGAGGAGCGGTGAGGGCTCATCGTCCGAGGCAGGCCCGGCCGTAATGAGCGCCCGGCTCATCTCCTCCAGAACCTCGGCATCCAGAAGGGACGGGCGCGAGCGGTTCGTGCTCAGCAGCACCTCGGCGTCCATCCCACGAATCCACGCTTCCCCGATCCAGGGGATGAGATTGGGGTTCACGACCAGAGCGCGCGCGGCGAGTGCCGCGGTCAGCGCTCCGGAAGAGGCTCCGGCCAGCGCACCGACCTGTACGGTCGCGCCGCTCCGGTTGCCGGCGAGGCCTCGGAGAAGCTCCGTCACGGTGCCGGCAGTGTACGTGCCCAGGGAGCCGCCGCCGCTCAGGATGAGCGCGATCTTCGTCATCTGTCTCAGCCTACGGTTGTGTGCCGGGTTCGCTGGTTTCGGCTTCCGGGGCCCCGACCTCCGCCGCTTCCGGCTCGACATTCGCCGCTTCCGGCTCGACATTCTCCGGCTCCGGCACGCGAAGATCCAGCACGCTGCTCGCGTCGAGCCTCTCTCCGCCGGCGAAGAAGCTCCAGTGGAGATGAGGACCCGTCACGCGCCCTGTGGCGCCGACCCGTCCGATCACCTGGCCACGCTCGACGAGGTCTCCCTCGCCCACATCGATCTGAGACAGGTGGTAGTAGCCGCTGAACACGCCCAGGCCATGATCGACGTAGATCGCGTTCCCCGCGTAGTACAGATCGCGAGCGATCGCGACCCGCCCACGGCCCGCGACGCGAACCGGCGTCCCGACCTCACCCGCCAGATCGACCCCCCAGTGCCGGCTCTGAAGCTCGCCATTGAAGACGCGCTTCTGACCGTAAGGGCTCGTGATACGGGTGTTCCGTGGCCGAACGAAGTTGCCGTCTATCAACCACCCGGCCGTGACTTCACCGAGGGTAGATCGGACGAGCTCGCGCTCCCGCGCGATTCGCTCCATGACCTCGGCGGGCGGGCTCGTGAAACGAGGAGCGACGCTGAGCTGCGTCTCCGAGTAGGTTCGGGGCCTCACCTGGACCGTCCAGCGAGTCGTCACCTCGGGCTCTCCGTTACGAGAGTGGGAGACGACGAGGTCCATCGGCCCCGCCTGGTCCGTCGGCAGCGCCACGAGGCCGAACCAATCTCCACCCACCTGGCCCATGCGGACGGGGCGTCCGTCCAGCTCCGCTCTGACCCGTGTCTCTCCGCCAACTGCCGGCGTCTGAATCGTCACGGCCAGCGCCGTTCCGTCGGTTGGACTCTCCGGCTCCCAGCGTACCGCGATCTCTTCGGGGGTGATTCCCGCGGCCCCCCCGGTCGAAGGAAGCTCCCCGTCGCTCGCCGCGGCCTCGGCGTCGACCGTATCCCGTGACGTCACCTGCGCGAACGCGACCGACGTAATCGCCGCTGACGCAGTCATGCTTCCCAGGAGGAGCACGAACAGGAGCCTACTCATTCCGAGAGCCGGCGCGTCAGCCTGAAGTAACGGTCGAGCCATCGTCTTGATCGATTTGTCAGCTTCGCTCGGTAGTACATGTCAGCCGCTCTTCGAATTCCTTCGCTCATAGTCGGGTATGGATGGATCAGAGTCGAGAGGTCTGCGATTCCGAGTCCGTGACGCATGGCGAGCGCGACCTCCATGATCATGGTGCCCGCCGACGGCGCCAGCACGTGGCCTCCGAGTAGGCGGCCCCGCCGGTCCGTGATCAGCTTGACGAGGCCACCCGCCTCGCGATCGGTGATCACGCGGTCGAGGGTCGTCGTGTCGTAGCGGTACGTCCGGACCTCTCCGTGCTTATCCCTCGCCTCCTCCTCCGTCAAACCCACCCGGGCGAGCGGCGGATCCGTGAAGACGGCCCAGGGGACCACGGAGTAGTCCACGCGCCGGCCGAACGGGAAGAGGGCGTTTCTGAGGACGGAGCGCGCCTCGTGATCGGCGACGTGGGTGAACCGAAGGCCGCCGGTTACGTCGCCCGCGGCGAATATGTGCCGCCGCGAGGTTCTCAAGCGGCCGTCAACCCGGATCCCGTCCCGTCCGGTCACGACGCCCGCCTCCTCCAGGCCGAGGCCCTCGATGTTCGGGCGACGGCCGGTCGCCACGAAGAGGCGCTCGGCGCTGACTGCATGGACGGCGTCCGGCTCCCGCGCAGAACCGTCGGCCGCCGCGAGCTTCAGAACGGCCTCGGAGCCCGAGCGCTCCGCCGAGGTGGTGGCCATTCCCGTCAGGACCTGGACGCCCTCCGCCCGAAGCTGCTCCGCGAGCTGCTCCGCGAGCTCCGCGTCCTCGTTGGGGAGTATGCGCGGCGCCATTTCGACCAGCGTCACCTCGACCCCGAGGCGGCCGTAGGCCTGCGCGAACTCGACGCCGATCGGCCCGGCGCCGAGGACGACCACGGAGCGCGGCAGCGCCTCCTCCTCGAACGCTGTCTCGTGCGTGTAGAAGCCGGTCTCGGCGAGGCCCTC
>JBDHFW010000192.1:0-5889 GCA_039590175.1 Gemmatimonadota bacterium | reverse complement strand
TCCGAACACGAAGGCGAAGTACACGAGAAGCACGCGCACCACGCGCCGCCGCTTCAACTCTGCGAGGAAATCCTGAAGCTTCTTCTGCATACGGACTCAGCCTCCGCCGATCAAGATGGGTCGCAGCGCCGGCCATCACCACCGGTAAAGCGAATCAGGGGCGCAACGAGGGGATCGCGCCCACGAGCATGGGATCTTGCCATCCGGATTTTTTGTTTCGTCTGCGACCCTAGGGTTTCAAACGAAGAGAAAGGAAACTGCGTATCGAGCGGACCGGGCAGTCGAGGCTCCTGATCCTCAGGCGTCGATACTCATAATCCCGGCCTAGGACGGGCTCCTCCCACCAGCGCACTTACTTCAACAGGGCGAATGAGTGCGAGATCTGCAGGCTCTCGCATTCGAACAACCAGCCCAGCACCTGGGCTGCGGCATGGGGTGGTCTCTGCGTCTGAGGCCCGTTGAGGCAGGTAGCATGGCGAATCCCCACCCACGAGATGAGAAAAATCCGCATGGGGTGCGGACGTTTGTCAGCATTTCCGCACCTGGTACGGAGGCGAACCTGGAGAGGAAACAGGGGGAGGTGGGGGGATTCAACTGTAGGGTATACAACATGGGATAAAGACTGTGTCTCACCCTGGGCTTAGCCGCCGATACGGAACATCTGGACCTTCGGCCACAGAACGGTCTCCGACGTACGGATCTCGGAGTAGCGATCCGTCCTCGCTCTCCATGTGGTTTCCAAATACTCGGCGATCTGCTCGTCGGACCGATCCTGGCGAAGGAGGGCCCGAAGATCGTGGCCGGATGCTGCAAATAGGCAGGTGTAGAGCACACCCTCCGCGGAGAGACGGGCTCGTGTGCATTCGCTGCAGAAAGGCTGCGTGACCGACGCGATCACGCCCAGCTCTCCACCGCCGTCTCTGTACCGGTACCGCTGCGCGACCTCACCACCGGGGTTCGGGTCAACAGGCTCGAGCGGCAGTTCGTCATCAATCATCTCAATCATCTCCGCGGCCGGCACGACGTCATCCAACCTCCACCCGTTCGCCGTTCCAACGTCCATGTACTCGATGAACCGGACGATACAGCCTGTACCGCGAAAATGGCGCGCCATGTCGAGAACGCTGTTTTCGTTCACCCCACGCTTGACGACCATATTGATCTTGATCGGAGACAAGCTTGCCGCGGCCGCTCCCTCGATACCCTCCAGCACTCGCTCGACGGGGAAGTCGACGTCGTTCATCTCCCTGAACACGGCATTGTCCAGGGAGTCAAGGCTCACGCTTACGCGCTGGAGACCCGCATCCCTGAGAGCTCGAGCCTTCCTGGCCAGCAGAGAGCCGTTCGTGGTGAGCGCAAGATCCCTTAGGCCGTCGAGTCTAGCGATCATCTCGACCAACTTCTCCACGTCCCTGCGCAGCAACGGCTCACCGCCGGTGATACGGATTTTACGAACGCCATAGGAGATGAAGATCTTTGCCAGGCGGGTGATTTCTTCAAAGGAAAGCAGGAGTCGCTGGGGACGAAACTGGTAATCTCGACCGAACAGGTCCTTCGGCATGCAGTAGGTGCAGCGGAAGTTGCAACGATCGGTCACCGAGATCCGAAGATCACGCAGCGGCCGATTGAGGGTATCCGTCAATTCGAGGGTCACGGTGCCATCCCTGTTCCAGCCATTTCGTCCCTAGCCTCCCTTCCCAGCAACGATCTCGATCCCAGCGAAGTCGCGGGAGCACGCGCTGCCGATCTGTGGCGGGCAGCCTCAGGCTTTACGCGTACCAGGGACGTGGCATCACATGCTCCATAGCCGCACTCGATCCAACGCCTGCGCGATCGGCCCCCCGGAGAGAGCAGCTAAGGCGAGGATCCGCCGGATATCTTCTTGAAGTGGAACCGACGGGTTTGGCTTCCTCCTCCGATCACGTGCAGCCGATAGCCCAGCGCCTCCATGGTCTTCACTAGTTCAGCCTCCGTGGCAACCTCGGAGGGCAGCTGAAGAGGATCCGCCCGAGGTTCCCGCGGTAGCAGGGTGAAGCGGCGATGGGTTTCGCCGCTCGGCTTGCTCGATACGACAAGAATGTATTCGGTATCCCCTTCTTCCTCGCGCCGTTCGCGTATAACTGCGCCGCCCTCGTTCTCCCAGGTGTCTTCGTTGTTATTCATCGCGATAGCGCAACTTGGAATTCAGAGACTCGTCCATAGGTCAACATGGTAGCGATACGAAATAATATTGACGGCTTGGACCCTCAGGACGTGGATCCTCGATGCCTCCTTTGCTGTCGGAAGGAGCTTGGTCGCGTCGACGCCCGCCAAATCTGACAGAAGCTGCTTGACCAGCCGTAGGCCACACGGGTAAGGGGCTCCTGTCTTGTCTCCAGCCTATGACCCTCGTGCGTCATCGAGCGTATTTCCCCTTTCGGACCGGGTGAATCCTGTTGCCGCCTTGCGCCTTTGCGATGTAGACGGCCGCGTCGGCTTCGGCCAGCAAGTCGTCCTCTCCCACCACCGCCTCCCGTGCTCCGGTGTGATATGCCATCCCAATGCTCACGGTAACTCGCACGTGCCCGTCCGAGACCGGCACGGCAATGGCAGCGATGCGATCGCGGATCTCATCGGCGACTCGCTCTACGCCCTCAAGCTCGGCGTTCACTAGCAAGACGACGAACTCGTCGCCCCCGAAGCGTGCTGCAACGTCCGTCGAGCGTATGCTGTCCCGGATCGCGTCGGCCACCCTCCTGAGCACTTCGTTTCCGGCCTGATGGCCATAGAGGTCGTTCGCCTGCTTGAAGCCATCCAGGTCCATGAAGAGCATGGCGAGGAGAGTTGCCGTCCGGTTGGCCCGGGCCACCTCCTCGTGCAGACGATCTTGTAGGGCCCGATAGCTGTACAGATCTGTCAGGGCGTCGTGCGCGGCGTCCCGGGCCAAGGACTCGTATTGCCGAATCATGTAGTACGGGCACACGGTGAGCGTCGCTCGCCCACAGGCGACCGCGCTAGCGAACGCAGCGCAGCTCATGTGTTCGCAGGAGTCGCGGTCCCATGGCTCGCCTCCCAACGCCGTCCCGATCTTGTCAAGTACGGCCTGAGTGTCGGATTCGCGTACGCTCTGCAGCGGTGGCTTGGGCTTGTACCGAACGGCCAGATTCACACTCTCCGGCCGCTCGATAACCGGCCCCTGCGCCCTTCCGCTTTCAGCCAGCTCGATGATCCCTCTGCGCCAGAGGAGCTCTTCGCGCGAGCCGAGGGCGGGATGGTCGAGGGCTCCCTCAAAAGGAAGGATGTCGATAAAGCCGAGTGTCTCACCTTCCCTAATGGCCCAGGAGACGGCCACAAGGGTGTGCAGACCCCGCAGCTTCACGACCGCGCTCGAGGACATTCGCTGTTCGTCCAAAGTCTCGCGGGGAAGTCCACCTGCCATCGAGAGGTAGCGTCGTCGCTCGGGTGGAACGATCCGGAAGGTGTGAGGTTGTCGGCTGGGCGGAGCGTCGCGGTCCTCAAGCAGCTGTCCGAGCTCGACCAAAGATACGGCCGCGTCAATCTCCTCGTCGGCGTCGGGTCCCGCTGAGTGCACGCCCGCATACACGATACTCGCCTCCGGGAAAGTGTGGCGGAGATAGCGCGCCAGAGCCACCGTCGGTGTGACAATCGGAGCCAGATAGGGCACGAGTTCCGGGTACTCGGTCCGCACGTAGTCGACCACTAGTGCGCTCGTCGAGCGAATCCACGGGTCCGTCTTGTCCGCACCGCGCCAGAGCCGAAGGTACTCGGCAGCCACCAGTTCGTCGCCGAGAAGTTCGAAGTACACGGACCGAAACCCGCCGGCGATGCACGCATTTACCAGCTGCTCGGGTGTCGACGGGTAGAAGTGGACGATCGCCTCGGATGGAAGGATCAGGAGGGCGTTTCCTGTATCAATCGCGTGTCTGGCCGCTTCGAGGTCGCCCACGACGTCGATGCCGCCGTGAGGACAGACGAGCACGCGAAAGTCGCACTCGGTGCACGTAGTCTCGACGATTTCGAGGACGTCGTCCTGCAGCGAGATCGTTCGATGCAATCTCTCGCTGGCTCGCCGGCTCGCCGGCGCACTCCCGATGTTCATACGGATCGAACCGCCGTTGGGCATCCGAACTCATGCCGAAAGCTCATCCTAGGTTCCGAACAATCGTCCAGCCGTCGAACTGCATAGCTGTCAAATCCTGAACGCTCATCCACGAGCGGAGCACGGCGCGGGCTACCGAGCCAAGAGTCGGGAACCCTTAAGAGGCCGAACTTGCTTTGGTCAACAGTGGTAGCGATACCAAACAATATTGACGACTTGGACCTCGTCACAATAGTTTCGTATCGATACTAACTGCTACGGATTTGCCCTGACGACTATCGACGATGCAGAAGCACACCGGCTGTACGCCCCGAGTGCGGAGGAGGTGAGTGATGTCTGGAGGGGTAAGGGTCGTTCAGCGGCCCGGGGCTGAAGCCTCCTACGGGCGGGCTATCCTCAAGGGGATGGGCGTCACGCTCAAGCACATGCTGAACCCCTACAAGGTGACGCAGCAATACCCCGACGAGAAGTGGGAGCTGGCGGCCGTCCACGCGGGCCGAAGCAGGGAATCGGTGTAAGCGCGCGTGGCCAGGTACGGTGGGACATTCACCACATCGACCCAGACGTTCGGTATTGCCTTCGTGGAGCCTTACGATAGAACTGGCCATCGAGGGCCTTGAGAGCTCGGTAAATATCCTGCCGGCGTTTGCGCTGTGCAGGCTCCTCCCATGGAATCCGGGGAGCGCGGAAAGTCTGAGCAGCCGGCTCAGCGTGTCTCAGACGGTGGGACACATCTCGAGACGATATCGAATCTCTGCACGCAGCAGTTCCAGGGCACTGGTCCAGCTTGCACCCCGAGCGCTAGCAAGGGGGTCCGAACAGCTAGCCAAGTACTCTCCATCCTCTGTCGTGTCGATTCGTGCGTGGAAGATCATGGCGAACCTGCCCGACGCCTCAGTGTGGTTATCAGTTGGCTGGTTCGAAGTTGACGCAGAGCTCGTCGGTCTCAGCGACATCGAGTGGTTGCTCGAAAAGGTTGCACCAGCACCCAGCAGGGTCGTTCCCATGCCGATCGCGATCGAAGAAGATGCAGGCGGGACATGTGCCGAATGTCTCGTCTCCCCGGAGCTGGGCGACCTGAGTTACGAGCTCTCTCAGGGTGCGAACGAAACGGGCCCGGGCTGTGGGCCGCAGGGACCCAAACGCGGCGACGAGATCGTTGAGCGGATCATCCTCTAGTGTGTCTCTCCCCTTCTTGGTCAAGTCGAGTCGGATGCTGCGGCCGTCAACTACGGAAGGATTCTTCTGCACGAATCCGCGGTCAACCAAACGCTGAACCGTCTGGGAGGCAGTGCCGCGCGTCGTCGCGTGAAACTCGGCGAACGCCGATACGGTCCGCGAGAACCGGTTGGCGCGCGACAGGTAGCGCAGCGCGGCCCATTGAGCGGGTGTGAGGCCGCGCGGGTAGCCTGCGCCCACCACTGCGTACCCGAGCTGCGCTAGCAGTTCGGCACCTTCTCCCTCGTTTCTCGAGCCGGCTTCCATACAGATAAACGGTAGCTATACCAACCTATGTTGACAAGCTAGACTAAGCATATAGTTTTGTAACACAACGATACGACGACCACAGTTATTGGCGAGAGAGCCGTCCGCTGGGCCGGCTTCGGACGACAGGATAAGCACTTGCCACGCAACGAGACGATCGCCGAACTGGAACTCGACGAATACAAATACGGCTTCGTCACCGAGGACGAGCCGGTCTTCAAGTCCCGGAAGGGCTTGGACGAGGAGGTCGTGCGCCAGATCTCGGCCCACAAGGAGGAGCCGGCGTGGATGCTGGAGTTCCGGCT
>JBDHFW010000191.1:0-4978 GCA_039590175.1 Gemmatimonadota bacterium | reverse complement strand
GACGAGGCACTTCTTGTGGTTGTGTACGAACTCGATCGGATCCTCGATCGTGATGATGTGCCCTTCCCTCTCCGAGTTGATCTTGTCGATCATCGCGGCGAGTGTCGTCGACTTTCCGGAGCCAGTGGGTCCGGTGACGAGGACCAGCCCGCGGGGTTTCTCGGCCAGCCTCGCGACGACGGGCGGCAGCCCCAGATCCTCGAAACCGAGGATCTCGAAGGGGATCGTGCGGATCGCCATCGCCACGCTTCCGCGCTGACGGAAGACGTTCCCTCGAAAGCGCGAGAGCTTCGGAACGGCGAACGAGAAGTCGAGCTCGGCGTTCTGCTCGAAGCGCTTCTTCTGCTGCTCCGTCAGAACCGAGTAGGCGAGCTCCTGGGTGTCCTTCGGGCTGAGCTTCTCTCCTTCGAGTCCCATCATCCGACCGTCGATGCGCAGCTTCGGACGCTCGCCTACGCTGATGTGCAGGTCCGAGGCGCCTCTGGAGATCATCTCCTCGAGCAGCGCTCGCATGCCGACGTTGGGCGTCTGCTCGATGGCCAGGCGGTCCTTGTGATCCCTATACGTCACCATTCATCACCCGGCTCTCGCTGACCGTTGCGCGTTCGTCTTCCTCGTCACGGGTCAGGCCGCCGTTTCCTTGATCACCTCGTCCAGCGTCGTGATCCCTCGCTTCACCTTCAGCAAGCCATCGTCCCTGAGGGTGAGCATCCCGTCTTCGATCGCCCGAGTCTTCAGATCGTCGGCCGAAGCGCCCTGGAGAACCATTCGTCGCAGCGCTCGGCTCATGCGCATCACCTCGTAGAGACCCTGCCGCCCGGCGTATCCGGATCCGCCGCAGGCGTCGCACCCCTCGCCCTTGTAGAACGTGATGCCCGCCAGCGTCTCGTCGGGTATGCTGGCCGCTCGCAGCACTTCGTCCGGGTACGAGGTCTCCGTCTTGCAGCTCCCGCAGATTCTCCGCACGAGACGCTGTGCGGTGATCAGGTTCACGGCAGCCGAGACGTTGAACGGCTCGATCCCCATGTCGATCATTCGAGTTATGGTGGAGGCCGCGTCGTTCGTGTGGAGGGTCGAGAGGACGAGGTGGCCCGTCAGCGAGGCCTTGACGGCGATCCCACCCGTCTCCATGTCCCGGACCTCACCGACCATGATGATGTTGGGGTCCTGGCGCAGGAAGGCCCGAAGAGCGGCCGCGAAGGTGAGTCCGATCTCCGGCCGAACCTGTACCTGATTGATACCGCTCAGGTTGTACTCCACCGGATCCTCGGCTGTCATGATGTTGACTTCATCCGTGTTGATCCGGGTGAGAGCGCTGTAGAGGGTCGTCGTCTTACCGGAACCGGTCGGCCCGGTCACGAGCACCATGCCGTACGGGTTGGCGATCGCGCTGAGCATGTCCTCCTCGGCCTTCGGTTCCATGCCGAACTCCTCGAGGTCCAGCACCAGGTTTCCCTTGTCCAGGATCCGGAGGACGATCTTCTCGCCGAACAGAGTGGGCAGGGTCGAGACGCGGAAATCGATAACCCGTCGCCCCAGCTTCATCTTGATTCGGCCGTCCTGAGGGATCCGTCGTTCGGCGATGTTAAGATCGGCCAGGATCTTCACCCTGGAGATCAGCGCCGCCTGCATGCGCAGCGGTGGCAGCATGATCTCCTGAAGGGCTCCGTCGACGCGGTATCGGACGCGCAGCTGCTTCTCGTAAGGCTCGATATGGATATCGGACGCGCCGCGCTTCACCGCATCGGTAAGGACGCCGTTGATGAGGCGAACGACCGGTGCATCGTCGACCTGTGCCCGGAGCTGCTCCGTCGAAACCTGATCCTGTTCCTCTTCGACGAGCTCGATCTCCAGCTCTTCGAGTTCGTCCAGCAGCTCTCCCAGCTTGGCCGTCGTGACGTCGTAGTGCTTTTCGATCAGCGCGCGGAGGGAGACCTCGCCCGCCACCATGAGCTCGATGTCGAGGCGGGTGATGAACTTCAGAACGTCGACGAGAGTTGGGTCGGAGGGATCGGCCAGGGCGACAGTGAGCGTTCGACCGCTCCGCTTGATCGGCAGCAGGGCGTGTTTGCTGGCGAAATCGGCGGGAACCATCACCACGGCGCGCTCATCCACCACCACCGACGTCAGATCGATGGAGGGGAGATGGTACTCGTTGGAGATCACCGAGGTGACGTCCGCTTCAGACAGATAGCCCTTCGCTACGAGGATATAGCTCAGGCGCGCGCCCGTCTGCTCCGATTCCTGCTGGGCCGCCTCCAGGTCCTCCAGCGAGATCATCGCCGCTTGAAGGAGGAGCTCGCCCAAGCGCCTCTCGGCTGACGAGTGCGTCTCTGCTGGACTCTGAGCCGTGCGAACCGTCATCGACCCCTTCTCTGAAACCTGTGTCGACTGTCGCCGGCCTCACTCTCGAGTGGTTCGAGTGGACCGAGCCTCCGAATCGGCACTCACGTGGGAGCAAGAGTCGGTCCACTCCCGTCAGAGCCGGTATAGGGCGGTAAGATGTGATACAGTAAAGCGTTAAACACTATGAGTGTTTCAGCGAACGTCGATCATCCCTTGCAAAGCACGAAGGATTGCCGCGCCTATCCCTGGAATGTTCAGCAGCTCTTCGGGCCGCCTGAAACCCCCGTGCCGATCCCTGAAAGCGAGGATGCTGTCCGCACGAGCCGGTCCGATTCCGGGGAGCGCCATGAGCTCGTCCCTACCCGCCACGTTCAGGTTGATCCGCCCCGTCGAGGGGGGACCGGAGCCTGGCCGGGAGACCGGACTGGGCCGCAGGGTGAGGTGGGGAGCGATGCGCTCGAGCACCGCCGGGCCGATGCCCGGGACGCGACCCAGGTCCGCCGGAGTCGTGTAGGGTCCGCTTCTGCGTCGCTCCTCAACGATAGCGAAGCCCTTTGCCGGCCCGATCCCTGGCAGCCGCTCCAGCTCCTCCGCCGTCGCGGCGTTGGGGTCGATCCGCTCCCCGGCGCCGAGCGGTCTCTCCGCGACGGCCCTTCTGGCCAACGCATCGGTCACCGCACGCCGCGTCTCGCCGAGGGTCGGGAGCTCCCCGCTCGAGTCCGCCGGCGTCCAGGTGAACTCGGCCCGACCGGGAGAGATCGCCACACGGACGGTCGTCCCGAGCAGGACGAGGAGCGCAGCCACAGCCAGGGATCGCCGCTCGGAACGGTTCAAGTCGAGAACGTCGCGTCCTCCTTTCTTGCGCTTCGAGTGCGCCTCGAGTGTCGGGAAAGGCGTCGGTGTTGGAGGCTCGCTCCGCCGATCATCTGGTCTTCAATTACCGGTTTCGGCGACTGAAGGCCACGCGTATATCTGTCATTGAACGGGAGGTTGACTTGGCCGAGCCACCGACGCTCGTGTTGATCCGCCACGGGGAAACTGAGTCCAACCGGAACCGACGGTTCGCCGGGTGGAGCGACGAGCACCTGACGGCAGAGGGACGCGAGGGGGTCGTGAGGCTCGCCAGAAGCCTCGGGCTGCGTGGCGGGAGGCTCTACAGGAGCCCGGTGCGCCGCGCGATCGAGACGGCGGAGATCCTGGCGGCGGAGCTCTCGCTGCCCGTTCACACCGTTCACGATCTTCACGAAATCGAGCTGGGTGAGTGGACCGGCTTGACCGAGAGCGAGGTGGCCGAACGCTGGCCGTCGGCGTACCGGCAGTGGCTGGAGAGACCCGATCAGCTGGAGATCCCCGGGCGTGAGCGCCTGGAGGAGGTTCGAGAGCGCGCCGTGGACGCGATCGACCAGATCGGGAAGGCGGAGCTCTCCGAGGACGGAGCCCCCGTCGTCGTCATCACGCACCTCGCCCTGATCCGTGTCCTCTGGCTGACCGCAAACGACCGACCTTTGGCTGAGTACCACTCGGTCACGGCAGCCCACGACGAGCTCTACACGCTCCTGTGGGAGGGTCGCGGGAGGCTGAGTCCGGTCGACGGAGGGTCGCGGCCTCCGTTGGCCGGCAGCTAGAAGGAGGAGTTGGCGGCCCGCTAGAAGACGAACGTGATTTCGGCCCAGGCCTCCACCGGCTCGCCGTCTCGGCGTCCCGGGATGTACTGCATCTGCAGCACCTTCTCGACAAGCCTGCGATTGAACGCCTGATCCGGCGTGGGAGGAACGAGCTGCACCTCGCCCAGCGGCTGCCCCTCGGCACTCACCAGCACGCGCGCCGTCACCCGCATGCCCCGGACATCGCCGGGCGGATCCCACTCGGGAACGATGGAGCGCGGAACCGGGCTCGTCGTGCGCGAGCCCGTGCCCCCGAGGCCGGGTCCGGGAGAGGATCCCGAACCGGATGCATCCCCTCTGGCCAGCCCGGGAGTGCCCAGCGTCACCGAGACCGGGCCACCGACCTCGAGAACGTCCAATACCGGCTCATCGGTGAGCTCGGCGGGCTCCGGTGGAGCCGGGATCTCGAACGGGCGTGGCGCGGCCAGGTTGATGGACTGCAGCGCACCGCCTCCGTACGCCAGAGTGGGGGCCGGTCGAGCGGACTCGGCCGGGCCACCGGCCGGCGCGGTGGACGCGCCCCGCCAGGCGACGAGGAAGATCCCGTGCAGGACCGCCGAAACCAGAAACGACCATCCGAGCACCCTTCTCTGCTGCCTGTTCCAGCGCTCGGATGGCAATGCGTAGCGCTCTTTCACGCCGGAGGGTACACCGGCAGAAAGTCAGGTTTCCCGGCGGGTCGTCGGACCCCGGACGGGAAGGCGCTGTCGACCGGTCCAACTCCTTGCCCGCCACCCGCCGGCCGGACACTTTGCCCACCGCTCGAGCAGGATAATCCAGCATGACGGCGATCGCAAAATCAATCCGGAGGAGAGGGGGAGCGCTGGATCCGTCACTCGTCCTGATCGCGACCATCGCGGCGGGATGCTGGCGAATCGGCGAGCCGACGCCGGACGAGGCGATCGTCAGCTGGGCGGCGTATCCGGACACCGTGGTCGTAGGCGAGAGCTTCTCCCTGGAGTTCGCCG
>JBDHFW010000190.1:0-5049 GCA_039590175.1 Gemmatimonadota bacterium | reverse complement strand
GCTCCGCGATGTGGCAGTGGAGCATCCAGTCCCCGGGATTCGAAAGCTCGAGCAGAATATCCACCGTGGCGCCCACGGGCAGCAACACGGTGTCTTTCCAGACGAGGTTGTCGGCCGGCGACCCGTTGACCGCCAGGACGAGAAACCGTTGGCCGTGGAGGTGGATCGGGTGCTGCATGGCGTGGAGCACCCGGCGCTCGTTCGACAGCCGGATCTTCACCACATCGCCCACCCGGAAACGCCAGTCGATCTCCTCGTTGACCGCCCCGGTGGCCGGATCGAGCAGCTTCCACTCGACCTGGCGCGTCGTCGAGGTCCAGTTCATCACGGGCATCGTGCCGCTCCACTCCACCGGGTTGAAGTAGGCGGAGTCCAGCTGCATCAACCGGTCGACCAGGAACGGCAGCTCGCGCGACTCCATCGACAGGACCAGCTCCCGGTCCACGGGCCGGTCGAAGTGCATGCGGTAGCGCGCGATCTCCTCCACCACGTGCCGATGCTCGCGGAGCCGTGCGAACTCCGCCGCCAGATCCGGCGAGGCCTCTTCGGCGGAGACCGTGACGACGCCCAGCGTGTCCTCCTCGGGGATGAAGCGGCCGTACAGGTGGTCGATCCCCCGCACGCGATTGAGGAGCGGGACGTCGCCGGGCCGGTCGAAGCGCGCGTGCACGATGTACCGCTCGGCCGGCGCGATCACGACGCTCTCCACCCACTCCTCGCGCTCGAAGTTGCCGACGTCGGAGCCGACGACCTTCAGCCGCGCGCCGGGGAGCGACAGGTTGAACGTGCGGGTGTTGGAGACGTTCGTGAGGAAGAGGCGGACGACCTCACCGACGCGGACCTCGAGGACGTAGTCCGGCTCGCCGTTCACGAGCATCAGGTTGCCGAAGCGGCCCATGAGCGCGTGCGTCGCCGCCTCATCGCCGAACGCGACGAGGCCGGCCTCGCCCAGCAGCAGGTCGTCCAGCACGACGACCTCTTCCCGGTGCGCGGGCCCGTAGTAGTCCGGTCGTGCCGACCGCACGAGCATGTTCCCGTACAGACCCAAATCCTGCGTGATGTCCTCGCGGTGATGGGGGTGATACCAGTAGATCCCCGGATCCCGGAAGAAGATCTCGTAGCGGAAGGAACCGCCCGGCGGCACGAGCTCCTGCGTGACTCCCGGCACGCCGTCGTAAGGGTTGTCGAGACGAACGCCGTGCCAGTGGACGGTGGTCGGCAGGTCGATCTCGTTGCGGAAGCCCACGGTGACCCGAGCGGCTTCCGGCACCCAGAGCAGGGGCCCCGGATACTGCCCGTTGAAACCATACATGAGCAGCTCCCGCCCGCGTAATCGGCGACGCACGAAGCCGGCGACGAGCTCCAGAGAATCGCCGTCAGCGAGCTGAAGCACCTCGCGCGGTCGGGCCACCGGGATCGGCAGCGACGAATCCGCGGCAGGGAGGAAGGGCCCCACGCCGGGCCGAAGGTCCATCAGGGCGGGAAGCATGGAGAGGCCGGCCGGCATCGGCGGCGGTTCCCATTTCGCGGCGTGATCTCGGCCTTCCTCGCCCGGGTCGTGGCCGGCCCCTTCGTGCTCCCCGCGCTCCGCGCGCCCGCCCATCGCGAACTCGAAGAAGTCGGGGGATCGCATCCTCGTGCTCGGGGACCGGCCCCGCAGAACGAGCGGGCCGGTGCGCTCGCCCACCTCCGCCGATTCCTCGGCGCTGACCAGCACCACGAACTTCTCGAGATCCACGATCCCGACCTGGTTCGTCCCGTTCTCGACCGGCCCGAGCTTGATCAGCGGGGTGAAGACCGGGGTCGTGATCCACGCGATGTAGGTGGAGTACGGCCCGAGCTCTCCGGGCTCGGGCAGACCACGGAGGGTGAGCACGCCGTCGAAGCGATGACGCCCGTCAGGCGCGACCGCCGTCCCGAACGTGGATCGCACGGGCAGCAGCGACAGCGCCCCCTCGATGCCGGCCGGCCCCGCGGCCGGAACGAGCTGCAGGCAGTAGAGATCCAGGCTGGGCGTCAGGCGGCCGGGGCCAGGTTGGGGAAGCCCGGCGCAGAGGTCGCCCGGCGGGTCGGCGGCGCGGCCAACCCCGAGTGCGACAACCCCGCCGAGCGCCACGAGCGCGCCCATCGCGACGGCCGTACCGACCGCGACCACACCACCCGTCACCTTCACTCGGGCGGGCTCACTCCTCCTGGAGGCGGCGTACCACGGAAGGGACGATCCTGCGCGGCGCCAGACGAAGCCCGAGGGGCCCCAGCTTGTTCATGATCCCCGGGATGACGATGCGCCGGCCTCGAAGCATGCCGCGGTAGCCGGCCTCGGCGACCGTCCCGGCATCCATCACGCCCAGGCGGCGCATCAGGCCCGAGTCCTCCATCTTGGCCCGCTTGTGGAACTCGGTCGCGGTCGGCCCGGGAGCCAGGACCGTCACCGTGATCCCCGTCTCCCTGAGCTCCTCGACGAGCGCCTCGCTGAAGTGGAGGACGTACGCCTTCGTCGCGTAGTAGACCGCCATCAGCGGGCCCGGCTGAAACGCCGCGGTGGAGGCGACGTTCAGGATCCGCCCGCTGTCGCGCTCCAGCATGTTCGGGAGCGTGAGCCGGGTGAGATGGGTGAGCGCCTCGACGTTCAGGCGAACCATGCGGAGGCTCGCGTCCACGTCGGTCTCGGCGAAGGGGCCGAAGGTCCCGAAGCCCGCGTTGTTGACGAGAACGTCCACAGGCCGGCCCGAAAGCCTGGCGTGGAGCCCCGAGGCGGCGCCGGGATCGGAGAGGTCGAGGGCGACCCATGTCACATCCACGCCGTGCCCGCCGCTCAGCTGCTCGGCCACGCGCTGCAGCTTTTCCTCGTTCCTGGCCACGATCGCCAGATCGTGCCCGTCCCGCGCCAGCAGCCGGCTCAACTCGTAGCCGATTCCCACTGTCGCGCCTGTCACGACGGCCAGTGGCCGACCGGATACCGTGCCCTTTGCCGCACGCCGGTTCACGGCGATCGGCTCCCGGGCTCGCTCAAGAGGCTCGAGGGCTCAGTCGAGAGGCTGTGCAACCTTTCTCTTATCGGGCGCATCCATCATCCAGAGAACGGGCGGAGTGGCCGCTCGCGATACCTAACAGCAAACCGAGTCGTCGGCTAGATAGAGGGCGACAAGCCCGATCGATCGAAACCGGTCGCGCCCCGACGCATGCGCGCCTGTGGCATGGCGCGTGTGTCGTGTGAGCGGCGGACGTGTTTGGGGAAACGGGTGTGCGGAAGGGTGCACCGGTTCGATCGTAGAACATCGTAGAACCGAGCCGGCTCTCATCCTGCCGAGCCGGCAACCGCTCCGAGCCTCATGGCTCGATAAGGTCGAGGAAACCACGGCCCGGAGACCTTCCGGTCTCCCTGGGAGACCCCTGAAACCCGGGAAGCCCCTGAAACCTCTGCGAGGCCCGTTCCGTAGGGTCGGCCAGAGGTGACCCGAAGGCATGAAGCCATCGCGAGACAAGGAAGAACCGAAGGTGGAAACACCGCTCCGCAGCGAGGAGAGCCGACCCCGTATCGTGCCCGATAGCGAAGAGCGGCCCAAGCGAGCCCGCGTAGCGGACAGCATCTCCAACTCCAAGTCCAAGTCGAAGCCCAAGGCCGGCGAGTGGGACGAGAATCGCGGCTCCTCCGGTCGCGGCACCCGCATGGACATCACGCGGGAGGCGACCAGGAGCAAGCGGAAGCCGATCCTGATCGGCGCCGGAATCGCTGTCGTCGCGGTCATCGCCCTTCTCCTGGCCCTCATGAAGCCCGCCGCTCCCAGCGTTCAGCGCAACGCCGTGCTGATCGGCGCCGTTGAGCGCGGACCCATGGTCCGGGCGGTCCGCGGGCCCGGCACCCTCGTGCCCGAACAGATGCGATACGTCTCCGCCCTCACGGCTGGACGGGTGGAGCAGGTGCACGTGGAGCCGGGAGAGACGGTGGAGGCGGGCACGATCCTCCTGCAGCTCAGCAACCCGGACGTCGAGCTCGAGGCGCTGCAGGCCCAACAGCAATGGACGGCCGCGAAGGCCGGCCTGGTCGATCTGAGACGCTCGCTCGGAACGCAGACGCTCGCCCAGGAGGCCGCGCTGGCGCAGGCACGCGCCGACTGGCTGGATGCCAGCCGGACGGCGGAGTCGGATTCGGCCTTTTACCTCCGGGAGCTCATCAGCCGTAACGAGGCGCTTCAGTCCAGGGAGCAGGCCGAGGCGGCGAGGATCCAGCTCAGCACGGAAGAGAAGCGTTACGGGCTCCTGCAGCAGACCGTCGACGAACAGCTCGAGGTCCAGGAGGAGCAGGTCGACCGGCTCCGCTCGATCTACGAGTACCAGCGTCGGCGAGTGGAATCGATGAAGGTGACGGCGGGCGCCGACGGCGTGCTGCAGGACCTATCGCTCGAGCCCGGCCAGTGGGTGCAATCGGGTACGACGCTGGCGCGCGTCGCCCAGCCCGGCCGGCTCAAGGCCGAACTCAGAATCCCCCAGACGCAGGCCCGGGAGGTCCAGCCCGGCCAGCAGGCGACGATAGATACGCGAAGTGACCTGATCGAGGGTCGGGTGAAGCGGGTCGATCCGAACGTGCAAGGCGGCGCGGTGCTGGTGGAGGTGGCGCTGGAGGGCGAGCTGCCCCGCGGCGCCCGACCCGACTTGACCGTGGACGGGACGATCGAGATCGAGCGTCTGCCGGACGTACTCCATGTCGGGCGGCCGGCCTACGGTCAGAGCCAAAGCACGGTGGGCCTGTTCAAGCTGGTCGAGGGCGGCGATGCGGCCGTCCGGGTGCCGGTCCGCCTCGGAGCGAGCTCGGTCAACGAGATCGAGATCATCGAAGGGCTGGAGGAAGGGGACGAGGTCATCCTCTCCGATATGTCCAGGTGGGATGACACCGAGCGCGTTCGGTTGAAGTAGCCGAAGCGCATCACGGCGGAAAAGAGGAACGATGACGATGAGCGTGACGAACGGAGCGAACGGGGCGGGCGACGCGGCCGCCATGATCGAGATGACGGACGTGAGCAAGGTCTTTCTGACCGACGAGATCGAGAC
>JBDHFW010000189.1:0-5109 GCA_039590175.1 Gemmatimonadota bacterium | reverse complement strand
GAGCCGTTGGTATGCGGACCGGATGCTCGAGATTGGAGACGCGGCCGGCGCGGTGGACAGGTGGATCGTGCTGCGCGTGACCGATGAAGAGCCGAGGAAAGGGAGCTCCCACCTCCACGGTACATGCAGGATGGGCGACGACCCCGCACGCTCCGTCGTCGACCGCTGGTGCCGAAGCCACGACGTCCCGAACCTGTGGATCGCGGACGCGAGCGTCTTCCCCACCTCGGGCGGCTACAACCCCACGTTGACGATCCTCGCCAACGCCTACCGCGTGGCGGACTACTTCGTGACCGAAGCCAGGAAGGGGGCGCTGTGATGGATCGGCGCGAGTTCGTCGGGCGCAGCGCCCTATACGGGACGACCTTCTGGCTGCTCCTGAACGTACCTCGTCCCAAGACGCTCCTCGCCGCGGCACAGTCAACGGAGCCCGCGGCCCTCTCGGAGCAGGAGTGGCGCACGGTCGAAGCGATCACGGCTCGGATCATTCCCACTGATCACGATCCCGGCGCACTCGAGGCAAACTGCGTGAACTTCATCGACAAGGCGCTGGCCAACGAGGACGCCGAATTGCTGCCGAGGTATAAGGACGGGCTACCAGCCGTAAACCGGCTAGCCATGGAGCAGTCCGGCGCCAGCTTCGCCGAGCTCGAACCGGACCGGCAGGACCAGGTCCTGGCCGCGATCGAATCGGGGCAGGTCTCCGGATGGAGCCCGGCGTCGGTGACGTCGGAGGAGTTCTTCGAGACGGTGCGGAGCCACACGATCATCGGCTTTCTGGCCGATCCCAAATACGGGGGCAACCGGGACTACGCGGGCTGGAAGGTGGCTGGCTATCCGGGGCCACGTCACGACCTGGGTGGCTACACGCCCGCACAGATGATCGGAGAAGAGAGGATAAGAGCCATCTGGGGCGAGGAGATCTGAGTCGACTCCTGGAACTGCACCGTTCGCCGTTCGGTTCAGATAGGGAACACCGGTCCGGGGTAATACCAAATGGTGCTCAGCTCGACTACATGTAGACGCATCTCTTTCGCTCGAGGCCTGAAATCGCTTCTTGTCGCCGCGCTGCTCGTCTTAGCGTCGGCGGGAGGAGCAACCGGCGCGCGCGCCTGCCCTCATCACTCTCCGTCGGGCGGGCCAGCGTCGACCGATTCCGCTGACTTCGACAACTCGTCCGCTGGCCCCGCCCACGAGCACACCCGGGCCCACCCCGAGCACCGTCACGACGACGCGGGCCCATGCTCCTGCCTGGGGGTCTGCTACCAGGGAAGTTTGGCATCCCCCCTCCCCTCTGCTTCCGTCGTCGGCTGGCACGGGCCGATCACGATCTTCCGCGAGGCCGACTCCCCGCCGCAAGACCCAGTTCGAGCCACTTCGTACATACTGCCTTTCGCCAACGCACCTCCCAAGAGCAGCTAGCCAAGAGGCGCTTGGCAGCGATTTGCGGAGACGAAATCCGTCTCGGCTGCCGGGCGCGAAGCTGTGCGCTGGCTGATCTGTACGGGATCCGCTCCGACGGAGGTGCTTCATCATGAAGCTGGGGACATCAGCCCTTTCTCGAAGAGTTGGCAGGACCACGCCAACGGTGTGGCTACTCTTTTCCATGTCATCCGCCGCGATCGCTCAGGATCGCGACCATCACGACCACGACCACGAGGGGCTCCACTTTTCCCACCCGATCGTATCGGAATCCCCCTCGCCCGACACGAAGGTGCGTATCGACTATGGGTTCACCGACATCACGGAGGACGACGAGGGACTCTCGCAAAACGGAGTGCGCCTCGAGGCGGAATACGCCTTCCACCCTTCGTTCAGCATCGAGCTGGATGTGCCCTACAGGTGGCAGAGCCACACCACCGCCGCCACCGAATCCAGCCTCGACAACGTGAGCATCGGCTTGAAGTTCGCGAACTTCGCGTTCGCACAGAGCGGAGTGCTGCTCGGTTACGGGATCGAGTTCGGACTGCCGACGGGAGACTCCGAGAAGGGGATCGGAAGTGACCATATCGTCGAGTTCGTCCCTTTTCTCGACTTCGGGTACAAGCGAAGCCGTCTGGAGCTCGTGAGCTTCGTGGAGTTCGCAATCCCCACCAACCAGAGTGCGGACGAGGAGATCGAGACCGAGCTCGAATACACCTTCTCGAGCCTCTACCACTTCGGTGCTCGCTTGCAAGGCCTGGTGGAGTTCGACGGCGAGACCGTGCTGAGCGGCGAAGAGGCGGGCGAAACGGTCTTCAACCTCAGTCCGGGCCTGAAGTACCGCTTCCTCCGGAGCCGGATGCTCGCATTTGGCGTGTCGGCTGGTTTGCCTCTGACCGACCACCGCGAGTTCGACGTCCGTGTACTCGCCTCCGTTTTCTATCACTTCTGAACCGGAAGAGATTCCTCGGCGGGCGACGTGTCCGCCGGCCGGCTAGGAGCGCGGCGGCAAGCGAGGCAGGCGCGCTGCCGGGCGGTATTAAACAGTGCCAGTTGTTTGTCGCCGTTCTTGACACTGCCTCGACCAAAGCCGATGACGGGCGCGCCAGCGCGCGTGGGTGCAGGAATCCGCGCTACTTCCCCTCCCGTGCGCGGGGATCGGGCAAGTCAGTCCAGCTTCTTCACCCGGATGTTTCGGAAGTAGACGCTGCTTGCCAAGTGGTTCTGCAGACCGATGTACCCGCGGGCCGCGAAGTCCTCGATCTTGCCGCGCGGCTCGGCCGCCCAGTCGACGACCTGCGCACCGTTAAGCTCGACCGTGATCCGGTCGCCCACGAAGGAGATCTCCATATCGGACCACTCGCCGGGAGCCTTCGCGCGGTCTTCGCTCGGGGCCTCTGCGTCGTACACGCCCCCGGTGCGGTGGATGCCTTCAGCGGCCGCAGCGTCGATTTGAACCTCGAAGCTGTGGTAGATGTAGTCGTCGCTAATCGGGACGCTGGGCACACGCAGGAATATCCCCGAGTTCGATTCCGGTACCGACGTCATGAACTCGACTCGCAGCGTGAAGTCCTCGAACATCTCGGCCGCGTACCACAACAGTCCCATGCCGCCGTGCGAAGTCAGGATTCCCGTCTCGTGGTCCAGGGTAAAGTGGCCGGGGCCGTAGTGGTTCCACCCGCGCTCGTCGAAGCCGGCCTCCTCCCGTTCGGCGATGAGCGGAAAGAACCCGTCCGCGAGCTCTTCTTCGGTGATTCGTGCCGCGGGTCCGTCCGCCTCTCGCGCCACCATTTCCTCCTGTACGGGCACTTTGGTCGGGCCTTCCGCCCGGTTCTGCTTCCACATCATCAGGCCGGCGAGCGCAACGCCAAGAAAGACGGCCGCGACCAGGATCTCCCGTGTCCTCATGCTTCTCCCCCGGGGTTCCACTCACCGCGCGCGACGGCCGGTATGAACGTCTCCAGGTCGGGCGGTGGGAAGTGAATTGTCTGTTCCCGTTCGGCGCTCATGTAGGCCGTCATCAGGAGCTCCGTGACCGCGAGCCCGTCCGAGAAGTTCTCGTCCGGGCGGTTTCCCGCGCGGAACGCCTTCACCATGTGCCGGTTCTCGCCGGTGTAGCCGTACTCCGCCTCCTCGTCCGCCACGACGGGCATCATACCGGTCTCGGCGTTCTGTTTCTCGACCAGGTCCTCGCCGGTCTCACCCACGACCTTCCGGCTGAAGAACACCTTGGGGCCCGCGTCGAGCGAGTTGATCTCCATCGAGTACTCGGGGCCCAGCAGCTCCATGCTGAGGCGCAGCCCCGCGCCCACGTAACACCAGGAGGTCGTCACCTCCACGATCCGACGCCCGCCGTCCCGCGCCCGGTACTCGACGAGCGCCCGGGCGAAGTCCTCGGCCGGCCGGTTGGCGTAATCCAATCCGCCGCCGCTCATCTCGGCCAGCTGCGCCGCGTATTTCGGGATCTGCCATTTCAGGCAGTCCGCGTGAGCCGTCACCTTGACCGGCGTCAGCTCCTCGCGGGGGGCGCCGGGCGGGGTGAGGAGGAAGCGGGCCACCTCCACCGAGTGGCACATCATGTCGTTCAAGACGCCGCCGCCCTGAAGCTCACCTTCCCAGAACCACGGCATGTGCGGGCCGCTGTGCTCCTCGGCCGACCGGGCCAGGTACGGCGGTCCGGTGAGCGCAGCCCCACGGGCCCACACGATGTCCTTCCCTCGCACCACGCCGGGGCCGAACAGCTGGTTCTCGAGATAGCCGTCGAGCAGGTTCGCGCGCTCTGCCAGTTTCAGCATACGCCCGGCTTCGGCAGCGTTCCTCCCCAGGGGCTTCTCACAGGCCACGCCCACCAGCTCCCCTTTGCCGCTCTCGATCGCCTCGACGATCTCCTCCATCACGTCGAGACGCGTGAAGTTGGGAGCGCAGATCCACAGGGCGTGGATCGCGGGGTCAGCCACCATGTCCGCCAGCGTGTCGTACGCCTTCGCCGCGCCCACGCCTAGCTCTCGGGCCAGCGCCGCGGCTTCCTCGGCGGTCGCGCGGGTCCGGCTGACCACGCCGAGCACGTCGGCGTCACGCACTCCGACCCAGGAACGGATGTGGAAGCGGGACACGAAGCCGCCCCCGACGAATCCGACGCCCAGTCGATCGCTATTGCTCATGGATATCTCTCAGGTGATTCGTCAGTGTCGTCGGGTCGGCCAATCTCAATCAGCCTCGACCGAGGCCGGCTCGGACTCCTCGCGGAAGAACAGGAAGAATGCCACGGCGCAGATGATCGTCAGCGCGCATGGCACCAGGAACACATTCGTCCAATCGGTGCCGGCATCGGTGGTGAAGAAATCCCGCACCTGGCCGGCGAATAGGCTTCCGAGGAACCGCCCCAGCCCGAGCGCGATGATCGCGATCAGGCTCTGAGCGGAGGCGCGGATGTCCGGTGGCGCGACCTTGTCCACGTAGATGAACGCGGCGACGAAGAAGAACACGTAGCAGAAGCCGTGCAACGTGAGCGACGCGATTACGAGCCAAGCCGGGCTGCCGATCGCGAAGATGATGTAGCGGATCGGCCAGGCGATCACCCCGATCGCCAGGGTCTTCCGCATGCCGTACTTCCCCAGTGACCACGACAGCAGGAACGCCATCACGAAGATCTCGGCGAACTGCGCGATGGTCATGACCGCCGGAATG
>JBDHFW010000188.1:0-8521 GCA_039590175.1 Gemmatimonadota bacterium | reverse complement strand
TACCTCCGTGATCGCCGCCGTCAGCGTCGTCTTCCCGTGGTCCACGTGTCCGATCGTCCCCACGTTTACGTGCGGCTTCGTCCGCTCAAACTTCTGCTTCGCCATTGCTGATCCCGTCTCCCTTAGAAACGCCCCGGTCTCGGGGTTAGAGCGCCGGAGGGCGCCCTGCCTGTCACTTGCTCCCGTTCGAAGAGAGGATTTCCTCGAGCTTCGACTTCGGTACCTCGTCGTAATGCGAAAACTGCATCGTGTAGACCGCCCGCCCCTGGCTGAGGGAGCGGAGCACGGTCGAGTAGCCGAACATCTCGGATAGCGGCACCGAGGCGCCGATCACCTGCGCGGAAGACCGCTGTATCATCCCCCCGATCTTGCCGCGCCGGCTGGTGAGATCGCCCATGACATCTCCCAGGTACTCGTCGGGAGTCACGACCTCCACGTCCATGATCGGCTCGAGCAACACGGGATCGCCGCGCCTCACCGCGTCCTTGAGCGCCATGGACCCGGCGATCTTGAACGCCATCTCGCTGGAGTCGACATCGTGGAAGGAGCCGTCGATGAGGGTCGCCTTCACGTCGATGAGGGGATATCCGGCGATCACACCGGACTCCATCGCCTCTTTGATGCCCTGCTCGACCGAGGGCACGTATTCGCGCGGGACCGAGCCTCCGCGGATCTCGTTCTCGAACACGAAGCCGATCCCGGATTTCGTCGGCTCGACTTTGATCACCACATGTCCGTACTGGCCGCGTCCACCGGTCTGTCGGACGAACTTGGCTTCGACCTTGTCGACCGGCGTGCGGATCGTTTCCCTGTAGGCAACCTGCGGACGACCCACGTTCGCGTTCACCTTGAACTCGCGCTGTAGCCGGTCGACGATGATCTCGAGGTGTAGCTCGCCCATCCCGCTGATGATCGTCTGTCCGGTCTCCGGATCCGTGTGGACGCGGAAAGTGGGGTCCTCCTCGGCCAGCTTCTGCAGCGCCTCGGCCAGCCTGTCCTGGTCGACCTTCGTCTTCGGTTCGATCGCCACCCGGATCACCGGCTCGGGGAAGCTCATCGACTCGAGGACGATCGGGTGTTTCCGGTCGCTCAGCGTGTCGCCGGTCTTGCTGAACTTGAGGCCGATCGCCGCGGCGATGTCGCCCGAGTACACGACCTCGCGCTCCTCGCGCTTGTTGGCGTGCATCTGGAGGAGGCGGCCGACCCGTTCCTTCTTGTCCTGGGTCGTGTTCTGCGCGTGGCTTCCGGCTTCCAGCTGACCCGAGTAGACGCGGAAGTAGGTCAGCCGCCCCACGTACGGGTCTGTGGCGATCTTGAAGACGAGCGCCGAGAAGGGCGCGTCGTCCGACGCCTCCCTCGTCTCGAAGTGCTCGTCCTGCTGGGGAAGGTGCCCACGTATCGGAGGCACGTCGTCGGGCGACGGCAGGTAGTCCACGACGGCGTCCAACAGCCGCTGGACGCCCTTGTTCTTGAACGCGGAACCCAGCAGAACCGGCGTGAAGCTGCCGGCCAGCGTGGCCTTCCGGATCGCGCGTCGAACCTCGTCCTCGGTCAGCTCCTGGCCATCGAGGTACTTCTCGAGGAGCTCCTCATCGTACTCGACCGCCGCCTCGATCAGATCGTGCCTGAGCTCGTCGATCTTCGACTGCATCGAGTCCGGTATCGGGCCTTCCTCCCAGTTGGCTCCGAGCGAGTCCTCGTCGTAGACGATCTCGACCTGGCGAACGATGTCGATGACGCCGGTGAAGAGCTCGCCTTCTCCCAGCGGCCACTGAATCGGGTGCGCCCTGGCACCGAGCCGATCGCGCATCATCTGGACGACGTGCTCGAAGTCCGCGCCGACGCGGTCCATCTTGTTCACGAAGGCTATGCGCGGGACCGCGTAGCCATCGGCCTGACGCCAGACCGTCTCCGACTGGGGCTCGACACCGCCCACGGCGCAGAAGAGAGCCACCGCACCGTCCAGCACGCGGAGACTTCGCTCCACCTCCACGGTGAAGTCCACGTGGCCCGGCGTATCGATGATGTTGATGCGGTACTGCTCGTCGTCCTTCTCCCAGAGGCAGGTGGTGGCCGCCGACGTGATCGTGATGCCCCGCTCCTGCTCTTGCTCCATCCAGTCCATCGTGGCGTCGCCATGATGCACCTCACCCATCCGATGGAGCCGACCCGTGTAGTACAGGACCCTCTCGGTGGTCGTGGTCTTCCCGGCATCGATGTGCGCCATGATGCCGATGTTTCTCAGCCGCTCCAGCGGCGTCCGCCTCTCCATCTATCTGGCCTATTTGCTCGCTATCTCGTCTCGTCCGTCTATCTCGTTCCCAGCCCGTCCCTCACACCGTCTCACTAACCACCCTATGTCACGCTTGCTACCGACCGGTCGCGCCCCCAGCGGCGCGGGGCTTCGCGAAGCGAGCCTCGCGCGACGGTGCGGAGACCCCGCAGCGAAGCGAGGAGGCTCCGCACCCAAAGCGCGCAGCTCGTCGGAGCGAACCCCGCGGCGCCCAAGGGCGCGCGCTACCACCGGTAGTGAGCGAACGCCTTGTTGGCTTCCGCCATCCGGTGGACGTCCTCCTTCTTACGAACGGCTCCGCCCTCGCCGCGGCTGGCATCCAGCAGCTCGCCGGCCAATCTGTCGGCCATCGTCTTTCCCGGCCGGCCGCGGGCGAACTGCACGAGCCACCGGCGGGCCAGAGCATCTTTGCGCCCGTGTCGAACCTCTATCGGCACCTGGTAGGTCTGCCGGTTGGCCGGTCCGCTCTTCGATCTTCCGCATCGCGTCGTAGAAGATCGCCTCGGACACGGACTTCTTACCGTCCAGCATGAGGACGTTGATGAACTTCGAGACCTCCGCACTCTGGTAGCAGGGGTCCGGCGGTACCTCTCGGACTACGGCTCTCTGTCTTCGCGACATATGCTATTCGACTGCTTTGTCCGCACCCCGATCAGCATCGAGGCCGATGGATTCGGTGTTAGTAGACAGAACCGGCCTGACCGAACCGGTTTACGATCGTCGCACCAGGCTCCCGGTGCGACGTTCCGCGATTATCGGCCGCTGAACCCGCCTACGCTTTGAGGCGGGCAGCAGGGTGGCTTACCTCTTCGCGCCGTACTTCGATCGACCCTGCTTGCGATCCTGCACCCCCGAGGTATCGAGGGTACCGCGGATGATGTGATACCTGACTCCGGGAAGGTCCTTTACTCGACCGCCGCGGATCAGAACGATGCTGTGCTCCTGGAGGTTATGCCCCTCGCCCGGGATATAGGCCGTCACTTCGTAACCGTTCGTCAGGCGCACGCGTGCGACCTTGCGAAGCGCCGAGTTCGGCTTCTTCGGCGTAGTCGTGTACACGCGCGTGCAGACGCCGCGCTTCTGGGGGTTCTTCTCCAGCGCGGGCGCTTTTCGGCGCTTCTCGGTCTGCTTGCGGCCCTTCCGGACCAGCTGGTTGATCGTGGGCATCTTCCCTCGTTCACATCGACGATCCTCGGCGCCTGCTCCACCCCTCGGCGCGTCTGTCGCCCGAACCTCTCCTCCTACCGTCCGGACCGCTCGAGGCAAAGCAAACAGCGGGCGGAGACGCAAATCGCCCCCGCCCGAAGTCGGTCCGTTTTCGTATCGACGGACCGTCCCAACCAAAGACCGGCCATCTTAAACCCTAACTCTAGGGCTGTCAACCGATATCGGACGCTGGAGCGGTCGTCCGGATACCCCTGCCGCGGCGCGAAAGATCCTGCTTACGCGCGGCGACCAACCCTCGTCAGGCGGGTGCCTCCTCCGCCACGGGAGCGGTCGCCTCCGGCGCGCCGTCCTCGGCCCGCAAATCGGCGAACAGGCCGCCCGCCGCCGGCTCCGGCTCCTCCACCACGCGGCGCATCGCGTCCAGCTCCCGCTGGAGCGGCTCGCCGACGAGAAAGTCGACCTGCTGGTAGCGGTGAATGCCCGTGCCCGCGGGCACGAGGTGGCCGATGATGATGTTCTCCTTGAGCCCGCGCAGCTGATCCTTCGCTCCCCGAACCGCGGCATCCGTCAGCACCCGAGTCGTCTCCTGGAACGAAGCCGCGCTGATGAACGACTCGGTTGTCAGGCTCGACTTCGTGATCCCGAGCAGAATCGGCTCGGAGCGCGGCGGCTTCGCGCCCGACTCGAGGACCTCTTGCGTCCTCTCTCGAAATTCCATGCGGCCGACGTGCTCACCCTCCAGGTACTCCGTTTCTCCGGGAGCGGTGATCTTGACCTTCTGCAGCATCTGGCGCACGATCACGCCGATGTGCTTGTCGTTGATCCGCACACCCTGCAGGCGATAGACCTCCTGAATCTCGTTGAGCAGGTACTCCTGGACGGCCCGCGGCCCCTTCACCCGCAGTATGTCGTGCGGGTTCACCGGCCCCTCCGAGAGACGGTCTCCCGCCCGCACCAGATCGCCCTCGTGCACGCGGAGGTGCTTGCCCACCGGGATCTGGTAGACCATCTCCTCGCCACCGTCCATGGTGACGATGAGGTCGCGCTTACCACGCTTGATGCCGCCGAAGGAGACGCGGCCGTCGACCTCCGTGATCGTGGCCGGATCCTTCGGTCGCCGCGCCTCGAACAGCTCGGCGACACGCGGCAAGCCACCCGTAATGTCCCGCGTCTTGTAGGCTTCCCGGCTGATCTTGGCGATGGTGTCGCCCGGGCTCACGGCGTCGCCATCGTGGACCAGTAGCTGCGCGCCGACCGGCACGATGAACTCGCGCAACTTCTTGCCCTTTCCGTCCACGATCTCGATGCGCGGGTGGAGCTTCTTCTCGCGGTCCTCGATGATGACGAGCTGGCGTCGCCCCGTCGCCTCATCCAGCTCTTCCCGCACCGTCTCTTCGGGCACGATGTCGCTGAAGCGCACTTTGCCCTTGTGGTCGGCGACGATCGGTTCGGAATAGGGATCCCAGCTGAAGAGCAGCGAGCCCCGGTCCACCGTGTCGCCATCTTCGACATGAAGGGTAGCGCCGTACGGCACGGCCAAACGTGAGCGCACGCGATCCTCACCGGTACGCATCAGGATCTGACCCTCCCGACTCGTGACGACGCGGCCGTCGTCCGGTGCTTCCACGAAGGTCACGCGCTCGAAGCCCACCGTACCCGGGATCTTGGACTTCCTCTGCGTCTGGGCGGCGATGCGGGCTGCCGTGCCCCCGATGTGGAAGGTCCGCAGCGTCAGCTGCGTCCCCGGTTCTCCGATCGACTGAGCCGCCAGGATTCCGACCGCCTCGCCGATGTCCACCGGTCCCATCGTGGCCAGGTTCCGCCCGTAGCACTGTTGGCAGATGCCGCGGCGCGACTCGCAGGTGAGCACGGAGCGAATCTTCACGGTCTGGATCCCGGAATCGTCGATCGCCACGGCCTTGGCCTCGACGATCACCTCTCCCGCGGCAGCGATCAGCTCGCCGTCGATCGGGTCCATCACGTCCTCGAGCGCCACGTTGCCGACCACCCGGTCCTTGAGAGGCTCGATGATGTCCTCGCCCTCCTTGAGCGCGGAGATGTCCAGACCGAGGACCGTGCCGCAATCCGCCTCCGTGACTGTCACGTCCTGCGCCACATCGACGAGACGGCGCGTGAGGTAGCCCGCGTCCGCCGTCTTCAGCGCCGTGTCCGCGAGGCCCTTTCGGGCGCCGTGGGTCGAGATGAAGTACTCGAGCACGCTGAGCCCCTCACGGAAGTTCGAGCGGATCGGGCTCTCGATGATCTCGCCGATCCCACCGGTGAGCTTCTTCTGAGGCTTGGCCATCAGACCGCGCATCCCGGCGAGCTGCCGGATCTGGTCTCTCGAGCCCCGCGCCCCGGACTCGAACATCATGTAGATGGGATTGAACCCGCCCCGCGCGGCGGAGAGGCCAGTGACCATAGCGTCGGCCACGTCGTTGTTGGCGTGCGTCCAGGCGTCAATCACCTTGTTGTAGCGCTCCCCGAAGGAGATGACGCCGCGGTGATACGCCTTCGTGAAGCGATCCACGTCCTCCTGCGCCTCCGAGAGGATCTCTCGTTTCTCGACCGGGATCTCCATGTCATCCATCCCGATCGATATGCCTCCGAGCGTGGCGTGACGGAATCCGAAATCCTTCAGCGAATCCAGGAACTCCGTGGTCTCTTTCAGGCCTGCCATCCGGAACGACTTGAAGACGAGGTCGCCGAGCGTTCCCTTGGCCATGGTTTCGTTAACAAAGGGGACGGACTCGGGCAGGATCGCGTTGAACAGCACCCGTCCGAGCGTCGTGTTCTCCCACCGCTGCACCCGTTCACCCTCGGCATCCACGACGTCGGCAAGGAAGCGGATCGGTCGGCAATAGTCCGGCGTGCCATCCGGCTTGCGGAGGTACCCGTTCGCGAGGGCCACCTCGACCTGGTCGGGGTCATCGAAGCACGGGAGCCCGCCCGCCTCGACGACCTTGTCGAAGTCCGGCCCCTTCTTCGTGACGAAGTAGCAGCCGAGCACCATGTCCTGGGTCGGAGATGCGATCGGTCGACCGCTCGCGGGCTTGAGGATGTTGTTGCTCGAAAGCATGAGCACCCGGGCCTCGACCTGCGCCTCGAAGGAGAGCGGCACGTGCACCGCCATCTGGTCACCGTCGAAGTCGGCGTTGAACGCCGCGCAGACGAGCGGGTGGATGCGAATCGCCTTACCCTCGACGAGCACGGGCTCGAAGGCCTGAATACCGAGTCGATGCAGGGTCGGCGCCCGGTTCAGGAGAACCGGATGGTCCTTGATGATATCCTCGAGCACCTCGTAGACCTTCGGGTCGTCGTGCTCCACCAGCTTCTTGGCGCGCTTGACGGTCTCGGCGGCTCCGCGTCGCTCCAGCTCGTGAATGATGAACGGCTTGAAGAGCTCGACCGCCATCGCCTTGGGGAGTCCGCACTGGTGAAGGTGAAGCTCCGGACCGACCACGATGACCGAGCGGCCGGAGTAGTCGACCCGCTTCCCGAGCAGGTTCTGGCGGAAGCGCCCCTGCTTCCCCTTCAGCATGTCGGAGAGCGACTTGAGCGGCCGTTTGCCTCGCCCGCGGATGGCTTTGCCCCGGCGACCGTTGTCGAACAGGGCGTCCACGGCCTCCTGCAGCATCCGCTTTTCGTTTCGCAGGATCACCTCGGGCGCCCGCATCTCGAGAAGCTTTTTGAGGCGGTTGTTGCGGTTGATCACGCGACGGTACAGGTCGTTGAGGTCGGACGTCGCGAAGCGACCTCCGTCGAGCGGCACCAACGGGCGCAGGTCGGGCGGAATTACCGGAATCACGTCCATGATGAAGTGCTCCGGGTTGTTCCGCTTGAACGGATCCTCGTCGCTGCCGCGGATCGCGTCGATGACCTTGAGCCTCTTCAGCTTCTTCTTCTTGCGATGCTTCGAGGTCTCGGTCGCGACCTCCACCCTCAACTCATCGGCCAGGCCGTCCACATCGAGCTGGCCGAGAAGCGTCCGGACGCCTTCCGCGCCGATCTCGGCTCGGAACTTCGTGTCACCCTCTTCCCGGGCCTTTTCGGTGAGCGTCCAGTACTCCTCCTCGTCCAGAACCTGCAGCTCCTCCACCTCCTGTTTGCCTGGACTCGTCACGACGTACGCGGCGTAATAGATCACCCGCTCCAGATCGCGGAGCTTCATTCCCAACAGGTAGCCCATCTGCGAAGGCAGTGTCTTGAAGAACCAGATGTGGGCCACCGGCACGGCCAGCTCGAGCCGCACTTGTCGCAGATGTGCCCCCGGTAACGGATGCGCTTGAACTTCCCGCAATGGCACTCCCAGTCCTTGACCGGACCGAAGATGCGCTCGCAGAAGAGTCCGTCGCGTTCGGGCTTGAACGATCGGTAGTTGATCGTCTCCGGCTTGGTGACCTCGCCGTGACTCCACGACCGGATCTCCTCGGGAGATGCGATCTTGATCTGGATCCAGTCGAAGTCGGAACCGCCCCCACCCCTGTGTCGCGGAAAATCGATCATTTGATCCCCTGTTAAGCCCTTCTGTTTCGACCGATCGACCCTGTCGGCCGCCTACGCACCGCTATCTCTTGGAAACGTCTCTTCGCGCTGTCACGCGTCGCTGGCCAACGGGACTCCCCGAAGCCCGACGACTCACTCAGTGAAGAAGCCGTTCTCTTCCTCTCTGCCCAGCGTCACGCTCAAGCCGAGAGCCTGAAGCTCCTTGACGAGCACGTTGAAGCTCTCCGGCACGCCCGGCTGGGGCAGGTTCTCCCCTTTGACGACCGCCTCGTAGACGCGGCTGCGTCCAGAGACATCGTCCGATTTCACGGTGAGCATCTCCTGCAGCGTATGCGCGGCGCCGTACGCCTCGAGTGCCCACACCTCCATCTCGCCGAACCGCTGACCGCCGAATTGGGCCTTCCCGGCCAGCGGCTGCTGCGTCACCAGGCTGTAAGGTCCGATCGACCGCGCGTGGATCTTGTCGTCCACCAGGTGCGACAGCTTCATCATGTAGATCATCCCGACGGTGACGTCGGCATCGAACTCCTCGCCGGTCCGGCCGTCGCGCAGTCG
>JBDHFW010000187.1:0-5155 GCA_039590175.1 Gemmatimonadota bacterium | reverse complement strand
GATCCGAACGTCGGTCTCCTGCTGGATCATCGTCCTACTCCGGCCGCTCCACGAGACGAGTCACACGCCAGCGCTTTTGCTTCGACAGTGGCCTGGTCTCCTCGATGACGACGACATCCCCGGTCCGGTACTCGTTGGCCTCGTCATGCGCATAAAACCGGGAGCGCCTCGTGATCCTCTTGCCGTAGAGGGGGTGAGCCAGCTGCCTCTGAACGGACACGACGACGGTCTTGTCCATGCGGTCGCTCACGACCGTGCCTTGCCGCGTCTTGGTCCGGCTCGCTGAGTCCGCCGCTTCAGCTCTCATTCCGCACTCTCCGGCGACAATAGCTGCCGCTCACGCTGTATCGTCTTGAGCCGCGCGAGCTCCCGCCGCCTCCCTCGCAGCAGCGCCGAGCTCTCCAACTCCTGATAGGCCTTACGAAAACGGAGGCGAAACAGCTCTTCCTCCGCTTGGCGAATCTCCTCCGCGATCTCCTCGTCGGTCAGCTCGCGAATTGCCTCGGCATCCATCAGTCAGCTTCCCGGATCACGAATTTCGTCCTTACGGGGAGCTTCGCCGAGGCGAGCTCCATCGCGCGCTTGGCGATCTCCGTGGAGACTCCCTCCAGCTCGAAGAGGATCCGTCCCGCCTTCACCGGCGCGACCCAACCCTCCGGGTTTCCCTTCCCCTTGCCCATGCGAGTCTCCGCGGGTTTGCGGGTAATCGGCCGATCCGGGAAGATCCGTATCCACACCTTCCCTCCGCGCTTGATGTGCCTCGTCATGGCGACACGCGCGGCCTCGATCTGTCGGTTCGAGATCCAGCCCTTCTCGGTTGCCTGGAGGCCGTAGTCCCCGAAAGAGATCTTGTTCCCCCGACCGGCGTCCCCTCGCAGGCGACCCTTCTGGAGCTTGCGATACTTGACCCGCTTCGGTTGAAGCATAGGTTACTTACGCCCCCCGGCCGTATACGTCTGCCCTCTCCGATCCTCGACTACCTCGCCTTTGAAAACCCAGACCTTCACGCCGATCGTTCCGAACGTCGTTGTGGCCGTCTTCTGCGCGTAGTCGATATCGGCGCGCATCGTGTGCAGGGGCACGCGGCCTTCGTGGTAGCCCTCGGTGCGGGCGATCTCCGCTCCCGCCAGCCGCCCTCCGCACTGAATTCGGATCCCCTCGGCACCCGAGCGCATCGCTGCCTGCACCGCGCGCTTCATCGCGCGACGGAAGCTGATCCGCTGCGTGAGCTGGTGAGCCACGCTGTCGGCGACGAGCTGCGCATCCACCTCCGGGCGCTTCACCTCTTCGACGTTGATCGACACCTCAGCATCGGTGAGCAGGGAAAGCTCGTCGCGCAGCTTGTCGACTTCCGCGCCGCGCTTGCCGATCACGACGCCGGGCCTGCCCGTGTGGATCGTGACCACGATCTTCGACGGCTTGCGCTCGATGTCGACCGCGGACAGGGCCGCGTGGCCAAGTCTCGCGCCCAGATATCGACGAAGCTTCTCATCTTCCTCGAGGAGCTGCGGAAAGACCTTGCCCTGCGCGTACCAACGCGATTTCCAGGGCTTGATCCCCCCGAGGCGAAACCCGTACGGATGCGTCTTTTGACCCACGCTTACTCCTCCTTGGTGTCGACGACCACGGTCACGTGGCTCATCCGTCGACGAATGGTCGTCGCGCGGCCGTATGCCCTAGCGCGGTATCGTCGCAGGGTCCGGCCCTCGTTCACGTACGCCTCTCGAACGAACAGATCGTCAACGTCGAGAACCTCGCCCGCCTCGTCGGCCTTATAGACGGCGTTGGCCACCGCGGAGCGCAGCGCCTTATCGATCGGCCGCGCCGCGGCCTTCTTCGAGAACCGGAGGATCGCGTACGCCTCGTTCACGTCGTGCCCGCGAATCTGGTCGATAACGAGGCGCATCTTCCTCGCCGACATCCCCACGTGACGTGCCATCGCTCTCGCTTCCATCTACCTATCCGTGCCTGCTGGCCGGCACCCGATCCTCACAGCGCCGCCCGTCGGTCCTTGGCCAGCTTCCCTCCGTGTCCCCGGAAGAGACGGGTCGGAGAGAACTCGCCCAGTTTGTGACCGACCATGTTCTCGGTGATGTATACCGGGATGAACTTGTTCCCGTTGTGCACGGCGACCGTGTGCCCGACGAACTCCGGGCTGATCGTGGACGCCCTCGCCCAGGTCTTGATGACCCTCTTCTCGCCGGAGCTGTTCATCAACTCGATCTTTTCGAGCAGCCTCTCGTCGACGAAAGGCCCCTTCTTGACGCTTCTCGGCATATCGAACGCCCTCTACTTGGTGCTCTTGCCGCGGCGACGACCGCGCACGATGTACTTGTCGCTCTGCTTCTTGCGTCGTCTCGTCTTTCGGCCTTCGGGCTTCCCCCATGGAGAGACCGGAGGACGCCCGCCCGAGGCCTTCCCCTCGCCGCCTCCGAGCGGGTGGTCGACCGGGTTCATCGCCACGCCGCGGACCTTGGGCCGACGGCCCAACCAACGCGACCGGCCCGCCTTCCCGGAGCGCACCAGCTCGTGGTCCACGTTGCCCACCTGGCCGATCGTCGCCCGGCACTCCGCGCGTACCATCCTCACCTCGGTGCTCGGGAGCTTCAGCGAGACCATGCCGGCTTCCTTCGCCACCACCTGAACGGCGGCGCCCGCCGAGCGGGCCAGCTGCGCTCCCTTGCCGGGGATGAGCTCCACCGCATGGACCGTCGTGCCCAGCGGGATCTCCCGCAGGGGAAGCGAGTTACCGACGCGGATGTCGCTGCCGGACCCCGAGAAAACAGTGTCGCCGACCTCCAGGCCACGCGGCCGAACGATGTATCGTTTCTCACCGTCCGCGTAGTGGAGCAAGGCCAGTCGAGCGGAGCGGTTCGGATCGTACTCGACGTGGGCGACCCGCGCCGGGATTCCGTCCTTGTCTCGCCGGAAGTCGATGCGTCGGTAACGGCGCTTGTGCCCACCACCGCGCCGCCGCATGGTGATTCGGCCGTGGTGGTTGCGCCCCGATTTCTTCGAGAGCCCTTCGGTGAGCGACCTCTCCGGCTCCTTCCGGGTCACGTCGTCGAACGTCGACACGGAGCGGAACCGACGGGCGGGTGTGACGGGCCGGAACTTCTTGATCGGCATCCTCAGACCCCCTCGAACAGGTCGATCATCTCGCCTTCCGCCACTTCGACGATGGCCTTCTTCCAGTGCCGCCGACGTCCGACCGAGCGACCCACCCGCCGGTCCTTCCCGCGACAGTTCATCGTCCGCACGCTCACCACCTTGACCTCGAAGAGCCGCTCGACGGCCTTCCGTATCTCCACTTTGGTCGCGTCCGCCGCCACCTCGAAGGTGTACTTGGGCTTCACATCGCGCTCGTCATCCGCATATCTGGCGCGCGGTCCGGCGTTCGTCCCTTCGTACTGAAGCGTCGAGGTCTTCTCGGTGATGACGGGATGGAGAAGTATCTCTCCCGGCCTGCGGCTCATGATGCCTCCTCAACCGCTAAAGCAGAGGCCTCCACGATGACGACGTCCGCCCACAGGATGTCGTACGCCGAAGCCTCTCCCCATGGCCGTACCTGCGTGTTGGGGATGTTGCGCGCCGAGAGGTAGACCTGACGCTTCAGGCCGTCCGTCAGAAAGAGCGCGTTCTGGGAGCCGACGTCGAGCTGGTCCAGAAGCGACACGATCGACTTGGTCTTCGGCTCCTCCATCTCGAGCGGATCGATGACGACGAGGCGATCTTCCAGCGCCCGAGCGTTCAGGGCGCTTCGCCGGGCCAGCTGCCTCACCTTCCTCGGGGTCCGCTGATCGTAGCTCCGAGGGGACGGGCCGAAGACGACTCCCCCACCCCGCCAGATCGGGGAGCGGATCGTGCCGGCCCGGGCGCGGCCCGTTCCCTTCTGCCGCCAAGGCTTGCGGGTTCCACCGCTCACAAAGCCGCGCGTCTTCGTGGACGCGGTACCCTGACGGCCATGGGCCCGAATCGCGGTCACGACGTCGTGCAGCACGGCCTCGTTTACCGTTCCGTCGAACGGGGATGCCGGGAGCTCGACCCCTTCGGGGTGAGGCGTGCCGTCCGTCCTGTAAGCTCTGGCTTCCATCTCGTCAGTCTGTCCGTCGCGCCGGCCGGATAAGCACGATGTTGTCGCGTGCACCCGGCACGGAGCCGCGTACCATCAGGAGGTTCTTCTCGGCGTCGATTCGCTCGATTCGTCGATTGCTCGCCGTCCGCACCGTGTTCCCCATCTGCCCTGCCATCTTGCGGCCCTTGATGACGCGCGACGGGTCGGTGCCCGGTCCGATCGAACCCGGCGAGCGTAAGTGCGAAGAGCCGCCGTGGGACTTGCGGCCACCTCCGAACCCGTGCCGCTTCACCACCCCCTGGAACCCACGCCCCTTCGTGCGGCCGCTGATCTTCACCCGCTGCCCGACCTCGAACATGTCGACCGTAAGCTGCTCTCCGGGCTCGTACTCTCGGCCCTCCTGCGGCTCGAACTCCGCGAGGACCTGCGGGACGTAGTCGAGACCCGCCCTGGCGGCATGACCCGCCTCGGGTCTGCGCACACGCTTCTCTCGCCTGCTCCCGAAGCCGAGCTGGATCGCGCTGTAGCCGTCGAGCTCCGGCGTGCGGACCTGCACGACGGGACAGGGGCCCACTTCGAGGACGGTGACGCCCACGGCCGTTCCGTCCTCGGTGAAGATCTGGGTCATCCCGAGCTTCTTCCCGATCAGTCCGCTCATCGCTATTGGACCTTGATCTCGACATCTACTCCGGCGGCGAGATCGAGCTTCGTGAGCGCATCGATCGTCTGGGCCCGCGTGTCGTAAATATCGATCAGCCGCTTGTGGGTCTTCAGCTCGAATTGCTCCCGCGACTTCTTGTCCTTGTGAGGACTGCGCAGGACCGTGAACAGCTGTCGCCGCGTCGGAAGCGGGATCGGGCCGCTCACCGTGGCGCCCGTCTTCTCCGCCGTTCGAACGATGTCCGCGGCCGTCTGGTCGATGACCGCGGGGTCGAAGGCCTTCAGCCGGATCCGAATCTTATCCGCCATCTTATTCGACGATGTCGGTGACGACGCCGGCGCCGACCGTGCGGCCGCCCTCGCGGATCGCGAAGCGCAGCTCCGTGTCCATCGCGATCGGCGTGATCAGCTCCGCGTCCA
>JBDHFW010000186.1:0-5162 GCA_039590175.1 Gemmatimonadota bacterium | reverse complement strand
GGTCGGGAAGGTCGAGGCACACCCGGATGGCGCGCCAGCCGAGGTATGGATTCTCCTCCATCGGCATCGGCAGGAAGATCGGGAACTTGTCGCCGCCGATGTCGAACGTGCGCAGCGTGACTCCGAGCTCCGGAAAAGCCTCCACGACTCGCCGATACGCATCGTACTGCTCGTCTTCGTCGGGGATCGTTCTCCGACCGATCACGAGAAACTCCGACCGGAACAGGCCCACCCCTTCCGCACCCACCCTTAGCGCGGCGGTCGCGTCATCTGGCTGATCCAGGTTCGCTTGCAGAATCACCCGGGCGCCGTCGGTCGTCTGGGTCACGCAGCAGGCGAGCTCCTCGAGGCGGCGCTCCCTCTCGCTGGTGTGAAGGGCGGAGCGTCGGTAGGTGTCGATCTCGGCTTCCGTCGGATGCACGATCACCCGCCCGGTGGCGCCATCAAGGATCACTTCGTGACCGTCCGTCAGCTCGGCCAGCCGCGGCCCGATGCCGACGACACAGGGCACGCCGAGGGAGCGAGCGATCACCGCCGAGTGGGACGCCCGCGACCCGGTAGCCGTGAGGAGGCCGAGCACCCCATGCCCGCCCAACTGCACGGCCAGGCTCGGCGTCAGCTCGTCGAAGACCAGAACCGCTCCGCCTTCGGGCAGCTCCGAGACGACGTCCCTCTCCTCGAGACCCAGCAGTCGAGAGAGCACGCGCTGGCGGATATCCCGCAGATCAGCGAGGCGATCGAGCGCCATGACGTGGGCCGTGTCGGCGAAGCGGGATCGGAGCTCCAGGAGACGCCAGTCGATGGCCCGCTCGGCCGGCAGATAGTTCTCGCGGATGTAGGAGATCGTTCCGGAGATCAGATCAGGGTCGTCGAGCATCATGGCCTGCGCCTCGAAGATCTTGCCCTCGACGGGTCCGATGCGCTCACTCGTTGCCCCCTGGATCTGCAGGATGCGCTCCCTGGCCCACTTTCTCGCTTCCTCGAAACGCTCCACCTCGGCGTCGACCTCGTCCGGACTGATCGTTCGATGCGGCACGGAAGGCACGTCCCAGCCTGCGCGCAGGGAGTGGCCGTGAGCTCGGCCCGGCGACGCTCCGATTCCGTGCAACATCCAGCTCATTGTCCGTGCAACATCCAGCTCATTGGCTCTGCTCTCTATCAGCGGAGCTAAGCTCGTCCAGCTCTTTCTCGGTGAGCCCACGCTCGATCAGGTGGGCGAGAGCCTCCAACGCCGGCTCGGCATCATCGCCGACGACACGAAGGCGCAGCTTCGATCCCGATTCCGCCGCCAGCATCAGTACGCCCATGATGCTCTTGCCGTTGACCTCGAGTCCATCCTTCTCGACCCACACCTCCGACCGGAAGCGCGAGGCGAGCTTGACGAACTCCGCTGCGGGACGGGCGTGAAGCCCGTATCGATTCGTCACGCTCACGTGCTTCGATACCTCGATCTCGCCACCGGTCACCCTGCCTCCTCAGGCACCGAGGAGAACCAGAACAACAGGAGCGGCCAGCACCAGGCCCGCTGCGAGCCGCTCGCCAAGCGTCGGTCGCGCGTATCCCAGCAGGGCAGCCGCCGCCAGCGCAAGAGCGACTCCCCAGCGGCTCAGCGCATCCGGAGCCACCAACGACGACACCCACACGACGGCCGACCCGATGAGCAACAGGTTCAGGCTCTTGATCCAGGGCACGACGTGGGCCCAGGGAGGCCCGCCGAGATCATTCGCGACGCCGAGGCCCTCCGTCCAGCCTCGCCGGAAAGACCACGCCCTGAGCCAAATGTGCCCGACGTTGTAGACGAGGAGAAAGAGGCCGACCGTTACCCACGGTCGACCCCAAAGCCAGAACATCGCGATCGACAGCAGCAGACAGAAGGGCCTCCACGTCGCCCAGACCAGCTCGTCGCCTACCGCACCGAGAGGCGCCCGCAGCACGGATCGAAAGCGGTCGATCCTCTCCGGAGACTCACCATCGTGCTCCAGCCGAGCAAGTGCCGTCACGGCCATCGGGCAAAGGTACGGGTGTCCGTTGAACGGTTCGAGATGTCTCTCCACCGCGGCCCGCAGGCGCACCGGATCTCCCGCGTAAATGCGTCTCAGCAGAGGAAGCATCGCGTTGACCAGACCGCCGGCGAGCAACGAGCGGTAGTTCCAGGAGCCCTGAACGGCAAAGCACCTCAGGAACGATGCGACCTGATCGGATCTCGTGGGCTTCACCGCGCTACCTCCCCGTCACGATCATCGCCAGGGCGATGGCGCCACCAGTCAGGAGCAGCAGCGGGTCCGTAGCGCGTCGGCGCATCACGCCGGCGCCCGCGCCGCCCGCGAGGCCCATCCCCACCAGAAGCAGTGCCGAAGCCGCAACAACTCCCTCGATCGTCGAGATCCCGTCAGCCAGCTTGACCAACAACATGACCGGAAGGGCGAAGGCCGCCGTGAGCGTCCCCGCACGCACGGCATCCAGCACCATGGCGAGCCGATGCCGGCGCTCGAGTCTCTTCGCCGGCGCGGCGAGGCCGCCACCGGCGAGGAGGCGCTCGTTGAGGCTTCGTTGCACACGTACCGAAATCGCTCCGATCCAGCCGATGGCCCAGCCGCTCGCCACCGCGACGAGGAACGGTCCGATGGCGGTTCCTCCACCGGCGGCCAAGCCGGCACCCGCCAGGAGGCCCGCCGGCCCAGTTTCCGGATAGACGGCAGCGCCGTAGGGCGTATGACCCAATCCGAGGAGCTCGAGCGCGGCCCCCACCAGAAAGCCGGAGGCGGCATCTCCCAACAGCGCTCCTCCGAGGGTCGCCGCCACGATCGGCCGGGAGATCATGACCTGCGGCCACGACACGGCATCCAGACCCAAAGCGGCGCCGCACGCGACCAGCGCGGTCAGCAGCCCGAGACTAAGGTCGAGCTCGCTCAACCGTCTTCAGCAAGCGTCGCAGACCGATCCGCGGTGACCCGGGCAGGTCACGCGCCGAGACCGAGCCGGCCAGGTCGCCCAGTGCACGAATGTCCTTGAGCTCGTCACGGGAGGCGAACAGGTAATCCAGAAGCCGCTCGCGCCCCTCGGTCGCGTGCAATCCGCCGAGGTTGACCTCCTGTCCGACCAGCAGCCCGGCCTCTCCGAGCCGGCGCATCTCCGCCGTCCCTGCCGTCAGCGCCATGCCGACGTCGGCACGCCCTTCCAGGTCGGGCAACTGCCCGATCGCGTCCTCGACCGTGAGGAAGAACGACTCGACGCCCGCAGGCAGCGCGCTTCCGTACAGGTCACGCTCCCACTCGGTCCCGGCGATCCGGTCGTCGACGACGGCGTAGAAGCCGATCCCGAGCCTGCGACCCCAGCCCACGACGACCTGACCGTGGAGCAGGCGCTCATCGATCCTGTACACCGCTATCGGCATCGGCTACTCGCCCGGCACGTCCGCGGTCGCACCCGTCCTCCCCTTCTCCACTACCCGCTCGGCGAGCGCGCGGAAGTCCATCTCGCGATGGAAAACGAAATCCAGAAGCATCGGCAGGTTGACGCCCGAGACGACCGCGACGTTTCCAGCCCTGGCGATGCGCTGGCCGGCGAAGCCGCAACTTCCGGTGGCCATGTCCGCGAAGATGACGGCGGGTCCTTCTCCGACCGCCCGCGCGACGCGGTCGGCCAACTCGTCGGGCGAACAGCTTACGTTCGTCACCGGTTCCAGCGCCCCCTTCACGCCCGATATCCCTTCGACGACCCGAACCAGTGCGGAGGCGAGCTCTCCGTGCGCGACGACGACGCCACGCACTTCACTCATAATCTTCCTCGAGGTACTCGCGGACCGGCTGCATGCGGCGACGCATGCTTCGGTGGAACTCGAGGGCGCTGTCGACCCCCGAGTACTTGAGCAGGTGCCGCATCGAGACCACCTCGGCGATCACGGTGATGTTCTTCCCCGGGTTGAGCGGAATCACCACGACCGGCAAGTCGACATCCAGAATCGAGGACGTCTCCTGGCTCAGTCCGGTGCGATCGTAGTCGGAGGTGTCGCTCCACTCTTCGAGCTGAACGACGACCTCGATGCGCTTCTGCTGGCGCGTCGCGTGGATGCCGAAGAGCGCCCGGACGTCGATGATCCCGATGCCCCGGATCTCCATGTGGTGCTGCTGTTGCTCGAGACCACGGCCCAATATGACGTCGTGCCCTCGACGCGTGACCACGACGACGTCGTCGGCGACGAGACGATGTCCCCTCTCCACAAGATCGAGCACACACTCGCTCTTGCCGATGCCGCTCTTTCCGATAAAAAGCAGGCCCACGCCGTAGACATCCGCCAGCGACCCGTGCATGACGCTCGTCGGCGCAAATTCATCGTCGAGGTACGGCTTGACGCGGCGGTAGAACTCGCCGGTCTTGAGCTGGGACTGGATGAGCGGGATGCCGTGCTCGTTCGCCGCCGCCTTGAGCGACTTCGGAGGATCCATCCCCTTGGTGATGAAGAGGCACGGGACATCGGAGCGAAGGATGAACTCCGCCGCCGTGCGCTGCGCCTCGGGGTCGAGCGACCGCAGAAAAGCCACCTCTGTCTCGCCGAAGACCTGAACGCGGCCGCTCGGAAACCGTTCGACAAACCCGGTGAGAGCGATGCCCGGACTCGAGACGTCGGCGCGCTCTACCTCCCTGTCCAGACCCTCTTCGCCGGCGATGACCTTCAGCGCCAGGCTCTCTCCCTTTCGCTCGAGAAGCTCGCCTACTCGTAGCGTCTTCAAGCGGTCGGCTCCTCGGTGGGAATGATCAGACGGTCCTTGTTGACGGCGTTGTGGTTCTTGAATCGGGAGCGACTCTTCTTCAGTTGGCGGGCCAGCTTGGCCACGACCTTGTCCAGGGCCGTGCGAAAGTCGGCGGCCTCAGCGTGGGCGTGAACGCTTCCGCGGCCGTTGATACTTAGATCGCCCTCGACCTCATAGCGGTTCTTTTCCTCCAGCAGCGTCACTTCCACTCGGCCGATGCGCTCTTCGAACCTGTCCAGTCGGGCGAACCTCTCCTCGACAAACCCCCGAAGCGCGTCTGAGACTTCAAAATGCCGCGCGGATATGATCACCTGCATGCCATCCTCCTTCCTATCCGCGGCCCCCGTGGCCGCTGAGCGCGGCATCTAGCCACGCCTCCGTTTCGTCGGCCGCTCGATCCCACGAGTAGCC
>JBDHFW010000185.1:0-5225 GCA_039590175.1 Gemmatimonadota bacterium | reverse complement strand
CGGACGGACATGTGCGACGGGTGTCCTGACATGACCGTCTGGCAGGACCGTCTGGCCTGGTCGTGCCGGCTCGAAGAGCCGATGACCTACGGCCAGTTCGTAGAGATCGTGCCGAAGATGAAGGAGCCCGTTCCCCACTGAGACGGGCGGCCGCAGGCGGCTGACGCCGAGTTGCTCGGCGGCCGAACCGGCCGCTCAGTCCGGCTCCGGCTCGCGGATGCGGATGGAAAACTCGGGGCTATCCGCGTACTCGAGTGCCCGCTCGTTGATCTTGAAGCGACGTCGTGCCTGCTCGAATGGTAGACGGGTGTCGATGAGGCCCAGCTCGTACGCGAGCCGGTCCGAGTATCCCGGGAGCAGTCGCTTAAGGCTGAAAGGGATGCGCCGCGGCGAGAGACTGTTGACGTGCCCGATGATGTTGCTCGTGCAGTTGCTGGTCAGCGTGTTGTAGAACTCGGGGCGCTCGCGCAGCTGATTGGCGCGGGAGAGCATCGCCACGAAGAGCTCTCGCATGGACTCCCGTGAGGCTTTGATCGGATACAGGTAGACATCGTCCCGCCGGTAACTCGTCCGAAGCCGGATCACGTCCCGTTCGTCCGCGACCAGGTACATCAGCTCGTACCGCCCGAAGAGGCCCTTCAGGAAGTGATAGGACTCTCTCTTCTCCTTTCGCGCTTCCACCGAGATCGCCACGTACTCGGGACCTTCGAAGCCAAAGCTGAGAAAGGTGTGTGCCACCGCACCTCTTTTGGATAGGGGCTCGACCAGGAACCAGACCGCCTCCAGGCGGTTCAGGTGGAACGTTCGATCGTAGTAGGCCGGCGTGTATGTCGCGGCGGTCTCGTAGGAGGTGTTCCGGATGTTGCGCACTCGAACCAGATGGCCCTCGAACTCCGCATAGGGCAGTACCGCCAGGTTCGCGGCCCAATCCCGCTGGTTGGAAGGATTCGTGGTACCCCAAACGAGCGCCGATACGGTCAGCGCAAGGGGAAACAAGAAGAGCAGAGGTCGCTTCGTCCCGGGCATCGCCCCAATGTGAGGCGGCGGGCGATCTCTAGGAAGGGCGCGGACAGCCGGAGCGGTCGAAGGCCGCGCTCTCCTGGTCCACGATCTCGAACAGGCGGCCGTCTGCTTCGCCTGGTGGCCGCCCCGCCTGGGCGAGGAGTGTCGAGAAGCGGACGAAAGCGCGATCGAGTGCCCGATAGGCGTCGGCCAACTCCCGGCAGCCGGCCGCTTCGCTCTCGAATTCGGTTCGCCGGCGATCGAAGGTCCTGACCAGCTCGGCCACTTCCCGGCGGGCGAGGCCGAGGTCATCGACGTTCCCAGCGGGCCTTTCCGTTCCGCCGCGCAGCCGTTGAGCGGTCGCCGGTTCCTGGGAAGGAGCCGAGACAGGGGGCGGAGATGGTCTCGTGGTGCCGACGTTTGCCTCAAGCTCCTCCGGGTCTTCTGTCGGCGCCTCGCGCTCAGCAGCTGGCGCGCTGAACTCGAACTCCGATTGCCCGCTGGCCTCCAGCTCTCCCGTAGCCGCCCGACGCAAAGTCCTGCCATCCTCCAGCTGATTCGTGAAGAGCACCGATGCGGCGGCCAGGGCGAGGAGGAAGGTGGCGACCACGGCCAAGAGCAGCCTGGTTCGTGGCCGGCGGGACTCGGGAGGATCCGGCAGAACGATAACGGGTGTAATGAGATCCTCGGGGCGGCGCTCGTCTTCGCCGGGCTCGGGCCCTCTCGATACCTCGCCGCGCGGTCCGGTGACCGTTGGAGAATCAGCGGATGGCACGAGGCACCCCAAAAGTGAGGCCGGCGGAGACGACGGTGAAGGCCTCCGTCACAGGTGGACGCTGATAGCGCACGAAGACATCGAACGTGGCGACGCGGCCGAGCGGCGCGGCCAGCAGAAGCGTGGCGTCCAAGATCGATCCGCCCAAGTCTCCCGCATCGGCGCTCACCGCGCTCTCGTCGGCGCTTACGGAACCGAACCCCACCATCGGCTCGATGCGCCAACCCGCTCTTCCGAGGTAATCGAGTCCGATGTATCCTCGAATGTCCTTCTCGGCGCGCCGACCCGACTCCGAGATATTCGTCCCGATGGTCTCGCCGAAACGGAAGGAAGGTCGAAGAGTGAACCGGACTCCGAGCGGAACGCCCAGCTCCGCGTAGCCGATCCAATCGTCGCGGTCGAACCAGCGCCCCAGGTACCCGCCGAACTCGATGAGAACGGGGCGTCCGGCGCGCGGCACCGAGATCGACTGCGCCAGGTGGTAGACGTTCTCAACGAACTCCTCGCCGGCGTCCCGACGGCCGAAACCGCCGCTGGTCCTCAGGCGTCCCTCCGGACCCCAGTCGCCGGAGATCCCCCCCCAAATCGACTTGAAGGCGTCGCTTCCCCGCACGAGCATCGGCTCGATGAGCTCGAGCCCGTCTTCGTAGAGCCCCCACAGCTGTATCGATGGGGTCGGATACAGGGTCAGCCCGACCGCGATGGCGCCGGATGAGGTGTCGGGCTGGAACGTGGCGCCCCCGAGGCCGCCGAATCGAGCCCACGGGCGTAAACGCTTGAGACGGCGGATCGACTCACGCGTGTCCTCGTTCTCGGGATCGAGCGAGCGCGAGATGTAAAGAGCTTGCTCCGCTGCGGCGGGGTCTCTCGCGGCCGCTCGGGCGCGTCCGAGATCTGCCCAAGCCTCCGCGTCCTCGGGTGCGATCCGAACCGCTTCCTCGAGTTGCGCTTCGGCCTCGGCGGTACGCCCACGGGCGAGCTCGACGAGACCCAGCCCGTGCAGAACCGATGGGTCCGAAGGGTCTTCGGCGAGTGCTGCCGCGAAGGCACGCTCGGCTTCCTCGAGCTCACCGCTCTCCAGCTGGCGATAACCAAGCGCGACCGCACCGGTGGCCGCTTCCTCGGGGGAGTTGGCTGGGCGGTCGGCCACGTCGGTTCGGGTACCGGCAGCCACGTCGGTCTGAGCACCTGGAGCGGGGGGCACGTCGACCTCGGCTCCGAGAGCGGCGGCTTCTGCCCTCTCCCCAAGCAGCGCCGCTTCGGCGGACAGCGGGCCGACCATCGCCAGCAGCCGGGTCTCCGGTGCTCCCGCGGCCGGTCGAACCGAGACGCGCGCGCGTCCTTCCTCGTCGGTCACGGTCCCGGAGGGGTTCACCTCACCACGTTCTGCCGAGAACAGCACGGGTTGTGATGGCAGCGGGCGCCCTTCGGCGTCACGGACCTCGAGAACAACCGGGACGGGGAGCCACTCGCCGGGAGTTGCTTGCTGGTCCAGACCGGCGATGAACTCGAGGCCTACTTCGTTCGGGGGCACCACGCGAACGGGCAGGCGAGCGAGAGTTCGGCTCTCTGCGACAAGAAGCAGATCCTCTTCGTTACGTAATCGGGAGACGGAGACTTGGAAGATCGCCACGCCGCGCTCGTCCGTCGTTTGGATCAACGACGACCCGTCCGGGTCCCCGCTGAACCCGAGGCTTACAGCCATCCCATCCGTCGGGTTTCCGTCCCCCTCCCGGACGAGGACGCGCACGCTACGAGTCCCTGCGCTCTCGATGACGACGAGAGACTCCGGTTCGAATACCGCTTCGACGGGCCGGGCTCCGTCGCTCGCCGGCGTCGGGTCTTGTGCCGGCGGCCCTGCGTCACGAGGCGGCGCCTCCCCGATCGGTGCAGCTGTCCGAGGTGAGGTCTGCGATCGGGTGCAGCTCTCCACCGCGGCGACGACGGGATCGGTGGCTCCGACCTGTCGTAGGTCCTCGATATCGGTGGCGGTCGGCTCGAAGCTCAGGCAGCGTCGGCGAACCTCCGAGGCTAGCTCCGTTTCGCTCAGCTCCCCGAAGACCAGTTGGCGAAGCAGGCCGGCCTTGGTCAGCGGGCCGTCGGGCGCCGACTCCTGCGCTCCCGCCGGCGCCGAGCAGAGAAGAATCGCCAGGCAGAGGGCTGCCAGCCGCCGGCTCCGGTCGCCTGCCGGCCTCATGGTGCGAATCGCAGACGCGTGGGTGGGGAGGGAGGGGTCGTGTCGGGCACATCCTCTGTCGTCGCGTCTGCAGCGGCGCTGAGGTCGCTCTCGAGACCGGCCCCGTTTACAGCGGACACCCGGTACGCGTAGGTCGTCCCCGGCTCCAGTCCGGTGTCCGCGAACGTGGTGTTCGCCGTCGCCGCGACGAACCCGCCGTCCCGATAGACGTTGTAGCCGGTGACACCACTCTCTGGATCCTCTACGGCGGTCCAGCTCAGGTTGATCTGGCTGGTGCTCACGGCAGACGCCGTCACCCCTGACGGCGTCGGGGGAGGTGTGGCGTCGGCCTCCTCCATCGTCGTGGCGCTCACCTCTCCGCTGCGCGGCCCCTCCAAACCGTCGCCGTTCACGGCCGACACCCGGTAGGAGTACGTCGACGCCGGGTCCAGGCCCGTGTCGGAGAAGGAGGTCGTGGTGGTCGAGCCGACCTGCGTACCGTCGCGATAGACGTTGTAGCTTGCGACCCCGCTCTCCGGATCGACCGCGGCAGTCCAGCTGAGGTCGATGCGGCTCGCGCTGGCCGGCGTGGCGGCCAGACCACTCGGTGCCGGCGGCGGCGTGTCGTCGGGCGGTGGCGGATCGGTGGTCGCCGCGGCCGGATCGCTCTTGGCCCCCTCCAGCCCCTCGCCGTTCACGGCCGAGACCTCGTAGGCGTAGGCGGTGTTCGGATCCAGGCCGGTGTCAGAGAAGGAGGTCGTGGCGCTCGATCCGGCCAGGGCGCCGTCCCGGTAGACGTTGTAGCTGTCGACCCCGCTCTCCGGATCGACGGCGGCGGTCCACGTGAGGTCGATCTGGTCCGGTCCGGCCGCGGTCGCCGCCAGGTCGGCGGGCGCGGGCGGCGGCGTGTCGTCGGGCGGTGGTGGATCGGTGGTCGCTGAGGCGGGATCGCTCTTGGGCCCCTCCAGCCCCTCGCCGTTCACGGCCGAGACCTCGTAGCTGTAAGCGGTGTTTGGGTCGAGGCCGGTATCGGCGAAGGAGGCGGTGGCGGTCGATCCGACCTGCGTGCCGTCCCGGTAGACGTTGTAGCTGTTGACCCCGCTCTCGGGATCGACGGCGGCCGTCCACGTGAGGTCGATGCGGCTCGCGCTGGCTGCCGTGGCCGCCAGGTCGGCGGGTGCGGGCGGCGGCGTGACGTCGGGCGGCGGCGGATCGGTGGTCGCCGAGGCCGGGTCGCTCTTGGCCCCCTCCAGCCCCTCGCCGTTCACGGCC
>JBDHFW010000184.1:0-11881 GCA_039590175.1 Gemmatimonadota bacterium | reverse complement strand
TCGATGCCGATCCCGCCGTTCATCGTCTCGAGCGAGAGATCCGTCCGGGCCGGTACCGATAGGCGGAAGCTCACAGCCCACCACTCGTCCTTGCCGCCCTTCGGGCCCTCCGCGCGGATCGTCCCACCGTCCGCACGGATGGAGACCTCCTGGGCTATCTGTCGTGCGCGCGCCTGCGTCTCGGCTCCAGCGTGCACCTTGGCCTGGACCTTCATGTCGTTACGGTCCCAGCCCGTCACAGCGACGCCGCCGTTCGGCCCCGCGTCAACCGTGACGCTGCCGGTGGCCGGCAGCGTTTGCGCCCGGACCTCGCAGTAGCGGTCTTCGTCATCATCGTAGGATTCCTCGCACCACTTCCCGGCATCCTGAGCCCGCGCGCCTGTGGCGAGAACCAGCAACGCTCCGGGCAGGAGCAGGGTGCGAAGTCGCAAGAGCTTCCAAGGCATCATCGTCCTCCTCTGAATCGGTATGGTCCGTCCTGGAAACACGGCTCCGTGGGGTCTGATGTCGCGCGCACCCGAATGGTTGCAGCCGATTGGAAGTCGCGGCCGGCCCGACGCCGCTCAGACCTCTTCCATCAACTCCAGAAAGCGACCGGCCAGCGCCGGCCCCGCCCCCGCATCTTCGTGCTTGAAGAAGACGAAAGCCTCCCCCCAACCCTGCGAGCCGATCGTTCGAGCCCAGGAGTTCAGCTCTCCGTCGTCGTACTCGGAGCGGCGGAGCCGCACGTACCCCCAGCTCGCCGTGGAGACCGTCTCGGGCGCCGCCTTCTCGTCGGTCTCGGCCGCGCACAGCGCCACGTCTTGCTCACGGAGCGCCGCCAAGACCTCCTCGTCGAACCAGGAGTCGTGCCGGAATTCCATCGCCGCCCGAAAGCCCTTCGGGACCAGCGGGAGGAAGCCGGAGAGAAGCTTCAGGTCCTTCTTCAGGTTCGGCGGGAGCTGAAAGAGGATGGCGCCCAGGTGATCGCCGAGAGCCGCCGCAATCGAGAAGAGGTAGTCCGTCTCATCCGACACATCCTTCAATCGCTTGAAGTGTGTGATGCGACGGGCCGCCTTGAGGACGAAGCGGAAGGGATCGCCGACCTGCTCGACCCATGATTCCAGGACTGCGGCACGCGGCATCCGGTAGAAGGTATTGTTGATCTCGACGGCCGGGAGCCGCCCGGAGTAGTAACGGAGCATCTCCTTGGCCGGCAGGTCCTCGGGATAGAAGCTGCCCTTCCACTCCTTGTAGCTGAAGCCGCTCGTGCCCACGGAGAGGCGCACCGCGTCCCTTCCCATGTCAGCGGCGCTCGGCCAGCGCCACGGCGAACCGGGCCGATCCATCTGTCTCCCAGCGGCAAACCCGGAGTCCGCCGGCTTCGAGGAGTGCCCGCGCGGACTCGGGGGTGTACTTGTGGCTCAACTCCGTGCGGATCGACTCTCCGGCCTCGAACTGGACCTCCAGATCCAGATCGGGGATGCGCACCGACTGGGCCTTTTCGGACACGAGGTGCATCTCGATCCGGGCTCGCCCTGCGTCGTAGAAGGCCCGGTGTCGGAACGTCCTTTCGTCGAACTCGGCGTGAAGCTCACGGTTGAGGGCGCTCAGCAGGTTCAGGTTGAACGCCGCCGTCACCCCGGCCGCGTCGTCGTAAGCCGCCTCCAGCTCCCGAGCGTCCTTCACGAGATCGAAGCCGATCAGAAAGCCGTCGCCGGGCTCGAGCTCCTCGGCCACGCACACCATGAATCGACGTGCCGCCTCAGGGGTGAAGTTGCCGATCGTCGAGCCGAGGAATGCGATCAGCCGGGGCCTGCCAGCGAAGGAGAGATCCAGAGGCCCGTCGAAGTCCGCGACGACGATCACGACCTGAAGCTCCGGGTACTCGGAGACGAGAAGGTCCGCCGCGGCATGCACGGCATCCTCGCTCACATCGACTGGCGCGTAGCCTTCCAGCGTCGCCTGTGCCTGCATGGCGTCGAGGAGGAGGCGGGTCTTCGTGGAGCTACCCGAACCGTACTCGACGAGCACGTGGGCGCCGACATCGGAGACGAAATCGGCGGCGTGAAGCTCGAGAATCTCTGTCTCCGCCCGCGTGAGGTAGTACTCGGGCAGAGCCGTGATGCGCTCGAACAGATCCGACCCGCGCGCATCATAAAAGTACTTGGGAGGGATCTGCTTCACAGGGCCGGTCAGCCCGTCGCGGACGTCGCGGGCGAGCTCGGCGTGCTGATCTCGCGGGCCGAGGACGTTCCGCACGACGACCCTGTCGTCGGCCGCTGCTGCGCTCGGTCTCTCCATTCGGTTCTCCATGCACGCCGCCACCTTGCCGAGCGGGCCGAGGTCGCAAAGGTAGGCGGCGCCTTGGCAGCCGTCCAACGCAGGGCCCAAGTTGAGATCGGAGCCCGCGCGTGAATCCTCGAGAACCCGGGCAGCCGTCAGTCGGTGAGCGCCGAGGAGGTCGATGACGACGGAAGCATCACGGACGGCCGTGGTCGAGTTCGACGGCACAACCCTTAGACTGGGACTCCGCGACGTGCTCCGCGGGGTCTCATTCCACGTGGCGAGCGGCGAGACCACCGTCATCCTCGGTCGCAGCGGCGCCGGAAAGTCCAGCGCCCTGCGCCTGGTGAACCGACTTCTCGAGCCCACCGCAGGCACCGTGCGCGCGCCGCACCGGCTACGTGATTCAGCGGATCGGCCTCTTCCCGCACCGTACGGTCGCCGCCAACGTGGCGCTCGTGCCGCGGCTGCTGGGCTGGGAGAGGGAGAGGCTCGAGCGTCGCACCGCGGAGCTGCTCGAGCTCGTGGGCCTCCCCCCGACCGAGTACGCCGCACGCTATCCGGCGGAGCTCTCGGGCGGTCAGCAGCAGCGAGTCGGCGTGGCACGCGCGCTGGCGGCCGACCCGCCCATCCTCTTGGCGGACGAGCCGTTCGGCGCCCTGGATCCGATCACGCGGCGCGAGCTGCAGGCGGAGTTTCGCCGCCTCGCCACCCAGCTCGGGAAGGCCGTGCTGTTCGTGACCCATGACGTCCGTGAGGCGCGCCGGCTCGGCGACCGGATCGTCCTGCTGGCGGAGGGCCGGGTCGTCTTCGCGGGCAGCCCGGCCGAGTTCGGCGAATCCAGGCTCCCGGCCGTGGTGGCTTTTCGACCGGAGGACGAGGCTTGAGCTCCGCTGAGGCCGTGGGATGAGCTTTCTCGACTACCTGATCGCCAACCGGGCCGACGTGCTCGCCAAGACGGTCGAGCACCTCTTCCTCGTCGGCACCTCGGTCGGCGTCGCCGTATTCATCGGAATCCCCACGGGAATCCTCCTCACGCGGCGAGAGGCTCTCCGCAAGCCGATCATCGGCTTCGTGAACGTGATCCAGACCATCCCGAGCCTGGCGCTCTTCGGCTTTCTGATCCCCGTGCCCCTGATCGGGGGAATCGGGGCGCGCACGGCCATCGTCGCGCTCTCCGCCTATGCGCTCCTCCCGATCGTGCGCAACACCTACGAGGGCGTCCGTGGCATCGATCCGGCCATTCGGGAGTCGGGTGTCGCCATGGGGATGACCGACGCTCAGCTACTGCGCGAGGTCGAGTTTCCCCTCGCACTCGGCGTGATCGTGGGCGGCGTACGGCTGGCCACCGTGATCGGAATAGGGCGAGTTTCCCCTCGCACTCGGCGTGATCGTGGGCGGCGTACGGCTGGCCACCGTGATCGGAATAGGGATCGCCACGATCGCGGCGGCGATCGGCGCGGGAGGGCTCGGAGAGTTTATCTTCCAGGGGATCTCGATGGTGAACAGCCAGGTGATCCTGGCGGGTGCGATTCCGGCTGCGCTCCTGGCACTGGCAGCCGACGCCGGCCTGGGTTTCCTGGAGCGCAGGCACTCGCGCTGGCGACGCGCGTGAGGGGGCGGGGAGTCGGCCTCGCGGCCGTGGTTCTCCTGGCGGCCATCGCGCTCCATGGCTGCGGCGGGGAGCGTCGTCCGCTCGTTGTCGGCTCGAAGAACTTCACCGAGCAGAGCCTCCTGGGCGAGATCCTCGCGGGATGGATCGAGCGCACGACGGAGATCCCCGTGCAGCGCCGCCTCCACCTCGGCGGCACGTTCATCTGCCACCAGGCTCTCCTCGGAGGCGGCATCGACCTGTACGTCGAGTACACGGGAACGGCCTTCACGGCGATCCTCCAGCATCCGCCGGTTACGGACCCGGACTCGGTGCGTCGCGCCGTCGCCTCCGAGTACGGCCGGCGATGGGCCGCGGAGTGGTCGGCACCACTCGGCTTCGAGAACACCTTCGCCATTCTCGTCCGCCGGAGCACGGCGGACTCCCTGGATCTCCTCACCATCAGCGACGCAGTGCCCCATGCGGAACGCTGGACGGCCGGATTCGGCTACGAGTTCACGGAGCGGGAGGATGGGCTGCCCGGACTGCAACTACTCTACGGGCTGCGATTCGGCCGGGATCCGCGCCTGATGGACCTCGGGCTCCTGTATCGAGCTCTTGCGAACGGCCTCGTGGACCTGGTGGCCGGCAATTCGACGGACGGTCAGATCGTAGCGCTGGATCTCGCGATGCTCGAGGACGACCGGCGGTACTTTCCGCCCTACGAGGCCGCAGCGGTCGTGGGCGCCGCCGCGCTGGAAGAGTACCCGGAGCTCCGGGGGGCCCTGCGGCAGCTGGCGGGCCGCCTCGACACCGAGGAGATGCGTGCCATGAACCGCGCGGTGGACGTGGAAGGCCGCGACTTTCGCCAGGTCGCCCGCGAGTGGATCGAGCGGGAGCTGCGAGACGATCCGGTGCACCCATGACCGGACCTCGGAGCCGTTCGCGGGTGTTTCAAGGCTGTGCGCGGTCTTAGGTTGAGAGGCGCGAGAGAACGGGAACTTCGATAGATCAATTAGAGTGAGGCGATGAGCACGGTTAAGACGCATGCGAGCGAGGCCGAAGCGCGGCGCGCTATCCGGATCCCGACGAGCACATCGGCGCGGCCGCGCGCGCGTTCATCGAGGAGCTGCGGGAGTTCCTGCGCACCGAAGTCGACTCCGAGCAGATCGACCGGGACCGGAAGATCCCGCCCGAGGTCGTGGACCGGCTCCGGAAGATGGGGGCCTTCGGCCTCAAGATCCCGCAGGAGTACGGCGGACACGACTTCAATCAGACCGAGTACAGCAAGATCATGGAGGTCATCGGCACCGTCGACGGAAGCCTCGTCGCCTTGCTCTCCGCCCATCAATCGATCGGCGTTCCGCAGCCGCTCAAGCTCTTCGGGAGCGAGGAGCAGAAGCGTCAGTACCTGCCTCGGTTCGCCGAGGGCGCGATCTCGGCCTTCGCCCTCACGGAGGACGATGTCGGATCGGATCCGGCCCGCCTCGCCACGACCGTCGAGCGGACCGAGGAGGGCGCCTACATCCTGAACGGCGAGAAGCTCTGGTGCACGAACGGGACGGTGGCCGACATCATCATCGTCATGGCCCGGCACAGCGACAGCGGAAAGATTTCGGCGTTCATCGTCGAGATGGAGTGGCCGGGCGTCGAGATCGTCCAGCGGCTCCACTTCATGGGCCTGGGAGGAATCGAGAACGGCATCATCCGCTTCCGCGATGTTCGGGTCCCCGCCGAGAACCTCCTCGGCAAGGAAGGCCGCGGCTTGAAGATCGCGCTCGTCACTCTGAACACGGGCCGACTGACGATCCCGGCGGTCTCCACGGGGAGCGGCAAGGCCGCGATACAGATCGTTCGCGAGTGGGCCTCCGAGCGCGTTCAGTGGGGTCAGCCGGTCGGTAAGCACGAGGCCGTCGCCCAGATGATCGCACGCATCACGACCAACACCTTCGGGATGGACGCCGTCTCGGAGATCGCGGCGCTGTTGGCCGACCGGCCCGGGTACGACATCCGGCTCGAGGCTGCGATCGCCAAGCTGTTCAACACCGAGGTGGGCTGGGATCTCGTGGATGAGGCCCTGCAGGTGCGCGGCGGACGCGGCTACGAGCGGGGCGATTCGCTGGCCGATCGCGGAGAGGCCCCGATCGGCCTCGAGCGGATGCTCCGGGACTTCCGGATCAACCGCATCTTCGAGGGCTCGAGCGAGATCATGCGCCTCTTCATCGCACGCGAGGCGGTGGACTGGCACCTGCAGCTAGCCGGAGAGTTGGTCGAAGGCGATCTCTCGCTCGGAGGGAAGCTGGCCCGGCTGCCAAAGGTCGTGATCACCTACGCGACATGGTACCCCTCCCGGTGGCTCGGCTGGGGCCGGTGGCCGAGATACGGGGAGTTCGGCGAGCTCGCGACGCACCTGCGTTTCGTTCAGCGGTCGTCGAGAAAGCTGGCTCGCACGCTCTTCCACAAGATGATGCGGTACGGGGCGGGGCTTCAGCGCAAGCAGGCGCTGCTCTTCCGAGGCGTAGACGTGGGAGCGGAGCTGTTCGCGATGGCAGCGGTCGTCTCGAAGACGCAGATGCTCACCCGAAAGGGCGATCCCTCAGCTCCGCATGCGCGGAAGGTGGCGGACGTCTTCTGCCGCATGGCTCGACGACGGGTGCGCCAGCTCTTTAAGGAGATGTCCTCCAACGACGACGCCCTCCTTTACCGAACCGCACGCGAGGTCCTGGACGGCGATCACGAATGGCTGGAGGAGGGCATCGTCGGCCTGCAGGAGCTCGCGAAGAGAGGAACGGCCTCGGAGGCGCGGCCCATCGAAGAGGTCGCGGAACCGCTCGAGGCGGTCGTCGAACGCTCGACGGCGGAGATCGGTTGAGGCGTCCCGTCCGGCTCTGATCGCTCAGAGCCGGGCCTCGATCCAGTCCGCGACGTCGCGCACGGCGGCCTCCCAGTCCAGGTCGTTGTGGGGTTCGTGGCGGACCCCCTTGTAGATCCGCAGCGTCGCATCCACCGAGCCCGCTCGATCAGCGATCAGTTGGCTCCCCTCCGGCGAGTTGAGCGGATCATCGCCTCCGTGAATCAGGAGAAGGGGCAGCTTCAGCTCCGGTAGGCGGCCCTTCGCCCGTTCGATCGCCGCGAGAGCCTCCACTCCCCAGCGTGCCGTCGCGCGTCCGTGCACGAGCGGATCCTCCTCGTAGGCCCGCACGACCTCCGGGTCCCGTGACAACGCTCGGGCGTCCACTCCGGGACGCAGTGCGGTGCGCGGCAGGATCCGCGAGAGCGCCTTCGCCAGGAGGACGAGCCATGGCTTGGCGACACCGACCGGCTTCAGCGGAACGCCGCTGAGGATAAGGCCCCGCAGGCTCCGTTCGTCGGGAACGGAGCCACCGGGCGGCACCGAGCGACCGGGCGCCCCCGGGCGCTCACCGGGCGCCTCCAGCGCGTAATCCAGCGCGATGAGCGCTCCGATGCTGTGACCGTAGAGAAAGAGAGGAACGCCGGGATCCGCCTGCCGCGCGAAATCGAGAAAGCTGCCCAGATCCGTTCGATACTCCGCCCAGCTGCTCACGTGACCCCGTTGGCCAGGCGAGCGGCCGAACCCCCGGTGATCCATCGCGGATGCGGCAAAGCCGTGCGTCATAAGGGCATCGACGAGCCTCTCGTAGCGTCCCCCGTGCTCCCCCAGGCCGTGGGCGATGACGACCGAGGCGCGCGTGTCCTCCGCGGGCCTCCAGGCTCGGTAGAAGAGCTCGAGACCGCCCGTCGAGATTCGTCCCTCTGCCGCGCGCCCCCTTGCATCACTCATGACGGGCCCTCGCCGGTGGCGCCGAGGGCATCGCCACTCCAATAGTTACCCTGGGCGGCGAGCGTCGGGACAGCCGCGCTCGCTGCCCCCCAGCCAGGGAGGACTCGCTCATGCTCTATCGCGTGCTGGCCGACCTCGTCGTGCTCGCACACATCGTGTTCGTGGCCTTCGTGGTACTCGGCGGCCTTCTCGTTCTGTGGAGGTCGCGGACAGCCTGGCTCCACGTGCCTGCCGCCCTGTACGCCGCGGCGATCGAGATCGTCGGCTGGGTCTGCCCACTGACGCCGCTGGAGAAACGCTTCCGGGCTCTGGCCGGCGAGGCCGGCTACGAGGGCGGCTTCATCGAGCATTACGCCGGCCTCATCCTCTATCCCGCCAACTGGCACGCGATCAAGGGGTATCTCGCGGCCGGGGTGATCATCATCAACGTGGCGGTTTACGCCCTGGTCATCCGGAGGCTCCGCCGACATAAGTGTACCGTCTCAGAAGTACGGTAGGCACCGAGGGGACCCAGTCGTCCGATTCGGCAAGGCGCGACGACGAAGGCGTAGCAGCGCTACGTCGAGGAAGAGCAACGCCGCCGAGCGGAGTGAATGGGCCCCCGAATGCCAGTGTGACTTCTGAGACGGTACACTAGGCCTGCGCGTCCTCGGGCAGGCGCAACCCGCCTACCAGCTCTGAGAGCGAGCCGATACCGGCGCCGACGAGGTGGGACGAGATCTCCTCCTGAACGGTGGCGGCCGCGGCCGGATCCACGAACGAGGCCGTCCCCACCTGTACCAGGTGGGCACCGGCCAGGATGTACTGGAGGGCGTCCTCGCCGGAGCGAATCCCGCCGATCCCGATCACCGGCAACGAGCATGTGGTGGCCGCACGCCACGTCAGGTACACGCCCATCGGCAGGATCGCGGGTCCGCTGATTCCGCCCGTGACGTTGCCGATCACCGGTTTCCGGTGGTGGATGTCGATCAACATCCCCGGGAAAGTGTTGATGGTGCTGAGCCCGTCCGCACCATTCTCCTCGCAGATTCGGGCGAAGATGCCGATGTCGGGCACGTTGGGCGTGAGCTTCACGATGACGGGCCGCTCCGTCTCGCGGCGCACCCGACCGACGAGGGCGGCGAGCGCCGCCTCGTCGGTTCCGAACATCGTCCCTCCCTCCACGTTTGGACAGGAGACGTTGATCTCGTAGCCGAGGAAGCCCTCCTCACCGTCCAGGCCCGACACCACCGCCGCGTACTCCTCGACGGTACGACCGACCACGTTCACGAATACCTTAGCCCGGGCGAGGTGGTCGCGCAGCCACGGCAGCTTCTCGCTCGCGAAGGCCTCGAGGCCGACGTTCTCGAGCCCGATCGCGTTGATCATCCCGCCGGGTGTTTCGGCCACCCGGTGAGGCGGGTTCCCCGAGCGCGGTTCGACGCTGACCGCTTTCGTCACGAGCCCGCCCAGCTCATCGAGCGGGATGAGGCCGGCGTACTCTCTCCCGTAGCCGCAGGTGCCCGAGGCGAGGAGCACGGGCGCCTGAAACTCGACCCCGAAGAGGCTCTGCCTCAGCTCGGGGACCACGTGAGCTCGCTCGCGTAAAACACCGGACCCTGGGTGCAGGCCTTCCTCCAGCGCCCGTCCGCGCCTTGCACGACGCAGCCCTGGCAGGTCCCCACGCCGCACCCCATGTGCTCTTCGACGGAGACCTGCAGGTCGAAGCCCTCCCGGGCCGCCCGGCCGGCCAGCGCCCGCAGCATCGGCGTCGGACCGCAAGCCAGTACGGTCACCGGGCCCTCCACGCTCAGCCCCTCCGTCACCCGGCCACGACGGCCGACGCTCCCATCTTCCGTCCACACGATCGGCGGTCCGCCCGTCAGCTCCTCGATGAGGCGAGTGTCGAAGACTTTGTCCGCCGTCAGCTCGCCGTACAGCAGATCCACGTCGAACCCCTGGCGACGCGCGTCTCCCGCCAGGAAAAGGAAGGGCGCGAGACCAACGCCTCCCGCCACGCAGGCGACGCGGCTGCCGGTTTCGAGCCGGAAGGGTCTTCCGAGCGGTCCCAGGAGGAGCACGTGCTCACGGGCTCGCAGCTCGGCAAGCCGGCGGCTCCCGGCGCCGAAGGCGCGGACGAGAAGCCCGATCCGCCCATCTTCTGCCCGCCAGCCCACGCTGAACGGCCGCGGGAGGAACGGTGGCGCGAGGTGATCGAGACCGAAGCCGATCATCACGAACTGCCCCCATTCCGCCCGGTCCGCAATCTCGGGGCTGTCGAGCTCAAGCCAACAGGTGTCGGTGGCGACCTGCCGGCTCGATATCACCTCGGCCGTAGTCGTCGCGATAGGCGGCGATCGCATCCACGATCGCGTCCGCCACGCTCTGTTGTCCCGCCTTGCTGCGCAGGAACTTCTCCTCCTGATCGTTGGAGAGGAAGCCGACCTCCACCAGAATCGATGGCATGCTGCCGGTCGCTCCAACGAGGACCCACAACCCGTTCTGCTTCACGCCCCGATCCGGCGTTCGCAGAGTCCCCCGGAGGGAGTTCTGCACGTATCCGCCAAAGGTGCCGGACTCACGCTGATTGCTGGTCAGGTTGAGCTGTGCGAGGATGAACTGCACGTCCTCGGGCCGGATCCCTTCGCCCTCTTCCTCGTACTGAACAGCACTGTTCTCGCGGATGGCCAACTCGCGGGAGAGCTCGGTCCTCGCCTCTCCGAGAAAGAACGTCTCGAAGCCCTGTGCCTTCCGGCTTCTCGAGGCGTTGGCGTGGATCGACAGGAACAGATCCGCCTCCTGGGCGACCGCCAGCTGGGACCGCTTCTTGAGCGGAATCAGTACGTCGCGGTCGCGGGTCAGCATGGGTTCGACACCGCTCATGGCCGAGAGCTCCGCGTGGACGAGCTTGGCGATCGCCAGGACCACGTTCTTCTCTCGTGTGCCGCGGCGCCCGGTCGTTCCGGGATCGCGGCCGCCATGTCCCGGGTCGATGGCGACCCTCAGGGGCCTCGGGGGCCCGCTGGGCGCGGGAGAGGCCGCGACATCCGTCGTGCGACCGGACTCGCCGCCGCTCCCGGAGACCGCGCTCGCCGCGGCCGTTGCCCCCGACCCGACGGGTTGTCCGCGGCTCGTGGCCTGCCCGGTCACCAGGGAGGCGGGAACCCAGTACGTACCGTCCGCCTGATACGGCGGGTTGGGAAGCTGAAGAACCGTCCGGCGGAACCGGAAGAACGGCGACCCGATGTAGAACTCCAGAGAGGCGCCCTCCACCATCGCGGTCACCACGCCGGCCCGAGCCTCGACGTCCGTGAACCCCAGGCGCCGGAAGTCTTCCAGCGAGATCGCCGGGTACCCGAACCGGCGGTCCATCTCGAGATCGGAGACGCTCGCCGACGCCAGCGACAGGAAACCCCCGCGGACGTCCTGCGCCCGGGCGGGAGCCGACGAGGCCAGCATGCCGAGGGCGGCGATCGTAGGGAGGAGGCAACGGGCGCCACGCGCGCCGCGAGTCGAGGGCATCATGCGCGCCCCACCCGTCTCACGGCCCTCTCCATCTCACGCTTGGCCTCGTCACGCTTCAGGGTCTCCCGCCGATCGTGCGCGCGTTTTCCCTTGGCCAGGCCGAGGGTCACCTTCGCGAGTCCTCGCGGCGTGAAGTAGAGATCCAGCGGGACGAGAGTCAGACCACGCTCCGCGGTCCGAGATGCCAGCTTGGCGATCTGCCGACGTTGCATGAGCAGCTTCCGCTTGCGTCTTGGTTCCGGCGGATCGATCGTCGCCGCGGCGTAGGGCGTGATGTGGAGGTTGTACAGCCACATCTCCCCGTCCTCGACTCTCGCGAACGGGTCGGCGAAACTCGCCTTGCCCTCGCGTAGCGACTTCACCTCCGCACCCAGTAGCACGACGCCTGCCTCGACCCTCTCCAGGATCTCGTAGTCGTGCCGTGCTTTCTTGTTGCGGATGACGACCCGCCTCTTCTCGTCCGATCCTCCCACTCTACCTCCGGATCAGCAGGTCGTCTCAACACTGGGCGGGACGCGCTCGGCGCTAGAGCGACCCTACAAAACTACTCGCGGCCGACGCGCGGGCAACTATTTGGCCTAATCGAAAAACTCCCGCTGCCTTCTGAGCTTGCGTCGCACCTCGTAGACCTGGGCCACCTCGCCCCCGAGGACGAAGAGGATCGAGGCGTAGTAGCTGGCGATGATGAGCACGACGAGGGTCGCAAAAGCGAAGAAGAC
>JBDHFW010000183.1:0-5680 GCA_039590175.1 Gemmatimonadota bacterium | reverse complement strand
GACACCTACGCGCCGTCCGTGTCGCGGGACGGCAAGGTCCTCTTCAAGACGCAGGACTACCGCGCCAACATCGCCTACGTGGCCGCGGAGGGCGGGACGACCCGCCTGGTCACCGCCTTCCAATCCGAGACCCCGTCGTGGGCATGGAGCGGCTCGCGGATCGCCTTCACCTTCGGGGGCTGGCGGCGCGCCGCTGACGACCTCCGATACCCGGATATCGAGCAGCACCTCGGGTACGTGACCTTCGACGGCACGCTCCCCGAAGACCAGCCTGGCCGGACCGTTCGCTCCTCGGACTCGGAGGACCAGGGGATGCATTGGTCTCCCAACGGCAAGTGGGTCGTCTTCCACTCCCACGCGGAGGACTCGGACGATATCTGGCTGATGCCGGCCGACGGACCCGGCGAGGCGCGGCGGATCTCGGACGCCCCGCTGGTCACCCGATGGCCGTTGGATTGTGTATCCCAGCTTCGACGAAGACGATGGGGCGAGGCGCGGCGGCCTCTACCTCATCGGCGTGGATCAGGAGTCGGGCGAGGTGACGGTCCCCAGCGCGGAGATCCCGCTCCCGGAACCGGTGGGCGAGATCTCGATCGCCGAGTGGTCACCGGATGGCCAGCAGCTGGTGTTCGAGGCCGACGACGGCAGCGGCACGAAGGCGGTATACGTGATCGCCCGCACCGGCGGCGCCCCCCGGAAGATTCACGAGTTCGAGAGCGAGCAGGCCTTCTCGGGAATCAGCGTGTCGCCCGATTTCGAGTGGGTGGTCTACGTCGCGCCGGCCGACGAGGGCCACTTCCAGTTGTGGCGGGTGCCGATGCGCGGGGGCGAGCCGGAGCAGCTCACGTCCGATCCCACCGACAAGGCCCACCCCGCGTACTCCCCCCAGGGGGACCGGATCGCGTTCACGCTTTTCAACTACGAAGCGATCTTCTGGCTTATCGAGCCGTAGGGCTGGTGTAACCGGCCGAAGCAACCTCCCTCGGCCGGTGTTCCAGTTCCACTCCCTCTACCTGTACACCTGTTCATGTAGAGGCCGTGGCATGTATGAACCGCAATCGCAGAGGACGACGGCGGCGAGACGCCGCAGCCCGGCGAGCTGGTTCGGTTGCTAGGCTTGCGCCTTCAGGATGTCCCGGATCTCCGTGAGCAGTGTTTCCTCGGCCGTTGGCTCGGGCGGAGCCTCGGGCTCCGGCGCCTCTTCCTCACGCTTCATCTTGTTGAAGCCCTTGATCACCATGAAGAGCGCGAAGGCGACGATCAGGAAGGTGATAAGGCTGTTGACGAAGACTCCCCAGTTCACCGTGACAGCACCGGCCTCTTTGGCCGCCGCCAGAGTGGAGTAGGGACCGACCGGATCACCGTCGCTAAGCACGGCGAAGAACTCGGAGAAATCCACTCCGCCGATCGCGAGGCCGACCATCGGCATGATGATGTCATTGACGAGGGAACCGATGATTGTGGCAAAAGCCGCTCCGATCACGATACCCACCGCCATGTCCAACATGTTTCCCTTGGCGGCAAACTCCTTGAACTCCTTCAGCACGGACCCTCCTCGCAGTTCCTATTAAGCGCGAGCCATCAGACTACCCTCCCAGCCGACGGGAGCGCAATCGCTTCGTTCAACAAGATAGAGGGCGGCCCCGCGGGGCCGCCCTCTCGTCGGAGCCCTGTGCCTCAGCACCCCGAGCGCCTCATAACCGGAGGGGGTTCTCAGGTGCTCACTAGTTCGGAGCCACGTGAAAGCTCTGGGACACAGCCGGCGGGAAGCCTGTGGCCGTAGCTTCGAGACGGTAACCTCCGGCGGCGGAGGTTGGATTCCCCTCCGAGCTGATGATGATGGGTGACCCGAAGGTGGCGACCCCGCTGTCCGGGCCGTCGCTGCCGGTGTCCTCTTCGCACGCGCCCCCACCGCACTCGAGGAAGGTGTTGGTCGCGTTGTTCTTGATCGCATCGACCGTGATCGTGATCTCCTCGATCGGGTTTCCGCCGAGGGCGCCGCGAACCGCCGTCTGGGCCCGTACCTTCAGCACGTTCCCATCAGCACACAGGGAGTCGTCTCCGCTGATGGGGATCGCTACGTCCACGCTCGTATCGCCGCAGGGCTCGGTGAGGAACAACAGCTCCACCTCTGGCACGAATGCGTCGAAGAACTCGCTGAATCCGCTCGCCAGTCCGGCCAGCCCTCCCGGACGCAAGACCGCACCGGCGTGAAGCGCCTCGGGAGACACCAGGCGGACCGCCAGCCGCTGCAGGCGCGAGAGCAGTGACAAATCGCCACCGGGCTGCGGGTCGTCCCGCTCGATCGACAAACAGTACGCCGAACCGACCGGGCTGCTAGTGAGGACGCCGTTGTCTCTGAGCACCTTGTTGCCCGTGGGCCCACCGCCGGTGCCATCGGCGTCGCAGGTGGCGACGATCATGTTGTGGTCGACTTGGAACGGCAGGTTCGGAAAGTTGTTGAACTCAAAGCCGAAAAGGGCGCCCGCGCTCTCCTCGGTTAACCCGACCTTCTCGAGCGGTCCGCCATAAACCAGCCTCGGCTTGTCGTCTCCGAACGGACGGAACCAATCGCAGCTCTCGACCACGTCGTCGATAATATCACAGTCATCGGGCTGCGGAGCGGTCAGCCATATCGGCTCCTTGTCTGCCGGATCATCCGCCCTCCCCAGACCCACACCCCAACGACTCGACACAATCGCGTCGGGCACACCCGGCAGGTTGCGGACGGCTATCGCACCGCCGGGCTCGAGGGACGTCGTGAGGTCGGCAAGGGCGGGCAGCCCCGAGCCTGCGTTCACGTTGAAGCCGCACTTGATCAGCTCTTGGGCGAGCGTGGCACCCTCCGCAGCGCTACCTCCCTCGTCCGTGAATTGAGCCCAAACACCCACCGCCTCGACGGGATCGACGCTGGCCGCGATCGCCTGCAGTCCCCTGAACGCGGCAGCCTCCGAGGCAGCCTGGGTCGTGCCTATGCCGCCCAGCAGAGAGAGGAAGTCATTCCGCAGGCTCCCGGGCCAGTAGTCCCTGGAAGCCGTCTTTACGGCATCGAAAGTAGTCGCAGTGCCGAAGCAGGTGGGCTGGTTACCTCCCGCCGCGAACTGAGGGTCAGGCGGAGTAACGCCCGAGTTCTCACCGCACGCGGCGGCGCCCACCGCGATGAACAGTCCTGCGTAGGCCATTCTCTTCCGAATAAGCATCTTGGGCAGTCTCCACTTCAGGTGACGGTAGAGCTCCGCGAGCCTGCCAACACATGAGAGGCAAGCTAGTCGGGGACGTTTCCGCTTCGCACGTCGGGAAGAATCTGGCGTGTCCTGTCGGAGATTTCTCCCTCGACGCTGCGTTCGGGCCAGACACGATGTACCCTTTACTCGTGGGACGAAGAAAAAAATAGGAATCTGTGCCCAGCACGGCAACGGGCCGGCGCTTTGGGGGGCGACGGAAGCTAGGGGGCTACGAGTGAGTTAAACCCCGGCTGTGCACGGAGATCCGTCAAGTACCAGGTTTGGTCCCGTGCCACCGACTCGCGCTGGCCCGGATTCGCCGCGAGGAAGACCCCCAGGAGACGAATCGCCTCGTCATACTCTTGGAGCCACGTGCGAACGATCGCCTCGATGTAGGCGAGTTCTCGGACAGGATCGACCGTCGCATCGGCCCGAGCCCGCTCTGCAAGGGCGCGCGCGCTGTCGACTTGCCCGGCCCGTGCAAGCGCCATCGCGATCAGCATCTCACCCTTGTGTCGATTGAACTCCCTGAGGTGCGCTGGACTCAGCTCCATATATCGATCCAGCAACTGCCACGCATGATCGATGTTCGGCTGTTGTCCCTTCAGACTTTGGATCATGATCTGGCACTCCACGAACCTGAAGCTCTCCGCGAACCGGCGCTGTCCTTCTTCGCACCAGTTTCTCGCCTCGACGTCGTCCTCGAGGTCCATGGACATCTGAAACAGTCTCCATAACACGACGTCGGCGTTGGCGAGGTACGGATCTACCTCATAGGACCGCAGCGCGGCCAGCTTGCCACCCGCAATGTCGGATTTCCCGGCCAATAGGTGGCTCAGCGAGGCCCAGGCGGAAGCCTGGTCCGGCTCCGAATCTACCGCGGCGCGAAGATCTACCTCCGCGGCGCCGCGAAGCTCTTCGGCCTCATCCGGGCTTGCAGCTAGGTTGAGGAGGTACCGCCAGTACTGGAGGGTCCCTCTCAATTCGCGGGCATCTGCGTCCGTCGGCTCTCTCAACAGGGCCTGTTGCGCGTGACCAATGCCCCGCTCGATCCAATCAGCATAGTGGGAGCGGTCGAATCCTCCGAGACGAGCCTGCCGGTAGGCCACCCAACCGCGCTCCGTCACCGGGGTCAACCACTGATCATCGAGGTTCTCGGCCGCATCGAGCAGCGAATCGGCTCGAAGAAGCTCTGCAGAGGCCGCTGAAAAGTCGCCAGCCGCTCCGAGCTCCTGAGCGAGTTCCGCTACCTGGCGCGCCCGCTGAACGGTCGCCCACGCCTCGGTGTCACTCGTACCGGCCGTGACCTGGAGCATGGCGATCTCTTCGCCCAGCTGCTCACGCAAGAAGAGCGACATTTCGAGCGACAAATCGTCGAGCAGCACGAAGAGCTCGTCCCGCGAGCGCTCCAATCTGCGGCTTCCCACCTGCTTGCCGGAGGCCGCGTCGATCATTTGGACGCTCACCCGCAACTGATCCCCGGACTCAGCCACCGTCCCCTCGACGAGGGTTCCCACTTGAAGAGCTTGAGAGATGCTGTCCAGCGATAGACCGGAACCGCGATACAGCCGTGATCCGTTCCGCGACACGACGTGCAGGGCCTCGATCTGGCTCAGCTCATCGATCAGGGTCTCGGTGAGGCCATCGGCAAGATATGCGAGCTCGCCGCCTGGGCTGCGGTCCTCGAAGTACATCACTGCGATACGCCGCGGATCCTCCGTGGGCGACAGCTGCTCGAGTCCTGCCAGGCGCATCCGCTCGCGCTCCTGGTCCGCGAGCTCGGCCCTTGCGACATAGAATCCGGTCGCGGCTGCGAGGACAAAGAGCGTGGCGTGGATCGACATCTCCCGCCTCGAGACCTCCTGGCGGCCCTTCTCGCCGTGGTACCAGGCGAACGTGAGGCTGCCCATGATACCGAAAAGGTAGACGACGAGCGCCACCGGATACGCTACAGACGGGAGGATCTCGTAGGAGATGAGCTGGTCGACGCCTTCGAGGGCCACGAACCCGGTGACCAGGTAGGCACCCATGTAGGCGAGCAGCCGTCGCTCGCGGAGCTCCTTCATCAGAGACATGGAGACCGTCAGGGCTGAGTACTTTGGATGGAGCTGGTCGTCGGCTCGTATCCCTCGTAGCCGTTGAGCGTCGCTCTGATCACGTGCAGATGATGGATGCAGGTTGCTGACCGTGTCAACCTGAGCGGCGCGAATCGCTTACCCGCCTTCTGCCAGAGCGGAGACGGCTTCCCGGCTGGCGGCGTTCCGGCTCCGCTACGCCCAGCCCGGAGCGATCTCCGCTACGCCCAGCCCGGAGCGATCTCCGCCACGAACTCCTCGAACGAGCGGGGCGGGCGGCCGAGAAGCCGCGTCAGCTCCGCCACCTCCCCCTCGCTCGCCTTCAGGCCGTGCTCCTGGAAGTAGGCGAACATGATGCAGAGGTCGCGTACCAGCCACTCC
>JBDHFW010000182.1:0-8229 GCA_039590175.1 Gemmatimonadota bacterium | reverse complement strand
GATGGCGCCCTTCCCGTGCGCACGCTCGATCTGGCTGATCGCCACGGACAGCGCCTTCTTTCTCTCGTCGCTGAGCTCTACGGCCATGGGTGAAGACGTCCTGAAGATGGGTTTTGAGGTCTGCTCGGCGTCACTGAAACGCCGACAAGGCGGGGCCGCGCCTCCGCGTGAGCCACTATAGCACCGCCTGCTACCTTTCGCAATTTCTTCGGGTCTCGTGAATCGGGGCTGAATCGAGGCTTTTGAGCGACGAATCCGAACTTGAGGTGCCGGTGAGCCCGCGCCCTGCAAACCACGATGGAGGCGTCAATCATCCTCCCGTCAACCGGCCCATGGCCCCGGAGAGGGCGTCGACCGCGCGCCCGATGCCTTCGTCGTCGACATCGAGATGGGTCACCGCTCGCAGCCTGCCGGGCCCTGCGGGGAGAATGAGGATGCCGGATCGGTCCAGCTCGGTGCTCAGCTTCTCGGGATCGGGGCCGCCGTCGGCGATCCGGATCATCACGATATTGGTGTCCGGCGGCTCGGCGCTCAACCCGACCACCGCGTTCGCTCCGGAGGCCAGCCTCCGGGCGCGGTCGTGATCCTCGGCGAGACGCGGGAGGTTGTGGTCGAGAGCGTACAGGCCCGCCGCCGCCAGGACGCCGACCTGGCGCATTCCCCCGCCCAGCCGCTTCCGTGCCCACCAGGCCCTGTCGATGAGCGAGGCCTCGCCGACCAGAAGCGACCCGATCGGACAGCCGAGTCCCTTCGAGAGGGAGACCATCACGGTGTCCGCCTCGGCCGCGAAGGCGTGGAGGGGGGTGCCCGAAGCCGCGGCCGCGTTCCACAGACGGGCGCCGTCCAGGTGCACCGGGATCCCCGCCTCGTCGGCCAACGCCCGAACCTCCCGCATGTTGTCGACGGGCAGGACCTTGCCGCCGTGCATGTTGTGGGTGTTCTCGAGGCAGAACAGGCTGGTCGTGGGATGGTGCCGGTCTCCGGGTCTGATCGCCGCGAGCCACGCCGCGTCCGCGTACTCGTAGTGGAAGACGTGCGCCTCGCGCTCGCAGACGGCTTCCGTGCCGGGCTGCGTGTGCAGCAGCACCGCCGCCTGATTCGCCTGCGTTCCAGACGGGAAGAAGAGGGCCGCGTCCTTCCCCAGCAATTCCGCCACGCGTCGCTCGAGCCGGTCCGCCGTCGGGTCCTTGCCCAGCACGTCGTCCGCCACCTCCGCTCCCGCGATCGCTTCGCGCATTCCGGGAGATGGCCGGGTAACCGTATCGCTCCGCAGATCGACCGGGCGCTCGCTCATCGACCGGCTACGTCGCCGAGTCTCGTTCGCCGCCTCGATCCACCCCTCCGGGCGAACCGGAACCCTCGAGCTCGGCACGAGCCTGGAGCGCCGCCTTGGCCAGGGGCGACCTCAGCTCCCGGTACTCCTCGTCGCCGATCTTCCCGGTCTGGTACTCGAACTCGAGATCGGCGAGCCGGGCGAGCAACGCCTGCTGTCGATTGGCCGGATCGGCGCGATCGCCTATCATCGACCTCCGCTCGGCAGCTCCGCCCCTCACGCCCGCGACGATCACCGCCACGACCAGCGCCAGCACGAGCGTCGCCAAAAAGTAGAACGGATTCAACCGATACCTCCCGGCGTTCTTGCCGCTTCCAAAGGGGTCGCTCGGCGCCGGCCGGCCGCACGAAGCGCGCGCTCGGCGGCTTCTTCGGGATCGTCCAGCCGTTCGCTTGAGGCAGAACGCCGCCTCGCTGAGGGTGCCCCAACCTCCCGCGATCGCTACCACCGCCTCCGATGAACGAACGACCAGCACGTTGCGAGCCTCCCCGAGGCCGGTGGGGATCGGAATCGATACTCCCGCAGCGGCCGCGCCCGCGTCCGATCCGGGGAGAATGCCCAGAACGGTCCCGCCCGCGTCGCGCGCCCCGGCCGCGGCCGCTTCCATGACGCCGCCCAGGCCACCGCATACGAGAACGGCTCCACCCCGAGCCAGGGCGGCTCCGACCCGACGCGCCGCCTCGGCGGTCTCTCGGTCCAGCCGGCTGCCCGATCCGATCACGCCCACACGCAGCGGGCGCTCCCGTCCAGTGTCTGCCTGATTCCTCATCTCACATCGGCCATCGGTGCTCCAGTGTAACGCTGCCCGGACGACCAGCCACCGACCCACCGGTCTGCAGCATCGCCTTGGCGAACCTATCTCCGCGGGCCGGGAATCTGCTACCGATCGAGGATGAGAGTGACGGGGCCGTCGTTGACGAGCTCGACCTCCATCATGGCGGCGAATCGGCCACTCTCGACGGGAACGCCTTCCGCTCGCAGGGCGTCCAGGAAGAGATCGTACAGCCCCTCGGCCGTCTCCGGCGACGCCGCTTCCGTAAAGGACGGACGCATTCCCCGAGACGTGTCCCCGTAGAGTGTGAACTGGGAGACGACCAGAAGGGAGCCGCCCGCCTCGCGAACCGATCGGTTCATCCTGCGCTCGTCATCCGGAAAGACTCGGAGGCCGGTCAGCTTCCGGGCCATCCACGCCAGCTCCGCCTTGCCATCGGCAGCGCTAAACGCGACAAGGACGAGCAGGCCCGGACCTATGCTGCCGACCGTCTCTCCGTCCACGCGAACGATCGCTCGGGATACTCGTTGTGCGACGATCCTCATCCTCTCTCCTCACCCACCCTCGAACCGGGCGCGCTCCAATCCCTCCCCGGTACGTCTTGAATCCGATCCCGGCAATACGCGGGTCGACTCAGCCTTACGGCCGGAGCTCCAGCCTTCCGACCGGACCTCAATCCACAGTGGCGTGGATAACCGGCTTCCTGTTCCGCATACGGCGAGAACCGGCACCAAGAAACGTATTCCCTCTTTTTCTCAACACCCCTTCCACATTCGTCGTGCGCGTTTTTCCAAAAAACATGGACAGCGAGCTCGGTATCGTCAGGGCAGGAAGGTCGGGCTCTCGAGGCCAATCGGGTGGACGGGCCACTCCGAAGAGCGTCAGGGGCTGAGGGAGGATTCGACCCGCCTTCAGACAGATCTCACCGCTCTGGCATCTACGTCTTGGTCAGCTGCGCTTGCCTTCCAAGACCCAACGGGGCCTGGTACCATCTTCGCTCAACCCGCGGTGTGGCTTCCAGTCACGTCCCTTTCGGTCCGATCCCTTTCCCCACGCCGAGCGACCCGTTGATCCGTGCCAGTGAGTGCAGCATCCGGTCTTGCTGGTGCTTCCTCCTCGAGCACGACCCAATGATACAAAAAGATTTTTTTTAGGTCAACCCCGTTGGCCGGCCAACCTATGATTTTAGGAAGTTTGTTTAGCGATCGCCCGTCATTGCTGACCTACGACAGTTGATTCTGAAGGAATCGGATCGTGTCGAGTCGGTGTCGTGGCGACGCCCCACAGACTCGCGGGCTCGACGGACCGACCCAGGTCGCGGGCTCTCACGGCCCTTCCCTCCATGGCGACCGTGGCGACCATTCGGTTGATCAGTGCGTCGGGCGGGAGCGTGCGCCGCAGGCCCGCAACCGTGCCAACCAGCACCAACGCGTGGCGCGCCCGTGAGAGCGCCACGTTTATCAAGCGCGGCAGATCAGCGTTGCGGCCTTCGTTGAGGAACCAGCTCGCGCCAGGCGGTGCGTCCACGGTGTCCAGGATCACCACGGACTTCTCTCGCCCCTGAAAGCGATGGATGGTCGCGATCTCCAGTCTCGCCGGAGCCGCCGGACCGAGCTGATCGCGTACCGCCTCCCACAGCTTGCGAACGTGCAGCCTGTAGGGAGCGACGACCGCGACGTCGGCGATTCCGCAGCCGGCGAGATCCTCGAGAAGCCGCAGCACGAGTCGTACGTGAACCGCGTTCGTGCGAGAGCCCTCGGCACGCGTGACCGTCGACCCCTCCTCCTCGGTGTCGACCAGGACCAGTGGGGAAGCTAGCCGTGGTCGATCCGCGACCTCGGGGGCATCTCGGAGACGGTTCCCGTAGAACAGCTCGCTGACCAAGCGCCGGATGGGCGGCGCCATCCGATACTGTTCATCGAGCATGGCGCACAGCATATCCCGTGGAGAGGGGAGGCTGACCTCGCCCGCCCTCTCTTCCACGATGCCGGTCTCCCGGAAGAGATCGCGGCCGAGCCATCTCGAAGCCGTCACCCCTCGCGAGCAGACGACGGCGGGTAGCTGCTGGAAGTCGCCGATCGCCACCGTCGTTCCCGAGGTCCGTGACGCGGCCAACGCCACGTAAGGGAGCGGGGCCGCGCTCGCCTCATCGATCACCAAGGCCTCGAACCGGAGGGCGGCAAGCTCATCCCACAGGGCTAGCCTCGCGAAGGTCGTGAGCACGACATCCGCTTCCCGGAGCGCCAGGATCGCCTGAAGCTGCAGATCCCTGGAGATGCCGGCGGCGGCTGAGATGATCTCGTGATCGTCGACTTTCCCGGCCACCGCCGTCAAGCGGGCGAGCCGAACCCTCTGGAGCATGGCAGGTCGCTTGGGGGGCGGACGAATGCCGGCTTCGCGCTCCAGCTGCTCGATGGCGGCTGCCAGCCTTCCGCCCGCTAGGCGTCGCTCGAGAGCGGCCTCCAGAGACAGAGCGCGATCGCCCGTCCGGCTGAGCTCCGCCCCCACCCTCACGATCCGGTTCGCTCCGACCGCTTCATGACCCAGAACGTCCGCCGCACGATAGGCGGCCTCGTCCACGGCACCGTTCGTGACGGCCGTCACGAGGACCTTGCCGGTCTCCGCCAGCTCGGCCGCCGCATGGCCGAGCAGCCTCGTCTTTCCGGTTCCCGGAGGTCCCCAGACGAACTGGACGTCGCTGCCCAGTATCCGCGCCAGGGCCTCACGTTGAGCCTCGTTCAGGTCTCGAGAGTCCGGCCGCCGTGCCTCGGCGGCACCAACCGTCGGAGCGATTCGACCGAACAAGCGAAGAACGGTGGAGGGGTGAAATCGGGAAGGCTTATCTCGCACGGCCTCGAGACGCGATCGCAGAGAGCCCAAGAGCCACGTCGGGTCGAACTCCAGCGAGGCGGCGGCCGGGACGCGACCCAGCCAGTCGGAGGCCACGACACGCACCTGCAGCGTCTCGCGGTTCACCGCCGTCACGAATCCCGCCGACTCGCCGGCCTCGCATACAACCCGAACCGCGTCGTTCGGCCGGACGTCGTGCCGGGAGGAGGGAAGCCGCCATTCGTAGAGCGGCGTTCCGGCGGCATCGGCCAGGTGGCCGCCGGACACATGAACCGGCTCTCCCAGGCCGCGCGCCGCGAGCTGGTCGCGCACCGCCTCGATCTCCTCATCGAGGCCGAGCAGGCAGCCTGCGAGAAGCTCGTCCAGTTCCGGCGAGGTCGCGGTTGAGGTCATGGGCCCGTAAGGTAGCTTCACGCCGAAGGGAAGGCAGACGGAGTTTCGCTATGACGGGCAGCGTCGACGAGTTCAGAGCCTACCGGGAACGCATGAACGACCTGATCCTCGGCTCTGGCAACCTCACCATCAACCGCTTCTTCGCGCTCGACACCCGGGCGTACGAGCCGGGCGTCCTGGACCTCGCGACCAAGGAGCTGCTCGGCCTCGTCGCCTCCATGGTCCTTCGCTGCGACGATTGTGTCCGCTACCACCTGGACGGCTGCGTGCGCGAGGGTGCCACGGACGACGAGCTCTTCGAGGCCTTCGCTGTCGCCCTCATCGTGGGCGGCTCGATCGTGATCCCACATCTTCGGCGAGCCGTCGATTTCCTGATGGAGCTTAGAGAACCGGGCCGGACGTCGTGAAGCGGCGAAGGGCCGACCGAAGGTGGCCGGCAGCCGGAAGACCGAGAGGAGATGCGCGATGAACACTCTGTTTTGGATCGGCAGAATCCTGTTCGCGATGATCTTCATCGCCTCCGGGCTCGCCCACCTGACCCAGAGGGAGGCGATGGCGGCGTACGCCGAGGCCAAGGGAGTCGCGGCCGCAAGAACGATGGTGCCGCTCACCGGGCTGATGATCATCGCGGGAGGCCTGAGCGTGCTGCTGTGGGCCTGGGTCGATGTGGGCGCCTGGCTGCTGGTTCTCTTCCTCTTCGCCGCCGCGGTCAGGATGCACGCGTTCTGGAAAGAGAAGAACGAGACCGCCCGTCAGATGGAGATGGCTCACTTCATGAAGAACATGGCCCTCGCGGGTGCGGCGATCGTGTTCTACGTACTGTATCAGTGGCCAGAGCTGGCGATCTGAGCCCGGAGGAGTTCCGCGAGGCGGCAAGTCGGGTCGCCGACTGGGTCGCGGACTACCGCGACCGGGTGGAGGAGTTTCCGGTGCTGGCGCGGGTGTCGCCCGGCCAGACGGCGGCGATGCTGCCCTCTTCGGCGCCCGAGGATGCGGAGCCGTTCGAGGCGATCCTCGACGACCTCGACCGGATCATCCTCCCCGGTCTGACGCACTGGAACCACCCCGGATTCCTCGCCTACTTCGCGAGCTCCTCCTCGGCCGCCGGGATCCTCGCGGAGTTCGTGGTCGCCACGCTGGGCGTCAACGCCATGCTCTGGCGAACCTCGCCCGCGGCCACCGAGCTCGAGGAGCGCGTCATCGTCTGGTTCCGAGAGCTGCTGGGGCTGCCCGAGGTGTTCGACGGCGTCATCCTCGACACCGCATCGACCAGCAGCTTCACCGCCCTGCTCGCGGCTCGCGAGGACGTGGGCGTGGATTCTCGAGAGCTCGGCCTCACGGGCCGCTCCGAGGTGCCGCCACTCGCCGTGTACGTCTCGAATCAAGCTCACTCGTCGCTCGAGAAGGCGGCGATCGCCGCCGGCCTTGGGCGTCAAGGCCTCCGGCGAATAGAGACCGACGATCGGTACGCGATGGACGCCCGGGCTCTGGAGCGGCAGCTCCGTGCCGACCTCGAGGCCGGCGCCCTGCCCACGATGGTCTGCGCGACCATCGGTACGACCTCCAGCAACGCCGTCGATCCAGTGGCGAAGATCGCCGATATCTGTGCGGAAGCGGGTGTCTGGCTGCACGTCGACGCCGCGTATGCCGGTCCGGCCGCCATGTTGCCCGAGAAGCGGGAGCTGTTCGACGGCTGGGATCGAGCGGACTCCATCGTGGTGAATCCGCACAAGTGGATGGCGACTCCGATGGACTGCAGCGTCCTGCTGTTCCGCGACCGGAGGCCCTTCAGAGCTTCCCTGGCGCTGACGCCGGAGTACCTGAGCTCGGAGCACGAGGGCGCACTCGACCTCATGGACGTGGGTCTGGCGCTGGGACGCCGCTTTCGCGGCCTCAAGCTGTGGTTTCTGTTTCGGCAGATGGGAGCGACCGGGCTTCGGGCCCTGCTTCGCCGCCACCTTCGCGTGGCCGCCGACTTCGCGGATCGGATGCGGCGGGACAGCCGATTCGAGCTGGCGGCCCCGGTTCCCTTCAGCACCGTGTGCTTTCGGGCGCATCCGCAGAGAACGCGCTCCGGGACTTCCGAGGCGCGGATGACCGCAGAGTTCGACGACCTCGAGGCAGCCAACGAGGGCGGCCGTGTGTCGAACGAGCTTGAAGTGTCGAACGAGTGGAATCGGGAGCTGATGGCGCGCGTGAACCGCCGAGGGCCCGTTTTCCTCTCCCACACGGTTCTGGACGGCCGCTACACTCTGCGCTTGGCCGTCGGCAGCGTGCACACGGAAGCACGCCACGTTGAGGCAGCCTACCTGATCCTCTGCGAGGAACACGATGAGATGGCCGGAGCCGGCGGCTCCGCCATCGGAGAAGAACGGATGACGACGGTATGACCGACCCAGAGAACACCGGGCGGCGAGTCCGGCGAAGGGCCGGACCCGGTCTGGCGATGGCGCTGCTGGTAGCGCTCGGCTGCTCGGGGGAGCCCGGAACCGCTCAGGAGACGCCGTCCCCTGCCGGGGAGCCGACCGGCGAGAGCTCCCTGGAAAGCGACCCGGCCCAGGAGGAGTGGGCCGTGCTGCCGACGCAGCACAGTGTCCTCATCAACCGGGCAGACCAGTCCCGCATAATGGGCAGCCCGGAGGCGCCGGTCCGGATCCTGGAGGTCTCGGACTTCCAGTGCCCGTTCTGCGCGCGGTTCAACCGCGAGACCTTCCCCGTTCTCGACAGCCTCTACATCGAGACCGGGAAGGTGGAGTACGTATGGATTTCCTTCGCGAACCCGAGCCACCAGCTCGCCTGGCCGGCGATCGAGGCGGCCTTCTGCGCGGGAGCGGTCGGCAAGTTCTGGCAGATGCACGACATCCTGTTCGAGCGGCAGGGC
>JBDHFW010000181.1:0-5270 GCA_039590175.1 Gemmatimonadota bacterium | reverse complement strand
CTCGTCGTCCCGTCCATCTTCCACGGAATCGCGTCGGGCACCTCGGCGGGGGTCGAGCGAACTCTGAGCCTGGAGATCTCGGTCGTACTCATGGCGACTTACATCCTCAGCCTCCTCTTCACGCTCAAGACGCACAGCCAGCTGTACACGGGGGTCGTGCCCTCGGAGGTGGACCCCGAGACCGCCGAGGCCGTCGAGGAGATCGTGGGACCGCACTGGTCGAAGGGGAAGGCCCTCCTGGTGCTCCTAGGGACCGCGGCGCTCGTGGCGTGGATGAGCGAGCTGCTCGTGGGCGGTGTGCACGAGGCCGGGGAGGCGCTCGGCATGACGGAGGTCTTTCTGGGCGTCATCGTGATCGCGCTGGTCGGTAACGCGGCCGAGCACTCGACGGCCGTGCTGATGGCGCTCAAGAACAAGATGGACCTGGCCGTCCACATCGCGATCGGCTCCTCCATCCAGATCGCACTTTTCGTGGCGCCGCTGCTCGTCTTCCTGAGCTACGCGATCGGTCCCGCCCCCATGGATCTCCACTTCACCGCCATGGAGGTGATGGCCGTGGCGCTCTCGGTGCTGATCATCGGCCAGGTCTCCGACGACGGCCAGACCCACTGGATGGAGGGCGTGCAGCTCATCGCCGTTTACCTCATCCTGGCGCTCGCCTTTTACCACCTCCCCGCCTGAGAGTCTTTCTCCAGCCCATCCTTTGATCCCGTGTTGAGAAGGGCCGGCAGACTGCGGCACCAATGATCCCTCAACATGGAGTAGGCAAGATGAAGAACCCATCCCGCCCGCGGCTCCTCGCGGGCGCCCTGACGCTCCTGGCAACGGCAAGCATCTATCTCGCCGTTCCGGGTCAGCCACAGGCGGCTGCCAGCAGCTGCAGCGCGACAAACAGCGGAAACGTCTGCTGGGAGAACGAGTCGTGCGTGAACATGCTCTTCTACAAGCAGTGCACGACGACGCACAAGTATCTGCCGGCGGGCTCGAGCGCCGGAGGCGGCGGAGGAGGAGACACCTCTCTGGAGCCGTCGCAGGGCAGCGGCGGGTGCCAGTGGGGCCGCGACTACGTTGGCTGGGCACCCCGACATTGCGACTGAGCGGGGGTGAAGCGGGGGCGCGGTTGTTGCTGGCGACAGCCGCGTTCCTCTCGCTGCTCGTCGCCGTTCGGCTTGGCGAGAATCGTGCGCTGTCGATGGCGTCCGAGCTGGCCGCAGGTGACGGAAGGCCCACGCTCCTCTTCCTGTTCCAGCCAGGGGATTGCCAGGCGTATGCTGGGCTCGTGCGCCGCTGGAACTCGATCGCGCGGGACTCGGCCGTGCGCGTGGTAGGGATCGGGATCGGTTTCGATCGACCTAGGATCGCTGGCGATGCGGTCCTGGGCGAGCCGAAGCCCGCCTTCCCCGTCCGTTACGATATGACCGGCCAGGCCCGGCGGTTGCTGGCACGAATCGGTCACCTGGCGACGCCGACCAGCGTCCTGCTGGACGGCAGCGACCGACCACTCCTGATTGTGCCCCCACTGTCTGACGAGACCGCCCAGCGGCATGCGGCGACGCTGGTTTCGTCCTACGCCCGCCACGTTTCTGCGACTGCCAGTCGCGGAGCTGAGGACGCGCCGCCTCGACCCATCGAGCCTGCAAAGGAGACGGAGTCATGAGCTGGATCGACGTCGCCGGAATCACGCTTTCGGCTGCCGCCGCACTTATGTGCGTCGGTTTGGTCGCGCACTCGTTTTCGACCCGCACGCTGAACAGGGGTGGACGTTCCGAGGCCGGCTCTTATCGCGGAGCAATCGCGCGATGGGCCTGGCCGGTCATTCTCTCGCTCTCGTTCTTCGTAGGCTTCTACGGCCTCCCGCTCCGGCGCGTCATTCACTCCGCGCCGCCGACGGACAGCCTTCCCCAAGCGACGCAGACGAGCGAGACCAGGCGCCAGGTGGACCAACGGCTGTACACCCTGCGCGCTCCGTTCTACGTCCGCCAGCGGACGGACGAGCAGCTTACAGATGCCGAGTGGCACACGACCGAGAGAGTCAGCGTCCTACAGCTCCCGTGGATCTTCCTCGGCGTCTCGAGCATCTACCTTCTGTTCGGCAGCGGCCGCCGCCCGCGGGGGTTGGGGCTGGATGCCGGGCGGTCGAGGCGGGCCCGCCTTTCGCTGATGTGATGGCAACCCGCCGACGATACCCGGGGGTTGGTATGATGGCGCTGCTATTCACACGGCGCGGGGGCTGCCAGATTCTTGGGTCGCCACCGCCATCCTCCATCGACTCCCATGGGGCTGCCGGTGGTCGAGAGGCTTGCTCTGGGGTAGGACACGTTCACCGGGGTGAACGGCGGGATCAGGAACCGAATGCAGCCAGCGACCCTGCGACCGGATCGCAGCGCGGTCAGTCAACTCAATTGCCGGGTCGGCCTCCTAGGGGCCTGTCTGACGGTGGGGTGTGTCATACTGGCGGTGTTGCTCTGGCCGCCGGCCAGCGTGTGGGCTCAGACGGCGGCGGACACGATTCCCGATCTGTCTCCGATCGCCCGATCCGACACGATCAGGGAGGGGCTCGCCGGCGACTCGGCCGCCCTTAGCCCCTGCCGGAGGACTCAGGGCGCCGGCTGCATCAGCAAGACGATGGAGGCCTACCGGATTCCGCCCGAGGCGTCGATCAAGCTCGACGGCTGGCTGGACGACGAAGTCTGGAAAAGCGCCACCTTCACCTCGGACTTCGTTCAGAAGGAGCCGGTCGAGGGCGCAGCGCCCTCCGAGCGCACGGAGGTGGCGTTCGCCTACGACGGCAAGCGCCTGTACATAGGCGCCCGGATGTACAGCGAGGACCCGGAGGGCATCCGGGCCGTGATGACTCGGCGGGACAACGACGGGAACTCCGAGCGCCTCATCGTCTCGATCGACGGTTACCAAGACCGGCGCACCGCCTATAGCTTTGCGGTCACGGCGGCCGGCGTGCGGCTGGATTGGTATCACTCCAGTGACCGCGAGTTCTCCCGCGACGGCTCCTTCGACCCTGTCTGGCAGGCCGAAGCCCACCTCGACGATGAGGGGTGGACGGCCGAGATGTCGATCCCGTTCTCACAGCTCCGCTTCCGGTCCGGTGTCGAGCAGATGTGGGGGGTCAACATCAACCGCTACATCCCGACCAAGAACGAGGACATCTTCTGGGTGGCCGTTCCGAAAGACGAGTCGGGCTGGTCCTCCTGGTTTGGCGATCTGACCGGCATCCAGGCCGTCAACGCCCGGCGCCCGGTGGAGCTCGTCCCCTACTTCTCGGCTGACGCAACCTTCACGAGTCAGGAGCTGGTGGAGGATGCGAACCCGTTCGAGGACGGCAGCGAGCTCGAGCCGCGGTTCGGGCTGGACCTGAAGGCGGGGCTGGGGCCGAACCTCACCCTGGACGCCACCGTGAACCCGGACTTCGGGCAGGTGGAGGCGGATCCCGCGGTGGTCAACCTGACCGCCTTCGAGGTCTTCTTCCCCGAGCGGCGGCCCTTCTTCATCGAGGGCGACCAACTCCTGAGGGGAAGGGGGCCACGCTATTACTTCTCTCGCCGGATCGGAGCGCCTCCTGGCGGTGAGGCGGACGAAGACCTGCTTGATTCGGTCGGGGGCGACTTCGTGGATGCGGCCGATCTGACCACGATCCTGGGGGCCGCGAAGCTGACGGGGCGGCTGAACTCAGGGCTCTCGGTCGGGGCCCTAGGCGCGCTGACGGCGAACGAGTACGCCAGCGTATTCGACACGGCCTCGGCCGAAACAGAGGAGTTTAGGATCGAGCCCCTGGCCGGTTGGGGGGTCGTTCGCCTCCAGCAGGAGCTGGGCGCCTCCGTCTCCACCGTAGGACTCACCCTCACCGGCGTCGGCCGGGACGTGGGCACGTCGAGCGAAGATCCTCTCGGGGCGCTCCTGACACGCAACGCGTTGAGCGGTGGAGCCGACTGGAACTTCCGCCTCAAGGGCGGCGAGTACGAGCTGGGAGGGTACGCCGGCTTCAGCCATGTGGGAGGCGACACTGCAGCGATCCGGGAGGTGCAGGAGTCCAGCGCCCGCTATTACCAACGGCCGGACGCCGACTACGTGACTCTCGATCCCACGCGCACTTCGCTATCCGGCTATGCGGGCGAGCTCGAGTTCGAGCGCGAGACCGGTGAGCACTGGCTGTGGGAGGTCGAGGGCGGCTTCCAGAGCCCCGGCTTCGAGATCAACGACATCGGGCGCCTGACCAAAGCCGACCGGATCCGCGCCTTCGGCGCCCTGCGATACCGGGAGACCACGCCGGGCTCCTGGTACCATGAGTACGAGCTGCGGGCAATCTCGGGAGCGGGGTGGAATTTCGGTGGGGACCGGCAGTACACCTTCCTGGACCTCGAGAACGACGTCACCTTCAAGAGCTTTTGGGGTGGGTTCCTGGGCGCCGAGTTCTTCACGCGCGCCCAGGACGACAACCTGACGCGGGGCGGCCCCTCCATGGGGACCGGCTGGGGTTGGAACGTCGCGGCCGCGGTCGGAAGCGACCGCCGCAAGCGGACGCAGTTCAGCGCGTTCGGCCTGTACAGCGAGGACGAGCTCGGCGGCTGGGGGTATATCCTGGAGGCCGGCGTGGAGCTCCAGCCTACCGGGTCGTTCGAGCTCTCCATCGATCCTCGTTGGCGCCGCTTCGTCGACACGCGCCAGTACGTGGAGACGATCGAGGGAGGACGGCCCGCCACCTTCGGCGAGCGCTACGTGTTCGCGTCGACCGACCGGAAGACGATCTCGATCCAGACACGGCTCAACTACGCGATCACCCCCGAGCTCAGCCTTGAGTGGTACGGCGAGCCGTTCGTACAGACCGGCCGCTTCTTCGACTACGGGGAGCTGCTGGCGGCCCGCAGCCGTGCCCTGCTGATCTACGGCACGGCGGGCACAGAGATCGAGGAGATCCCGCCCGAGGAGCCGGGCGATCCGGCCACGATCGTCGTCCGGGACGGGGACGACGTCTTCAGCTTCGACGCCGGCGACTTCGTCGCGCTCTCCTTCCGCACCAACTTCGTCGTCCGCTGGGAGTACCTGCCGGGCAGCACGCTCTTCTTCATCTGGCAGCTGAACCGAGGCGACGACCTCTCGATCCAGGATCCGGATCCGGCGAACTTCGGCAACCTGTTCGATGCGATCTCGGCGCCCGGCCAGAGCTTCTTCGCCCTGAAGATCACCTATTGGCTGGCGCTCTGAGGTAACGGGCGACAGGCATCGTGCGCGATAGGCGCGCGGTCCGGTCGGCCCGT
>JBDHFW010000180.1:0-7695 GCA_039590175.1 Gemmatimonadota bacterium | reverse complement strand
GCCGGTGCCTGTGACCTGATTCTCGGCCCCGAGTTCCAGCGCGAGCAGATGCTGCTCTTTCCCAAGGCGAGCATGGTGGTCATCGATGGAGTCGGGCACGAGATGTTCGCGGAGGACCCAGGCGCGTCCATCGCGCCGGTCCGACAGTTCCTGCGCTCGCCCTTGTCTGCACCGTGAAAGCCGTGATCTGGTCTCCAGCCTGGAGGCGACGGGACGCACTCGGCGATCGGTTCGCCGCGGCGGAGCGGGCGGTCGAGGAGGCCGACGGCTCCTAGCTTTCGCCCCCGCCGGAGTCCGGCCGGAGGCGCCTGGACGGCGGGTAGGGGAAGAAGTCCATGATCTCGCCCGCATGCTGGCGCCTCTGCATGTCCTCCCAGAACTCGACCTCGAACACCTCGCCGTGCGCCGCCCGGAAGGTCGAGAGGAGCTCGGGCCCGAGCCCCAGGAAGCGGGCGAACTCCTCCGGGAAGATGTCGTCCTCGCCCACACCGAACCAGCCTTGTGCCGCCAGCTCGTCTTCCGGGTGGGCGGCTTGCGGGATCTTCCGGAAGTGGCAGTCGGTCACGAGGCAGAGCTCGTCGTAATCGTAGAAGATCACACGGCCGTGCCGGGTCACGCCGAAGTTCTTGAGCAGGAAGTCGCCCGGGAAGACGTTGGCCGCGGCCAGGTCCTTGATCGCCTGCCCGTAGTCGAGCACGATCCGCCGGGCGGATTCCGCGTCGGCCCGCCGCAGGTAGACATCCAGCGGCGTCATCAGCCGCTCCGTGTACAGGTGGTCGATGGCGACCGAGCCGCTGTTCGCGCGAACGGTTCGTCCCGCCTCTCCCTCGAGCTCGCGTAGAACCTCTTCCGCGAACCGGATGGCGGGGAACTCGAGCCCCTCGAACTCCTGGGCGTCGACCAGTCGTCCCACCCGGTCTCGGAGGAAGACCAGCCGGTAGCGCTCCTGTACCGCCCGGCGCGTCGTGCGCTTGGGGGCCGCGATGCGGTCGCGGATCACCTTGAACACGACGTTTAGCGATGGGAGGGTGAAGACGATCATCACCATCCCCTTGGCCCCCTCCGCCGGCTCGAACCGGGCGCCGGGACGCTTGAGGTGCTCGCTCAGCGTGCGGTAGAGCTCCGTCTTCCCGTGGCGATTGTAGCCGATCGACGTGTAGAGCTCGTCGCGTCGCTTGTGCGGCACGATGGAGCCGATGAACTCGACCACCCCGCGCGGCCAGGCGATCTTTGCGTGGAAGTAGGAGCGGGAGAAGCCGAAGACGCCGCTCACGTCGTCCGAGATCGTGAGAAGCGCGTCGACGGTGATCCCCTCGTCCGGGTGGCTGAGTGCCAGCACGAACGGCCGGATCTCCTTTCCGACCCTCCAGCGGCCGACCAGGTAGGCGCCCTTGTTCCGGAAGAACGGCTCCGGGATCACCTCCAGCCGTGGGATGAAGTCGCCGGGCTCTCCACCATCGGGCGCGGTCGGCATGAGCTGCCTTCGCGCAACGGCCGCGACGAGTTGTGCTTCGCGCTCGAGGTCCGCGAAAGGCGCCTTGAAGCCCACATCTCGAAGGACCTTTTCCACCAGGGCCGGCGGGATGTCCAGGGTCTGGAAGGTGTGGAGGGAAAGGCCCTCCACCGGAGTGGCGCCGCGCTCGTCCATCTCGGGACCCAGAAACTCGATGTCCGGCCGGACGCCGACCGTCGTGAAGGTCCGCCGGGTCACCGAGTTGAAGAAGGTGCGCGCGATCTCCGCGTCCCTGCGGTCGGCCGACAGGAGGCGGTACTCCTCCCGGATCCTGGCCCAGAGCTCGGTGTCGAGGACCCTCTCGCCGAGTCGGGCTCGGCTTCCCTCTACCGCCCGTGCCGAGTGCATGTTGTAAAGCATCAGGCGGCGCGAGGAGTCGCGCTGCATCCCCCGCCAGTCGCGGGTCTCGAAGCGCCCCTTGGCCCGCCTCGAGATGGCCCTGAAGTGGCGGTGGTAGCGAGCGAAGGCGTCGAGAATGAGGGCGGCCACCTCCCGCGGAAGCGCGGCGTCGGATCTCATCCCGGCGCTCGTCCGCTCACGGCGGGCCCGGTCGATTGTAAACCGGCGTGCACCACGCTAATCTGACCGCATGGAGCACGTGCCGCCGGAAGCACCGCGGCGCGCCGCGAGTGCCGGCCCGAGGCGGCTAACGAGAACCGAGAGCGATATACGATGCCCGAAACGACCATGCTTCCCGAATACGAGTTCCTGACCCCGCCCTCCGAGGGCGAGACGATCACGCTGGAAGATGGAGTGCTGCGCGTCCCCGACCAACCGGTCATCCCCTTCATCGAGGGGGATGGGATCGGGCCCGATATCTGGAGCGCCGCCCAGTACGTGTTCGATGGCGCCGTCCGTCACGCCTACGGAGACGATCGCGGGGTCTTGTGGTTCGAGGTGCTGGCTGGCGAGAAAGCCAACAACACCACCGGCAGCTGGCTGCCCGACGACACCCTGGCGGCGATCGATCACCACCTGGTGGCGATAAAGGGACCGCTCACGACCCCGGTCGGCGGCGGCTTCCGCTCCCTCAACGTGACCCTGCGCCAGCGGCTGGACCTGTTCGCCTGCGTGCGGCCGGTCCGGTACTTCCAGGGCGTGCCGTCACCGGTCAGGACGCCCGAGAAGATGGACATGATCGTCTTCCGCGAGAACACGGAGGATATCTACGCGGGGATCGAGTACCGGGCGAAGACGGAGGAAGCCCGTCTCCTGATCGAGTTTCTCCAGGAGGAGATGGGCGCCACATCGATCCGCTTCCCCGAGACCAGCGCCATCGGGATCAAGCCGATCTCCGAGCAGGGCTCCAAGCGTCTCATTCGGGCCGCGATCCAGCACGCCCTCGACCGCGGGTGCGCCACCGTGACCTTCGTGCACAAGGGCAACATCATGAAGTTCACCGAGGGCGCCTTCCGCGACTGGGGGTACGAGGTCGCCCGCGATGAGTTCGGGGCCGAGCCGTGGGACGGCGGCCCGTGGATGAAGCTGCCGAACGGGATCGTCATCAAGGACGTGATCGCCGACGCCTTCCTGCAGCAGATCCTCACTCGACCGGCCGAGTACGACGTCATCGCCACCATGAACCTGAACGGCGACTACATCTCGGATGCGATGGCCGCGCAGGTCGGCGGGATCGGCATCGCGCCGGGGGCGAACATCAACTTCGAGACCGGCCACGCCCTGTTCGAGGCGACGCACGGGACCGCTCCCAAGTACACGGGTCAGGACAAGGTCAACCCGAGCTCGCTCATCCTCTCGGGCGAGATGATGTTCCGTTACCTGGGTTGGGACGAGGCGGCGGACCTCGTGATCCAGGGGCTCGAGCGGACGATGGGCCAGAAGCGAGTCACCTACGACCTGGAGCGGCTCATGGAGGGCGCGACGCTCGTGAAGACGAGCGAGTTCGGGCAGGCGATCGTCGAAAACATGAAGGGTTAGGGTCGCTTGAGCGGCGGGGCCCGCTGAGCGACCGGACCGCCTACCCGGCGTGTGAGCCCGTCGTTCCGCTCGCTGATCGGGCCGGCGGACCGGACCCTTGATCGCCGATCCGGTCGCCCTGGCGGCGGTCATCGCCGCCGCTACAGCACTCGCCTTCTGGCTGGAAGGCCGCTACCGCTGGGCTCGCAACGTGGGGGCGGCCCTCATCGCCATCCTCCTCGGCGCGGCGCTCTCCAACCTCGGCCTCGTTCCCGTCGGCTCGCCCGTCTACGAGGGGATCTTTGGGCCCGTCACCTCGCTCGCGATCGCGTGGCTCCTGATCTCGGTGCGCCTCGACGACCTCCGCGAGGCGGGTCCGACCATGCTCGCCGCCTTCCTGATCGGCGTGGCGGGCACGGCGATCGGAGCCCTGGTGGGCGCCACGGTTCTGGCCGGCGCGTTCGGCGACGAGGCCTGGAAGCTGGCGGGCGTGACGACCGGGACCTACTCCGGCGGGAGCCTCAACTTCGTGGCGGTCGGGCGTGAGCTCGGTCTGCCCCCCTCCCTCTTCGCGGCAGCCACCGCCGCGGACAACATCGTGACCGCGATTTGGTTCGGCGCGACGCTCATGCTTCCGCTCTGGCTGTCGAAGGGCGAGAGGGGTATCGCACAACGGTCTGGCGGAGACCGCGCAGATCGGGTCGAGCCGACTGGGGACGCGATGCCTGACGGAACGCCGGGAACAGCTCCAGGACGAACGGCGTCGTCGCTGCCGTCGATCCACGAGGCGCCGGTCCTTCGGGTGCTGGACCTTACCGCGCTCTTCGCGCTCGGCTTCGCGCTGATCTGGGCGTCGGGCCGGCTCTCCGCCGCGGTCGCTGCCGTCCCGAGCGTGCTCTGGCTCACGACCCTGGCGCTGGCGGCCGGCCAGATCCCGGCCGTACGCCGACTCTCGGGAGCCATGCTGCTGGGCACCGTGGCGCTTCACCTCTTCTTCACCCTCATGGGAATCAGCTCCCGCGTCTCCGAGATCGCGAGTGTGGGCCCACAGGTCCTTTACCTGATGGCGATCGTCGTGGCTATCCACGGGCTGGTCCTGTACGGCATCGGGAGACTGGCCCGCCTGAGTCCGGGCACGCTGTCAGTCGCCTCGCAGGCGGCGATCGGCGGTCCGACGACCGCGATGGCGATGGCGATCGCACGGCGGTGGCCAGCGCTGATTCTTCCCGGCATGGCGGTCGGGCTTCTGGGATACGCGGTCGGAAACTATCTGGGCTTCGGGATCGCCTATTTGACGCGGGCGCTGGTGGGTTAAGGCGCAGGCAGGTGGGGCGTGAATGTGAAGGAGTGAGCGATGGAGGGGAAGGTCGTGCAATGAGGCTCGGTCGGTTCTGGGGCAACATCGGGCCGGGAGCGGTGATCGCCGCCGCCTTCATCGGGCCCGGGACGGTGACGACCGCGACGCTGGCCGGAGCCGAGCACGGCGTCACGATCCTCTGGGCGCTCCTGTTCTCCGTCCTGGCCACGCTGGTCCTTCAGGAGATGGCGGCCAGACTCGGGCTGGTGACCGGAGCCGGGCTGGGCGAGGCGATTCGCGAGCGCTTCATCCGGCCCCTCTCCCGACTGCTTGCGGTGGGGCTGGTCCTGTCGGCGATCGCGGTGGGGAACGCGGCCTTCGAGGCGGGCAACCTGGCGGGCGTGCTCGTGGGGCTCGTGGCGGTGATGGCGCTCACCTTCCTCTCGACGGCGGTGATGCTGGCGCCGCCGCCGGGCGAGCTGCTGGGCGGACTCCTCGTGCCTCGTCTGCCTGGTGGCCGCGGTCTCCTCCTCGTCGTCGCGCTGATCGGGACGACGGTTGTGCCGTACAACCTGTTTCTCCATGCCACGGCGGTCGGAAAGCGATGGTCGGGTCCGGAGGAGTTGCCGGCGGCTCGCCGGGATGCCGCCTTCTCCATCGTTCTCGGAGGGATCGTCAGCATGGCGATCGTCATCACGGCCGCCGGCGGCGCACGGGGAGCGCCGATCGGTAACGCCGCCGCCATGGCCGTTCAGCTCGAGCCTTTGCTCGGAGGTTGGGCGCGCGCCTTCTTCGGGGCCGGCCTGCTCGCGGCGGGCCTCTCTTCCGCCGTCACCGCGCCGCTGGCCGCGGCCTACGCGGCCGCCGGGACGCTGGGCTGGGACGCGTCGATTCAAAGCCGGCGTCCGCGCGCGATCTGGGTCGGCGTGCTGGGGATCGGAGCCGCCTTCGCTGCGGCCGGCTTCCGTCCGGTCCCGCTCATCCTCTTTGCCCAGGTGGCGAACGGCCTTCTGCTTCCTGCCGTCGCCCTCTTCCTGCTGGTCGTGGTCAACGACCGGGAACGGATGGGAAGGTGGGCGAACGGCCGCTGGATGAACGTCGCCGGGATCGGCGTCCTGCTCGTGACCCTCGGCCTCGCCGTGAGGACGCTAGTTCGCGTCCTGTAGGGCCGGGGCGACCGGAGAGGTCGTGGCGGCTGCGGTGGTAGGAGAGGCCGGGCGGGCCGGCGTTGTTGCCGGTGCGCCCGCAGAAGCCGCTGGGCCGGCGACCCGCCGCCGGGCCGGTCTTCCGACGATGAGGACCACGGCGGCGACGATCATCGCGCCGGCGATGAGGATGCGCGGACTCAGCGGCTCGCTGGCCAGCGCCCACCCCAGAACCACGGCCACCACCGGATTCACGTATGCGTAGGTCGCGGCGCGAGCCGGCGTTGTTTTTTGCAGCAGCCACACGTAGGCACTGAAGGCGACGATCGCCCCGAAGACGATCAGGTAGGCGAGCGCCCAGACCGAGCGGGCGGAGACGGCGGACGGATCGAAGCGGCCCAGCTCGCCCGTGCCGGCGGCGACGGCGAGGAGGAGGACCCCGCCGGCGAACATCTCCATGCCGGTAGCGAGGGTTTGCGAGGCCGGAAGCTCGGCCTTCCGCGAGTAGAGTGAGCCGATCGCCCACAGCAGGGAGGCGAGGACGACGACACCGGCGCCGATGGGATCGATCCTCTCTCCACCTCCGAGACCGCCCGGTCCGACCAGGAACCCGACGCCCACGAAGCCGAGGAGGAGGCCCACGGCCATCCCGAGTCCGGGCCGCGAGCCCGTCCCGCGCAGCCAATCGAGCAGGACCATCCAGAGCGGCACGATCGCCACGATCAGTGCGGTGAGGCCGGAAGGCACCGTCTGCTCGGCCCAGACCACGCCCCCGTTCCCGCCCAGCAGGAGAAGCCCGCCGATGATGGCGGCGGACCGCCAGTGCAACCGCTCGGGCCGGCCGGCTCCGAGCGCGCGGGCGACCACGTAGAGGATGCCGCCGGCGATGACGAAGCGGACGCCCGCCATGAGGAATGGGGGAAGCGTCTCGATCGCGAAGCGGATGGCGAGGTAGGTCGAGCCCCAGATCACGTAGACGGCAGCGAACGCCGAGACCAGCGTCACCCGGCGGGGCGCCCCTGTCTGCTTCGCTACCATCACGGCTCCATCACCGCCTGCCGTCCGAGACTCCCTTCCCATCACCCGCCCCTCTCTCCGTGGCTCCGTCTGGAATATCGTTGGTGATATGCTGCTGGCCTATGTCGTTGGTTGTATAACGGTCCGCTCGTCTCCGCGTGAAAAACGGCGGGAGCCCGTCTTGCCGGGCACGGGGCGATCTGGCTAAGGTGCAGCGTCCCCCCGCCATCCGAATGAAAGGACCCGACCCCATGCGCGCCCTGACCCGAGCGGTACCCTACGTGATCGTGGTGGTGCTGGCGCTCACCAACCTGAGCGCCTGCGCCTCGAAGAGCGAATACAACGCGGCCGTCGCCCGCGGCGACTCCCTGCAAGTGGCCAACGTCGAACTTCAGGCCGAGTACGACAGCCTCCAGAATCTCTTCTCCACCGAGATGGAGGCCGCCTCGCTGGACATGGAGCTCCTCCGAGACGGGATCGAGATCGAGCTGCCCGCCGACCTCCTGTTCGAGTCCGGCTCGCTCCAGGTGAAGAGGGACGCAAGCGAGTTCGGCATGAAGCTGGTGGACTACCTGAAGGGGAACGACTACCTCGTGTTCGTGACCGGTTACACCGACAGCCAGAACCCGATCGGCAACCTGGCGCAGCGTTACCCGACGAACTGGGAGCTGTCGGCTGCCCGGGCAGCGCTTGCGGTGAGGTTCCTTGTCGGCGAGGGATTGTCGGATGATCGCTTCTGGGCGGTCGGCCGGGCCGCCAACGACCCGGTGGCGTCCAACAGCACGCCCGAGGGCCGCACGAAGAAC
>JBDHFW010000179.1:0-5442 GCA_039590175.1 Gemmatimonadota bacterium | reverse complement strand
GCGCGGGTAGATGAACGGCTGGCCCACCGACTTCTTGTACGAGAGGGCCGCGATCGTCTTCGCCTTCGCCAGCAGGCGGATGATGTTCAGGTCCACATCCTCGTCCCCGTTCACGCCCGTGTAGAAGGCCGAGAGGCTCGCCACCATCGCCGAGAGCACCATCATCGGGTGCGCACTCGGCGGGAAGCCCTCGAAGAAGTGCTTCAGCGACTCGTGGATCAGGCTGTGCTGCGTGAGCAGCGCCCGAAAGTCATCCAGTTCCGCCTGCGTGGGCAGGTGCCCGTAGATCAGCAGATAGCACACCTCTTCGAAGGAGGCTTGCTCGGCCACTTGCTCGATCGGGTAGCCCCGGTAGCGCAGGATCCCCTTCTCCCCGTCGATGAAGGTGATCGCGCTCAGGCAGGATCCCGTGTTCCCGTAGCCCGGGTCCAGCGCGATCGCGCCGGTCGTCGCCCGCAGCTTCGTGCAGTCGATGCCCGCCTCATCTTCGGTCCCCACCACCACCGGGAACTCGTACTCCTCGCCCTTATAGATCAGTTTCGCGGTACTCATGCTCGCAGTCTCCTCGTTCCCCGCCTTCTGTCTTCCGTTTGCGTGACGCTATCGGAGAGGCGGCGAAGCGGCAATCGGGCGATCCCCTCTTCTCCTGTCGGGAAATCCACGACCGGCTCAGGGCTTCGCGGTCGCCACTCGGCCAATCCCGGACGGGATGCGTTGCCCTCCCTCTCTACCTGTACACTTGTACAACTAGAGAACGTGAGCGGCATGACGGGCGCCGCGGGACGGGGTCAGGCTGCGGGCGGATCGCCCGAGTCGTCCTCGTCCTCCTCTTCCTTGACCGTAACCTCGAGGATGTGCTGGATTCCCGGGTCGAAGGTGGAGTGCAGCTCCAGCATATGGTAGGTGGACGCCCCACGGGCAGGCCGGTTTCGACGCCAGTAGATCCAGCCCCGGGATTCCATCCAGAGAAGCGGGCGGTCCAGGGCCAAGGCGGCCAGCATGCTCACCGCTCCCCAAACGAGCAGCTTGGTCATGCCGATTATACGCCGCTGGGCCCGTGGTGACCACCGGCATTGAGGGTCACGCCGCTGGGCCCGCGGTGGTCACCGGCGTCGTGTCGCGCCGAGGGCGGTGCTGCCATCTCTCTACACCGCCCTGATGCGGCGTCGTGACTTCGTTCCGGCCGACAGTCTCCTCTGGCCGCGAACCTTGCCTGGCCGGGTGACGGACGCTCGGCAGCCCCGTTGCACCGGCTCAAGTGCCTATGTCAATGACAGTTGGACCGTTCGTGGCGCACGCAGACACTTCGTCAGCACGGATCGTGCGTCTCCTGCTCGGCACGAGCAACCGGCGTCACGAACGGCCGAAGGAGCCGAGCCGATGAAATCGACGGAAAAACGTGATCTCGCCTTCTTCGGGTGGTTGTTCGGGGCGATCTTGTTGGCCGTGTTCTGGTGGTCCGGGAAGCTTGACCCCGTGTTCAAGTGGATTGACAAGATCGGCTGATTTACCACCCAACCGGCGCGACCGCCGCCCAATCTCAGGCAGCAAAGCGCTCGGGCCCTAACGCCTAATCCCGCGCGCACGCAGACTCCGCGGCCAGTCATGTAAGGACCCCGGCTGCCGGAGCATCTCACCTACTGTCCTGCCCTTCATCACGTTCAGGTGTCCCGCTGGCGTGTAGCTCCGCGAGGCTCGACCACGCAGCGGACGCGACCGTAAACAGGAAGGGATCATGCGAGAATCCCAGGAAGCCGTCGCCGTCGGAAGCGTTCTCGGTGCGGATGCTCTCCGACCTCTAGACATCGATCCTCAGACCGGGCTGTCCTCGGCTCATGTCGTGGAGGGCTTGCTGGCCTCCTGGTTCTCTACGAATCGGTGGGGTCGGAAACTCTCGGTCGTCAAGTTCCAGATCGACGGCTTCGAGCGCTACGCCAGACGCCAAGATGATGAAGACGTCGACCTGGCCCTCTTCATCGTTGGGCTCGTGCTGAAGGGCCACGCCCACCGGAACAACCTGGTGGGCCGCTGCCCCAGCGGTGAGTTCATCGTCCTGCTTCCGGGCGTTGGTGTGCGCCGCGCCGTTTCGTTCTCGAAGCAGGTAACGTTGGACGTCGCCTCACAGTTCAGGGGCAACAGGACTCCCATTACCGTGAGCAGCGGCGTGGCCAGCCAGGACGGCTCCACCACTCACTACGGCCAGCTTCTGGAGCTGGCCGATTCCGCCCTTCGCGCCGCCAAGTGGCAGGGGGGCAACCGCGTGGCGGTGGGAAGCGTCGGTGGACAGTCGCGGTGGCTGCCGCAACGCTCTTGGCTCGAGGTGGTGCGCTCCATGCGGTCCGCCTGACGGCATCCGCAGGCTCTAATCCGCAGGCTCTATGGCCCCTCTTCCGGACGAGCGCAGGACCAGGCGGCCTTGTGGTCCGGCTACGCTCCGCCCTCGGGTGATGGGTTGTCGCTGTTCCAGATCTCATGCGCCACCCGCCAGGACCCATCGGCCTGCCTGCGCCACGTCACCATGTACTTCCCAGTATCCTGGATCGGCTCGCCGTCCGCTTTCGGCGTCCCGCTGAACACGTAAGTGCCCCTCAGGATCGCCCAATCACCCTTGACGACGATCTCCTCGACGGGATTCTCCAGCGCCATCTCGTATTCATCCGCATTCGCCTGGTTTCTGGCCCTGATGGCCTCCTTGCCTGTCAGAGCTGGCTCGTTCGGCGGCATCTGAACCGCGTCCTCGGCGTAGCCGATCATCATGCCGTCCACGTCTCCAGCGCTCACGGCCTCGGCGAACGAGCCGCGCATGGCGTCGATCGCCGCCAAGTCGGCCTCCGCGTCAACTTCCGTGGACACCACGTCTCCGGCGGCGAGCTCGCCTTCGTCAGCCGCAGGAGCGCAAGCGATGGTCGCAGCCAGAACGCCCGTCCGCGGCGACATGCGCTTTCATCTCGCACCTCCATAATGGGGCGGTATAGCAGATTCATGCGGTCGCCTGAACGCTACTCGACACCCGAGCGCCCTGTCAAAGCGGAGTGGGCGGGATTCGCCGTCGAGCCGCGACCGCGGCGAGACACGGAAGACCACGGAGCAGCATAGGAGGGCGTCTTTGCCCTCAGATTAGGTTAACCTTGCCGAAAGACGGGCGGCCGCAAGTCGGGAGAACCATTATTCTGCGACGTATATATGCGGTTCTCCGAGGGCGAGATCAGGAACGTGGAGGGGCAACCAGAACGACCGGGCTTCATGCAGGGCGTGAATCGCAGGTGTAGACATAGCTGGGCCTCGGAGCGGCCGAGCCAACCAACGAGGGCCGAAGCTCAAGGTACGGTAGAGACGAGCGTTTAAGACGCACAGGGGGAACAGACCAAGTGGCCACCAAGCTCTCCAAAGCCCTTCGCAAGATGGCGCCCGGCTCGATACGAAAACTCATTCGGACTCAGAGAGAGCTCCAAGAACTTAAGAAAACAGCTCTGAGGATTACAAAGGACAGAATCATCGACGATCTCATCCAGCTGGGCCTGCAACGTGGTGATATCGTCAACCTTCATTCTGCAATGAAAAGCATAGGATATGTGGAGGGTGGAGCAACAACGGTAATCGAGGCCATAACTGACGTCATCACATCATCTGGAACTTTGATGGTACCAGCCTTCAGCATGAAAAAGACCATATACAAGACATGCTTGGACAAGACATACCTTTTCGACATTCGATCTGCCGGCACCCACTTGGGTGCCATACCGTCCGCGTTCTTAGAGTTGCCTGGAATCCATAGAAGCATTCACCCAACACACTCGGTGGCGGCCATAGGGAAACAGGCAGCATACATCACTGAAGCCCATCATCTAGGGGGTTCCATTTTTGGGGCCGACTCCCCCTGGGGCAGACTGATGCAGTTGGATGGGAAGTTACTCACCATAGGTCTCAGAATGGGACGGAACACTATCAGTCATGTCATTGAAGAACGGGACGATTTTCCGGTGCCGACCAGAATGGACCGCGTCTACCACCTGAAGTGCAAGGACTGGATCGGCAATGTGATCGAAGTACCTGTCGTCCCCTTCGACCCTAACACGAACAGCACTAGAATGGACAACGCATCTAGACAAGATTTGAGAGATTATTTTTGGCAGGAGTTCAACCTAGCTGGGATTCTGACGGTAGGAAAGGTCGGTGAGGCCGTAGCTTGGAGCGCTTTGGCAAACAAGTATATCGAGCACCTCGTCAGATTGATGAAGGAAGGCATCACCATCTATTCCGCTGAAGACGATTTAGAAAAACGCCCATTACGCCATCCCGCCTAGAGGCGCCTTTTCTCTCCTAGCTCACGTCAGCCCCCACCAGCACCAAGAGCAAAGCCAAGCACCGCTCCTCCTGCTGCTCAGATAGCGGCAGCTTCACCCGCAGATACACCGCAAACATCTTCCCCCGAACAGCCTATGGCAGGGACCGCCGCGAGTCGGGAACAGCGACGCGGGAGCTTACTTCGACAAGGTGGAGGAGAGCTTCGGGTTCGGTGAGATACTGCACGATTCACCACAGCCCGAGAATGCGCCTGGCTAGTTCACCAGCGAGGGGGTTGTAACAGCGAAGGTGCTGCCGCGCGAGGTGCGTGTAGTCCATCGTTATTCGAAGGTCCGAGTGGCCGAGTGCTTCTTTCACATGGACCGGATTGTGGGCCTCCGCGAGCCAGGTGGTAACCCGCCTGTGGCGCAGGTCGTGGAGCCGGAATCCTGTTGGTAGCTTCGCGCTCTTGGCCGCCGACCGAAGTGCCTTCCGAAGCGTCCCTATCCGATCCCCTGCCTTACGGTTCCTCCCGTCCGACCGGTGGTGGAACACCCACGGAGACCGCCGGCCGTGATAGGTGTGCAGCCGGTACTTGGCGGCATGATCCTGGAGGGCTGCGCGTAACCTCGGAGTGAGGGGCACCCACCGGCTTCACCTCCGATATACCGGGGGGGGTGCCCTGGGGGGCTGCCCGCCGGCCTGCTCGAAGGCGTCTGGGAGCGAGAGAGGGGTCGGACAGCGCGTGGCTGCGCGTGAAATCACCGTACCGTTGCGCATGGGTGTACTCTCCCCATTACAATCAAGTTCTGGCTTGGTGACCCAATCTACCCTCACGCCTGATGGGAGAATCCCGAATGCCAGTCGCCCGCATGCTGATCGTCCTCGGAGTGGTCCTGTTGGGTGTCTCGATCCTAGCCGATCCAATCGGCCTCGCTTCCAGTCCTGGCTTCGGCACGTGGCAAATCACCGGTACCGTCGTGGCGCTTCTCATATTGGTCGCGGCATTCGTCATGCGATCTCGCCATGCCGGGAAGGGTGGACAGGAGAGTCTCGACTCCAGCTCGTAAGTCCCCACAGGCCGATCCGACGATAATCTCCAAGTGAAGTGGAGGGGGCGCTGCCTCCTACGGCGTCGCCTTCGACCATCTGAAACCT
>JBDHFW010000178.1:0-5489 GCA_039590175.1 Gemmatimonadota bacterium | reverse complement strand
GCTCCGGATCGAGGTCGACGGAGGGTTCAGCTACGTGAACGCGGGCGATGCGCCGGCAGCGGAAGAGAGACGGATGCTCACGTCGTGGCCCCCCGACACTCTTCGAGCGGACGTCTTCAAGGTGAGCCACCATGGCAGCAAGACCTCATCGGACGTGGGCTGGCTTCAAGCCCTGGCTCCGCAACTCGCGATCATCTCCGCCGGTGCCGCCAATCGGTACGGACATCCCCATCCCGTGACGCTCGCGCGGCTCGACTCGGCCGGGGTCGGCGAAGTGTGGCGGACGGACCTGGACGGCACGGCATGCGTGAGTATCGACTCGGAGGGCCGCTGGCGCCTGGAGGGGATCTGACGGGCAGAGGACCGGGTGTCGGCGCTATCGCAAGCTCAAACGGCGCTGCATCTTGAGAGCGGGGCCGGAGATCGATTTCGAACGTGGGAGGGTCACGTGGTGAAGGCCGTAGTCACCCTGAACCGGTTTATCGTCGAGGAGGAACGGAGGCATCCTGAAGCCACCGGTGAGTTTACCAGCATCCTGTACGACATCGCCTTCGCCGCCAAGGTGATCAGCCGCGCCGTGAACAAGGCAGGCCTGATCGACATCCTGGGCGCGACCGGCGACGAGAACGTGCACGGGGAGCGCGTCCAGAAGCTCGACGAGTACGCGAACAACATCATCTTCGACGCGCTGGACCACGGCGGCCACCTCTGCCTCATGGCCTCCGAGGAATCGGAACAACCGATTCCGATCCCCGAACAGTTTCCCAAGGGGGACTACGTCCTCCTCTACGATCCGCTGGATGGGAGCTCGAACATCGACGCCAACGTCTCGATCGGGACGATCTTCTCCGTACACCGCCGTCGCGACCGCCAAGCTAGCGAGGGCGGGCTCTCGGATCTGCTGCAGCCGGGGGTGGACCAGGTCGCCGCGGGCTACGTGCTTTACGGGTCCTCGACGATGCTCGTCTACACGACCGGCGCGGGGGTGCACGGCTTCACGCTGGACAACTCGATCGGCGCCTTTCTCCTCTCGCATCGACGCATCGAGATCCCGGACCCGGGGAAGCGGATCTACAGCGTGAACGAGGCCTACTCCAACCGTTGGAGCGACGGGCAGAAGGATCTCGTCGACCGGCTGAAGAAGGAAGGGAAGTTCTCGCTTCGCTACATCGGATCCCTGGTGGCCGACTTTCATCGCACGCTGCTGTACGGCGGACTTTTCATGTATCCGGCCGATGCCAGGTCGCCCAAGGGCAAACTGCGGCTCCTCTACGAGGTCTCGCCGCTCTCCATGGTGTGCGAGCAGGCGGGTGGCGCGGCCTCGGACGGGCAGGAGCGGATCCTGGACATCGTGCCACAGGAGTTGCACCAGCGGGTGCCGATCTATGTGGGCAACAAGGAGTACGTGGAGCTCGCCAACGAGTGCCTGAGCGGCTAGGCCTCTTGGCGGCTGGAGGCGGCACCCTTCGCTTCGTTGACGCGCTTTGGGTGCCGAGCCTCCTCGTGGGGTCTCGATGCCGTCGCTCTCCCCGAAGGGCGCGTCCGCGTCAAGTCGGCGCGCCGCACCGACTCTATAGAGAGTGCCCAGACAACCATCGACACGCTGCCTTTCGCGTATGGTCTTAGCGGTGGTAGGGCGGACCTCTATTCAGGCACTTATTCAGGTCCTTCTCATACTGGCGGAAAACGCCCGATGTGCCCGAAGGTGCCAGAATATCAGGATCGCAGTACTCGCCGGGGCCACTGACGCCTCCAGGGTTGCAGCCTACGGGGACGAAAGTCAGCAGGACCAAGATCGTGATGACGCCGATCGCGCCAAGGCGCCGCATGAGAGTATCCCTCGAATCTCCTCCAACTGAGCGAGCGACCGGTCTCAAACCGGCGACCTTTAGCTGGGGAAGCCGGCCTTCGCTCCTAAATAATCTACGAAATCCCTAGAGATCCTGCGAGTTTCCTGCCCATCTTCATACACACTCGGAGCCCGGATAGACGGTCCTCATGGGGCGAACCTGTCACGTGGGACACTCCCTATGCGGCGGCGGTGTCTCGGGAGCGAGTATCGGAGGCGCAGGTGCGGGCCACCCGTCTGAAAAACGTGCGTCCGCCGACTCGCGGAGCGAGACACCGTCGCCGCTTTGACGTGATTTGAGAAGCCCCCGCGGCGCCGGAGCGACACAGGGGCTTTCGAGTCAGGCCGGGTCGACCAAGGCGCCGACCCGGGCTGGGTCAAGGTTTAGAAGAACGTCCAGCGCACGCCGAGCTGCCAGGCCGTCGCCGACGCGTTGGTCCGAGGTTCCAGGATGCTGAAGCCGTCCTCTTCCGTGGGGCCTTTGTACCTCATGATGTACGCACCGTTCGGATCGCCGTCGACCCGGCCTCTGATCTCCAGGATCTCCTGTCCGCGGTCGATATCGCCAGGCTCGGTGAAGGCCGAGTTGAAGAGGTTCGTCACGTCCGCGTAAAGGTCGAGCCGGCTGATGCTACCCGAGGCACTCCTCCCGAGCGGGATCCCGAACAGAACCCGCATGTCGAAGCGGTTCGCCCACGGAGCGGTGCAGGAGTTCCGTTTGCTGACCGAGCCGGCCTGCGCGGACACGCAGGGGTTCGCGGCGATGAAGCCCGCGAACTCCCCGGGATGTTCGGGCCTCTCCCACACGTACTCGTTGACGTTGTTCGGGATGTACGCCAGGTCGTTCGGCCGGCTGATTACCCGATCCCGGTAGCCGTCGCCGTTCACGTCCCCGTCGGTCGTGTAGGAGATCGGCGAACCAGACTGACCGAAGTACTGCGGCGAAACCTGGAAGACGAAGCCGGCCCCGAACTCCCACTCCCCCGTGGCCGAGATCACGGCCTTGTGCTTCCGCTCGAACGAGGAGGTGGTCCTTTCCGGATCCGTCAGGTCGTCTCCGATCGGGTTCCGGCCCAGGTTCGAGGTCGCCTGGCTGGAGAACAGCCCCTGCAGGTCGTTGACGTCCGAGTAGGTGTACGAGCCCCGAAACGCCAGCCAGTCGGAGAAGCTTCGCGTCAGACCGAACACCAGGACGAGGGAGTTGTCTCCGCTGCGGTTCGTGAGTTCGACCGTTTGCGCGAAGTTGTCCGAGAGACGGTTGTTCTCGAAGCACTCGCCGCTGGAGCCGCAGCCGGCCGCGACCGGGTCGCCGTAGGTCGGCCGTCCGTCCACCGGAAGGGTGCCATCGGAGTCGATGAGATTGATCTCCTCGAAGAATATGCCGTTGATCGCGTAGGTGTAGAGGAGCTCGAATGTGCCCACGAATCCGCCGGCGAACTCCTGGTCGATCCCGAAGGTAGCCTTGAAGTCCGTCGGAAACTTGAGGTCTGGATCCAGTGTGTTGATCCGTGGCAGCGGTACGCTGCCCTCGCCCACGCAGCTCGTGGGTCCCGGCCCGCTCGGGTCGAATAGCGGAGCCGTCGCCCCACGGCAGCTCAGGTCGGCCACCTGGCCCGCGTTTCCGTAGGCGTTGGAGATCCAGACATACGGGGCGCGTCCCGCGAAGATGCCCAGCCCGCCGCGAACCTGCGTGATGTTATTCGCGCCCGCCTGCCAGTTGAAGCCCACGCGCGGCTGCCAGAGCGGGTTGCCCGACGGCACGGTGTTGTTCTGGAACCCGAAGTCGTCCTCGAACTGGGGGTTCTCGAGCGGCTTGTCGGGGAGGATTGGGATGTCCACCCGCAGGCCGTAGTTGAGCGTGAAGGCGTCGCTCACCGTCCAGGTGTCCTGCGCGTAGAAGCCGAGCTGGAAGGCGCTGAACTCGGCGTTCAACTCTTCTGGTGCGGCTCCCAGCAGCGCGACGCGGCGTGTGTATTCGCTCGGGATGTTCGCCTCCAGGTCCTCGAGGCTGTCGAACTCCCAGCAGCCGATCGAGCAGGGTTGGAAGGCATTGAAGAAGGACCAGATCTGGTTCGAGGTCCCAAAGGTGATCTCGTGGCTCCCGAAGAGGCCCGTCAGGTTGTCGGTGAGCTGGAAGACGTCCTGATCCAGCTGGTTGAAGTGGGAGAAGCGCTCGGCGCCCCCCACGAGCGTGTTGCCCGTGACGTCCACCTCGACCACGCCCCATTCGACGATCGGGTCGCGCTTGTCCCGCACGGTCTCGAAGTTGATGAGCAGCTCGTTGTTCCACTTCTCGCCGAAGTTCCCGAACCAGTTCAACACGACGGAGTTCGTATTGCTGAGGAACGGCGCGACATTGGTGCTGGTGGCGAACGAGAAGGTCCTGCGGAACGGCGGGAGGAGGTCCCGCGCTCGCGAGTAATTCCACCGCGCGACGATCCGGTGCTTGTCGCTCGGATAGATGTCTAACCGTGCGAAGATGTTCGTGCGCGGATTGTCCAGGCTGATTACGGCCGTCGTCCCCCCGGGCACGCCGTAGGTCTCCTGCATGATCCGGTCGAAGGCCGCGGCTTCGGCAGGCGTGAACCTGAAGCTCTCGTCGGGCTCGGTCGACGGCCCCGGAGTCACGCCCTCATCGGTCGGGGAGGCGGTGATCTGGCCCTCGCCGGCGCCGTAGAAGAAGAGCTTGCCTGGGATGATGGGGCCGCCCAGCTCCGCACCGAACTGCGTGTCATCGAAGTCGCCGAGGGTGGTTCCCTCGAACGGAATGACCAGGCTGTTGTTGGATCCCTGTCCGAATGCGGAGCCCTTCCAGGTGTCGCCCCCGGACTTGGTGACCGCGTTCAGCAAACCGCCCGTGAAGTAGCCCTGCCGGACGTCGAACGGGGAGACGAGGATCTGGAGCTCCTCCACCGCCAGCAGGCTGATCGGCTTCGCGCGGGCCTGACCGCCGGGGATGCCGCTGTCGGCGAGGCCGAAGACGTCGTTGTTCACGGCCCCGTCGATCTGGATGTTGTTGTACCGGTTGTTCTGACCGGCGATCGACGGCGCCCCCTCGATCCTGTTCGAGTAGGGCGAGAGGATCGCGAAGTCCGTGATCTGTCGCTCGAACGTCGGGAAGTCCGTGATCTCCTTCTGCCCGACCGAGGTCTGCGCGCCCGTGTGCGTCCTGCTGATGATCGCGCCGGTGCCTTCGACAGCCACGGTCAGAGGCGCCACCTCCACGGCGCTGGTCTCGAGCTGGAAGTCAACGGTCGCGGCCTGGCTGAGCGTCACGGCGACGCCGGAGCGTGCCACCGTGCGGTAGCCGATGCTCTGCGCCGTAACCGTGTACGGTCCGCCCGGCCTCAGGAAGCGCACGACGTACCGGCCGGCCGCGTTGGTAAGCGAGCCGGTCGTCGTGTTTGTCCGGGTGTCGGTCACCGAGATCTGCACGCCCTCGATCGTCTGCTGTCCGGTGTCGATCACGCGGCCACGAATATCGCCGGTGGTGACCTGCGTCCACCCGGATCCGGCAGCGATCAGCAGCGCGAAGGCCGCCAGTCCGAGCGAGAGCATCGATCTGACAAGCTTTGTAGTCATGTGGACCTCGCCGTAGGAGTGTGCTGCGAGCGGCAGGGCGCCGCGATCTTCATAGAAC
>JBDHFW010000177.1:0-5928 GCA_039590175.1 Gemmatimonadota bacterium | reverse complement strand
GGTGGAGGGCATCCCCGTTCGATTCCTGCTCGAGTCGGGCCCCGGTCGCGTCTTCCCAAGCCTCGCCGTCTCGGACGAAGAGGGAGTGGCAGAGGCGTTCTTCGAGGCGGACGGTGTCGCGGACGAGAGTCGCATCCGAGCGGACATCCCCAGCGCGAGCAATGTCGAGGCGGTCAACTTCGATGTGCTCACCGTGCCATCCGCCTTCGTTCAGCTGGCTTCGGAGGAGGGCAACGGGCAGGTAGCCGAGATCGAGTCTCAGCTCCCGCTGCCGTTCACCGTAAACGCCTCGGTGGGCGAGGGGATGCCGGTCTCCGGCATCCCGATCGCTTGGATCGTGGAGAGCGAGCTCGGCGGACTTCGCCTCAGCGCCGACACGACATTCACGGATGACAAGGGCCGGGCAGAGACGCTCCTGACCCTCGGTCCGGAGACGGGCCAGGTGACGGTGGCTGCCTATGCGACGCGCACGACCGCCTCCGACACGATCCGCTTCACCGCGTCGGCGCGGGCGGTGCTGGAGACGGGAGTGATCGTGGACTTCGTGGATCCTTTGCCGCTGCAGGCGGGGGAGCAGGCGACGATGTTCGGCGCCGGCTTCAGCGCAGCGATCGAAGAGAACGAAGTTCGAGTCGAAGGGGTCGTCGCGGAGATCGTGTCGGCGAGCCCGACCGAGATCTCGTTCGTCGTCCCGGGCTTTCTCGACCGCTGCCTCCCGGAGCGCGACGTGGGGGTCCGCGCGCTCGTCGGGGGCGAGGCGAGTAACGGCCAGCTCGTGCAGCTTCAGCCGGCCCAGGCCCAGGTGGATCTGGCCGTGGGTCAGGCGGCTCTCCTGCGGGGAGACGAGGCGTTGTGCGTCCAGCTTTCCTCGTCGTCCGAGCGGACCGACTTCGTCTTCCACGTCCAGAGCGCCAGCCGTGCGCCCGAGGTGATCGCATCGATTCGTATGGGCGTGAGGGCGCCGGATGAGAGCGAGCTGGGCTCGGCGGACCTACTCCAGGCGGAGATCGCGGCCATCGACGAAGTTGGCTTCTACGGCGACGCCTTCGGTGAGGCCTTCATCTCTTCGCAGGCGCTCGGGGAGCTGTTGGATCGGGAGGCGCGTCCGATGCGGGTCGTCGAGCCAGCCGTTCGCGCCGCCGTTCAGCCCGCAGACCTCGCGGTCGGCGATGTCCTCCCGGTCCGGTTTGCCGTGAACTCGGACCTGTCGGTTTCCTGCGAGTCGCCGGCCCGGATCATCGACGGCGTCGTGCGAGCCGTCGGCGAGCGGACGGTCATCGTCGAGGACCCCCAGGCTCCGGCCGCCGGCTTCACGGATGCCGACTGGCGACTCATCGCCGATGAGTTCGACGTAACCATCTACCCCACTGGCACGGCCTACTTCGGCGAGGCGGCGGATCTGGATGGCAACGGCCGGGTCACGCTGGTCTTCACGCCCGAGGTAAACAGCCTGACTCCGCCGGGGGGCGGCCGGATCAATGGCTTCTTCCTCCTCAGCGACCTCGCCGCGAGCGGCAGAGAGGGCGGAGCCGGGGTTCCGGGTGAAGGCGACGCCACCTGCCCGGCGAGCAACGAGGGCGAGATCCTCTACATCGGCGTGGCGGACCCGAACGGGGAGTTCGGAAGTCCGTTCACCAAGGCGCAGGCGCTGAGGGCCGCTCGCCGGACGGCCGCGCACGAGCTCCAGCACCTGCTGGCCGCCGAGCAGCGCGTCGTCCTGGCTAGCCAGGACTTCGGATCGGTCGAGGAGAGCTGGCTCGACGAAGGGCTCTCCCACCTGGCCGAGGAGCTCGTGGGCCTGCGACTCATGGAGCTCCCCGAGGGCCAGAACATCACGTTCGACCTGATCGGGGGCGACCGCGACCGTCTGGATGTCTTCAACATCTACCTGATCCCCAACTTCTTCAGCCTCGGCCTCTACATGGCTGCTCCGGGGATCGCTCCGGTCCTCGCCCCCTACGACCCGGGCGGACTCGGAAGCGAGCAGATGAGAGGCTTCGGGCTCTTCTTCCTGCGCTGGCTCCTTGACCACCACGGCGGCGACGACCCCGCGGCCTTCATCCGAGCGCTGGCGAGCGGCGGCGGCGGACAGCGCCAGGGGATTGCGAACGTGGAGAACGAGACCGGACGCGCCTGGGAGGATCTGATCGCCGAGTTCGCGATGGCGCTCGCGGTGGATGACACGGAAGTCCAGGGCCTCGACACCCGCTACGAGATCACGACGTGGAACCTTCGCGACATGTTCGCGGCGCTGAACGAGAACCCGACCGCCGGACAGCGCTTCCCGGTGCCGTATCCGCTGGCTCTCTTGCCCCTCGGCTTCTCGACGCGAGCGCTGGACTTCGACCTGAACGCGTCGACGGAAGCCTACTTCCGGCTCGCGGGCCAGAGCGAGGCCCCCTCCCTCGCGATCGAGCTGTTCGGGCAGGATGGCGCGGCCCTCCCGCCCACCGCGGTCGCGCAAGTCCTGATCATGCGAACGCGGTGACGCGCGAGGTCGGACTGGACAGCGCGCGCCACTCGACGAAACTTCTCCCACCCTCTCCTCGTCTCGAATACCGATGAGAAGGCAAGCGATAAACGGGCTCGTGCGATCGGCAACATTGTTGTGGGTGTGGGTTGGGCTCACCGCCCCGACACTTGCCTTCGCCCAGGACATACCGGAGCTCGCGGAGCGGGACGAGCGGGAACGGACCCGAAGCGTAGGCGTGATCACGGGCTACTTCGGCGTAATGGCACCGCTGGCGAACTTGACCGAGGACCCCGAGAGCTTCAGCACGGACGTGAGCATCTCGATCGCCTTCGGCGGCGAGTTCGACTACTTCTTCAAGAGCGGATTCGGCGTCGGCCTGGTGGGGCTCTATGCTCCGGCGAAGCTGACGATCTCCCCCGGGGACGTGCCGATCGCGGTGCCTCCCGACCTAGGCGACGCCAAGTGGACCACGATCACGGCCAACCTGATGTATCGGGTCGATCTGAAAGGCCCGGCAGGGATGGTGGAACCCTATGTCCTGGTCGGCGGCGGGATCCGAAACCTCGACGTCGACCCGATCGCCTCGCCCCAGGCCACCGACTCCACGAACGGGGTCTTCGACTTCGGACTCGGAGCGTTCACGCTCATATCGGAGCATTGGGCGATCCGGCTCGATCTCCGCGGATACATCTCGCCGTTCAACGTCGAGGCCACCGACAACACGAGGACGCAGTTCGACACGACCATCCTCTTCGGCATCTCCTATGGCTTCCCGTAGAAGGCGGCCCGACGGTACAACCAATGGACCGGTGCTCGTGTCCTAAGCAGTGAAACGATTCGTGGGCGCCCCCGCCTCCCCGGTGGCGCCCTGCCGTAGCCTCAGACGACAGCAAGGAGCTTCATCAAGTGCGCATCCTCAGCGTGACTCTCTTCGCATTCGTGCTCGCGGCCTGCGCGAGCTCGAAGACAGGCAGCGCTCCGGCCGGCGCGCCGGACCCGGGCGTCTCACGGGCAGCTGGCGACGCCTCGGAAGCAGCCGATAACGCCTCAGGAGCGGCCGGCGACGACCAGACCTCCAGCACCGAGGCAGACGCCGATCGGCAGCCGCAGGACCAGAACCCGCACATCACCGGCGACATGGTGGCATCGGCCCGCGTGACCGACATCGAGCTCTCCCCAGCGCCGATCGTGCTCACACGCGGCGAGACGATCCGGGTGGAGGGCCGTCTGACCGATGCCGATGGGAACCGCGTGACCGGCGCCAGGTGGGGAATCGGTGCGGGCGGACCGGTCGACATCGAGTCGATCAAGGACAGCATCCCGGACAGCTATCTGTTTCGGGGGGCCAGCCCGGGCTCGACGGAAATCTACGTCGTCCTCCCGAAGCCGACGGAGGAGGGCGTCGAGTGGACCCGCATCGCGAACTTCGACGTCGTCGTGAACGACTGGCCCGTCGCTCGCGTCGATGTCGACCCGCCTGCCTTCGGGACGTACGCCGGGAGCGTGTTCGGCCTGGAGGCTCGCGCGATCACGACTCACGAGACCGAGCACGCCTCGGCGAAGACCCTGTGGTCCAGCTCGAACCCCGAGATCGTGTCGGTCACGCCCCACGGCATCGCCACGTTCCGGACGCCCGGGCGGGCCGTGCTGACGGCCTCGGCCGAGGGCCTCGACGGCTCGTTGACCATCGACGTTAAGCCCAACCCGGTGCGATCGGTTGAGCTCGAGGCGGACGCAAGAGGGATCCGCACCGGCGACGTGGTGCACCTCACCCCGAACGTATCCGGGAGCGCCAACCGGACCCTGGGCGATGTGAACGTCAGCTACTCGGTGTCGGCGATCGATGGCCCGCCGGATGGGGCCGAAGTCTTCGGTGACGCCACTTTCGTGGCGAACTCGCCCGGCGCGTACCGCGTGATGGTGACGGCCGGCGGGCAATCGGCGACAGTGGTCGTCGAGGCGGCGCCAAGGGAGGCTCGCCGCGTCAGCCAGCTCGTCGGACGCGGCGCGGTCGCGCACGTGGCGACGAGCGACCTGTGGGTCTTCCAGGGCAAGGACGGGCGCGATTACGCGTACACCGGTACTCACGCCCAGGGAGGCGGAGAGCGCATGTACGCGTGGGACGTGACGGACGCGAGCTCGCCGGTGCTCACCGACTCGGTCGTCGTGGATGCTCGGGTGGTGAACGACGTGAAGGTGAGCGCGGACGCGAGCTGGGCGATGATCACCCGTGAGGGTGCCAGCAGCCGGCGCAACGGGATTATCGTGCTGGATCTCGCCGATCCCGCGCATCCGACGATGATCGCAGAGCTGACCGACAGCCTGACGGCGGGAATCCACAACGTCTGGATCAACGGGGATGTCGTCTACGCGGTCAACGACGGCACCAGCGCCATGCACATCATCGACATGGCGGACCCGGCGAACCCCAGCCATATCGGTCGCTGGGAGGTGAGGCCAGGCGAGGAGAACAAGAGCCTGCACGACGTGTGGGCTGAGAACGGCCTTGCCTACCTCTCCTACTGGGACGATGGACTGATCGTCCTGGACGTCGGAGACGGCATCAATGGCGGCACGCCGCGGGAGCCGAGATTCGTCTCCCAGTACCAGTATCGCACCTACCAGCCGGAGGAGTTCGGCAACACCCACACCGCCTACAGGCACGGAGACTACGTCTTCACCGGAGATGAGATCTTCGGTTGCGGCGACTGCGTGAACGGCCCGCGCGGGTATATCCACGTTGTGGACGTGAGCGACATCGAGAACCCGAAGCAGGTCGCCCGGTACGAGGTGCCGGAGGCCGGAGCCCACAACATCTGGGTCGAAGACGGGCTGCTGTACATCGCCTATTACCAGGGCGGCGTGGTTCCAGTCGGCCGGCGAGGAGGGTGAGGCCGTCGTGCCGAACGCCCCCCTGGCCTGGGGACCTCAGCCGCACAAGGGCAACGTCTTCGTGTCGGACATGAACAGCGGGCTCTGGGTGATCCAGGTCGAACCGCCGGAGCGGCCGCTCGTGCCTTAGGTCGATCGGAGTACCCTGGTCGGCTTCGGCTGCTAGTGGGGCCTCCTCCTTGGGCGCCGCGGGGCTCCCTCCGCGGGCTGGCGGACGCCATATTCTCGGAGCCTCTGCGCCTGGCGCGGGGGTCTCCTCGAGGCGCCCAACGCCCTCTCCGCGAGACCCCGCCGGCGCTGGGGAGGAGGAACTCCACTCATCGGCGGTGACAGCTGGCTGTGCATGTCGTGGACCGTTTGACCAGGAAGCGACCAGCTATGGATAGAGCGGTACCTTTAAGGAACCTCGTCCTTCCCGTGATCGTGACCTTGATGTCTGCGCTCGGCGTAGCTTCATCAAGCGCTGCACCATTCAGCGGCAGTGAGGCGGCTCTAGGGTCGGCGGCAGCGGACACGCTGTATGCCGGTGCTCGGAAGCCGGACGCCAACTACTGGGTGTTCGT
>JBDHFW010000176.1:0-5520 GCA_039590175.1 Gemmatimonadota bacterium | reverse complement strand
ATCATCACGTCGGCGTTCAAGAACCTCGGCCTCATGGTGACGATCAACCAGCGTCTCGATTTCGACCAGATCGAGTTGATCTGCGAGGAGTTCGGATTCGAGGCGGTTCGCGAGGAGGCGTACGAGGCCGACCTCCAGGACTTGACGGAGGAGGTGGATACGGAGGAGGACCTTCTTCCGCGCGCGCCCGTCGTGACCGTGATGGGACACGTGGATCACGGGAAGACGTCGTTGCTCGACCACCTCCGCCAGACCAACGTCATCGCGGGCGAGGCCGGCGGAATCACTCAGCACATCGGCGCGTACCGCCTCGAGCTCGATGGAGGGAGATCGGTCACTTTCCTCGACACGCCGGGACACGAAGCCTTCACCGCCATGCGCGCCCGCGGCGCGGAGATCACCGACGTCGTCGTGTTGGTCGTCGCCGCCGACGATGCGGTCATGCCGCAGACGATCGAGGCAATCAGCCACGCCAAGAACGCCGGCGTGCCGATCATCGTGGCGATCAACAAGGTGGATCTGCCGGCGGCGGACGTGCCGAAGGTGCAGCAGGACCTGCTCAGCCACGATGTGGTGCTCGAGGAGTTCGGCGGCGACGTGCTGTCCGCGGCGGTATCGGCCAAGACGGGGCAGGGTGTCGACGAGTTGCTGGAGAAGGTCCTGCTTCAGGCGGAGCTGCTAGAGCTCAAGGCCAATCCGAACCGGCCGGCAGGGGGCACCGTCGTCGAGGCCCAGCTGGATCGCGGCATGGGGCCTGTCGCTACCGTGCTTGTGCAGAGCGGCACCTTGAGGGTCGGGGACAACTTCATCTGCGGCCTCTTCGACGGTCGCGTGCGCGCGCTTCTCGATGAGCGTGATAAGAACGTGGAGGAAGCCGGGCCTTCCATGCCGGTGCGCGTGCTCGGACTGGAGGGGGTGCCTCAGGCCGGGGACTCCTTGATGGTGGCGGAAGCCGAGCGGACCAAGGAGATCTCCGGGCGTCGCCAGCAGCTCGAGCGCGAGAAGGACATGCGCCGGCGGCAGAAGGGCACGCGGCTCACGGATCTCTTCGACACCGTCCAGGCCGGCGAGGGAGCGGTCCTCAACCTCGTCATCAAGGCGGACACCGACGGTTCGGTGCAGGCTCTCTCCGACTCCCTGGAGCGGCTGAGCACAGGAGAGGTCATGGTGGAGGTCATTCACCGTGGCGTCGGGGCGGTCAACGAGTCCGACGTACTGCTCGCTTCGACCAGCTCGGCGGCGATCATCGGCTTCCATGTGCGGCCGGACGCGGGGGCCCGCGATCTCGCCCAGCGCGAAGGAATCGAGATACGCAGCTACGATGTGATCTATGAGGCCGTCGAAGACATGCGCCTCGCGCTCGAGGGGCTCCTCAAGCCGGAGGAGCGGGAGGTCATCGTCGGGACCGCCGAGGTCAGAAAGCTCTTCCGAGTTCCCAAGGTGGGTACGGTGGCGGGCTGCTACGTGGCCGATGGGGTGATCCAACGCAACCTCCGGGTTCACCTCGTGCGGGACCAGCTGCGCATCTACAGCGGCAAGATCGACAGCTTGAAGCGTTTCAAGGACGACGTCCGCGAGGTGCGCGAGGGATTCGAGTGCGGCATCTCGATTGAAGGCTACAACGACATCAAGGAAGGCGATCTGATTGAGTCGTATCGCATCGATGAGATCGCCCGCACCCTGGCCGAGAGCGCGGCGGCGACGGAACCCGCCACTCCCTAGGAGCCTGTCCCGGGTAGTGGTGCAAGCCGGCAGGAGAGGATGGCCGCTGTAGTCGGCGTCGGTCGCTGGGTGCTCCACCTGCCCGGCTGCACGTCGCTCAAGGCGAAGCGCCGGATCGTGCGCAGCCTGCGCGACCGGCTCCAGGCGCGCTTTCGCGTCTCCGCCGCCGAGACCGACTTCCAGGAAAAGTGGCAGAAGGCGGAGATCTGTGTGGCTCTCGTAGCCTCGGATCCGTCCGTTGCCGAGGCGCTGCTGGCTCGCCTGGATCAGCACGTCGGCTCGGATCCTCGGGCTCTCGTCGTCGAGAGAGAGACGACCCTCTATTGAGATCCTCGGCCTTCTCCTCGCGATGAGAAGCTTCACGCATACGAAAGGACACGGACGGGCCGTCGGATGACGAGCAGAAGGATCGAGCGCGTGAATCACCTGCTGCGCGAGGAGTTGGCGGCCCTGATCCTCCGTTCGGCGAAGGACCCGAGGTTGGCCCCCGTGTCCATCATGGCCGTCAAGGCGACGTCCGACCTGAAGTACGCGACGGTCTACGTGCGCGCCGGCGGCGACGAGGAAGCGCTCGCCGAAGCCCTCCTGGGCCTCCAGAGCGCCGAGGGGTACTTGCGACGTGAGCTCGGCAGGCGGCTCCATCTCCGGAGGATTCCCGAGATGAGCTTCGAGGCGGATCGCACCCTCGAGCATGCACACCGGATCGAGTCTCTTCTCCGGCAGCTGCGCCCCGATCTCGAGAAGGGACACGGGTCCGATCGAGAGCAGTCGCCGACCGAAGAGATCGAGGGGGATAGGGAGGGGGAGTGACGGTAAGCGCCGCGCCCGCGCTCGACGGAGTCCTGCTTGTCGACAAGTCGCCCGGCCCGACCTCCCATGACGTGGTTGAGGCGGCGAGGCAGGCCCTGCGCACCCGCCGGATCGGCCATACTGGAACGCTCGACCCCTTCGCCAGCGGCCTCCTGGTTCTATGCGTGGGCCGCGCGACTCGATTGAGCGAGTACTTCCACCTCCCCGACAAACGTTACGAGGCGGAGCTCTTGCTGGGTCGGGAGACGACGTCTCACGATCCGGAAGGCGAGGTCGTCGCGGAGTCGAGGGCGTGGCGCGGGCTGACGCTGAACCGGGTTGGCGACGTCCTGCGGGGCTTCGAGGGCGTCATCGAACAGCGGCCGCCGGCCCTCTCGGCCAAGCGGATCGGGGGGCGGAGGGCACACGCTCTCGTTCGTCAGGGTGCCGACGTGCGGCTTTCTCCTCATCGGATCACGATTCACTCGTTGAGGATTCTGCGCTTCGATCCTCCCCTCCTTCGGCTGGCAGCCCGCGTCTCGACGGGGACCTACATGAGATCCCTCGCGCGCGATCTCGGCCGGGAGCTCGGTTGTGGCGCACACCTGACCGTTCTTCGGCGGACGGCGATCGCGGACCTGAGCGCAGCCGACGCCATCCCGGATGCAGAGCTGCGAGATGACGAGGCGAGCGCTGCCTGGATCCTCGGAGGCGGATCGTGGCTCGAGCCGGGGACGGCCCTCTCCTGGCTCGCTTCGCGCCGCGTGACCGAGAAGGAGATCCCGCTCTTGAGGACCGGCAGGTCGCTGGAGAAGGAGTCGGACGAGGGCGACCGCGTCGATGCAGCAGGGGCGCCAGACGTCGGAACGGGCGCTGCGGCCGCCGATCCGGGTCCCGTCCGCCTTCTCTACCGAGACCGGCTCGTGGCGATCGCGGAGCTCCGGGATGGACGCATCCAGCCGAGGAAAGTGTTCCTTGACTGAGCTTGCGGGTACGGGGGGAGCCAGTGGCCTGCCTCCCGATGTGCCGGGCACGGTCGTGACCGTCGGAACGTTCGACGGCGTGCACCGGGGGCATTGGGCCGTCTTGGACGAGATCGGCGCGCGGGCACGGCGCCGTCGACTAACGAGCGTGCTCGTCACGTTCGACCGTCATCCGCTGACCGTCGTGCGACCGGAGGCAGCTCCGCCGATCCTGACGTCTCCCGACGAGAAGAAGGAGATCCTGGCCCTTTCCTCGCTCGATTACGTTGCGTTCCTCGCCTTCGACCGGAGCCTTTCGCTCTACCAGCCGGAGGAGTTCGTCCGTCTCGTTCTGGTGGATCGGTTTCGCGTGAAGGAACTGGTCGTCGGTTACGATCATGGGTTCGGGCGGGACCGGACGGGCGATCGAAAGACGCTGCGGAGGCTTGGAGCGGAGCTCGGCTTTGACGTCGATGTTGTGTCGCCGGTCACCGCAAACGGCGCCCGCGTCAAGTCCACGAGAATCCGGGAGCTCGTGAGGCGTGGAGAGGTCGAACGGGCCGCTCGGGCGCTGGGCCGTCCCTACTCGCTTCGCGGTGTCGTGGTGCACGGTCTCGGCCGAGGCCGACAGCTCGGCTTCCCGACGGCCAACCTGCAGGTCCCGGAAGGGGGAAAGCTGCTTCCGGGATCGGGGATCTACGCCGTCCGCGCGAGCCTCGGCTCGAGGATTTGCGACGGGCTGCTCCATCTGGGCCCGAGGCCGACGTTCGCGGGGTCGCCTCCTTCTATCGAGCTCTATTTGCTCGATTTCGAGAACGATATCTACGGCGAGAGCGTGCGCGTCGACTTTCTCTCGCGACTCCGGGATGTTCGCCCGTTCGCGTCGGCGGAGGAGCTCGTGCGACAGATGCGTGTCGATCGGGAGCAGGCGATGCGCTTCTTCGCCGAGCGGGCGCGCCGGGACGGCGACGACCGGACGGCCGGCGAGGATGAGGGCGGCCGGGATCGCTGATGTTTACAGGACCGCCCGATCTCGGTAAATTCTCGGGCTTTGCATCTTAGAAGACAGCGACAGAAGGACGAAAGCGAAACATGGCGTCTGGAAACACCGATACGACCAGCATCGTAGAGAAATTCGGCGAGCACGAGAACGACTGCGGATCCACCTCCGTCCAGATCGCGCTGCTCACGGCGCGGATCGAAGAGCTTACCGGGCACTTTCAGCAGCACCCCAAGGATCACCATAGCCGACGCGGTCTCCTGAAGCTCGTCGGACGGCGTCGTCGTCTCCTAACTTACCTGAGACGTAGTGACCTGGAGCGCTACAGGAGCCTGATCGAGGAACTGGGGCTCAGGCGCTAGGGGGCGAAGGGGTTCATGATCTCCGAACGCGGACGTCTCGTGTCGGGGGAGTCACGTTCAGAATCTGTTTCAGATTTCGCGAGTAACGCAGACAACGAAGAGGAATAACGTGCACAGATTAGAGAAGGAATTCGCCGGGCGGACGCTCATCATGGAGACCGGCCGGATGGCCAGGCAAGCGGATGCGGCGGTCTACGTCCAGTTCGGTGATTCCGCCGTGTTGGTGACAGCGGTCGCGGAACGGAAGCGCAGCCACCTTCCGTTCTTTCCGCTCACCATCGAGTACAGGGAGAAGACTTACGCCGCGGGGAAGTTCCCCGGTGGCTTCATCAAGAGGGAGACAAGGCCCGGCGACAAGGAAACGGTGTCGGCCCGGCAGATCGATCGACCGCTCAGGCCCCTCTTCCCCGACGACTACCGCAACGAGACGCAGGTCGCCTGCTTCGTGATCTCGGCCGATCAGGAGAACGATGCGGACGTTTTGGGTATGCTCGGCGCATCCGCGGCTCTCTCGCTGTCGTCGATCCCCTGGGATGGGCCGATCGCCGGCGTGCGGGTCGGCCGGGTGGAAAGCGAGTGGATCGTCAATCCCACCTTCGAGGAGCTCGATTTCTCCGACATGGACATCGTCGTGGCCGGCTCGGAGGACTCGATCGTCATGGTCGAGGGTGCCGCTCTGGAGATC
>JBDHFW010000175.1:0-8161 GCA_039590175.1 Gemmatimonadota bacterium | reverse complement strand
CGCATGGTCGGCGCGTGCTACGCCTGCCCGATGTCGATGCTCACGCTGAAGGCGGGCATCGAGCAGCGCCTCAGAATGCAGGTGCCCGGAGTTCGAGCCGTCGAGGCCATCTGAGGTCTCCCGGGGCGCCGCGTAGAAGTTCACGATTCCTCCGCCGGCAACACGATCTCTCTGGGATTCAAGCATGGATGAGACACGCATAGACAAGCCGGGCGGTGGCCGCCCGGGCCGCCGGCTTCCGATCGTCGGGCCCGGAGCGCCGCAGGGCGAGGGACCGCCTGACGCGGAGGCGTCTCCCGCGCGGCCGCAGGGGATGCGTCCCGCGGAGGCCGATCGCACGGCCGCCTCGCGCCACCCGCGCGACGCGGAGCCGCTGGACGGCGTGAGGCACGTCGTGGCGGTGAGCTCCGGCAAAGGCGGAGTCGGGAAGTCGACCGTCTCCACCAACCTCGCGGCTGCCTGGGCGGCGATGGGCCACCGGGTCGGATTGCTGGACGCCGACATCTACGGCCCCGACATCCCCACGATGTTCGGAGCCTCCGCGAAACCTCGCATGGTGGACGATCGCGTCCTTCCTCTCGATGCCCACGGCGTGAAGCTCATGAGCCTCGGCTTCCTCGTCGACGAGGACACGCCGGCGATTTGGAGGGGTCCGATCATCATGGGGATCGTGCGGCAGTTCCTGCAGCAGGTGGCATGGGGGACCCTGGACTATCTCCTCGTGGACCTCCCGCCCGGCACCGGCGATGCCCAACTGTCACTCTGTCAGCTGGTGCGCGTCTCCGGAGCGGTCATGGTTACGACTCCACAGGATGTGGCCGTCGGCGGCGTGCTCAAGGGGATCAGGATGTTCGAGACCCTGGACGTGCCCGTCATCGGCATCGTCGAGAACATGCGGGGCTTCGTCTGCCCCACCTGTGATGCCTCACATGACATCTTCGGCTCGGGCGGCGGAGAAAAACTGGCGGCCACGCTGGAGATCCCGTTTCTGGGAGCGATACCCCTCGGGGTGGCGGTCCGCGAAGAGGGTGATCGAGGACTGCCAACCGTGATCGGGAGGTCGGAATCTCCGGAGGGAAGCGCCTTCAGGAGTGTAGCGGAGGCCGCCGCCGGCCGGCTCGCGGAGTTGGAGTCGGAGCACGCCTGACCTCACCCGAGGCACGGTAGATCCCACTCGAGGCCCCGTTGGATCCGCCGTTCTTCGCCTCGCCGGGCCGGCCGTCGCGGCCGGTCTGCTGGAAACCTCCTTCAACCTCGCCGACACCTTTTGGGTAGGTCAGGGCCTCGGATCGGCGTCCCTGGCCGGGGTGGCGACCGGCGGCTTCATCGTGTGGATCGTTCTCGCTGCGGCGTCGCTGCCGGCGGTCGGACTGACAGCGGTCGCCAGCCGTCGTCACGGCGAGGGTCGGCGATCGGCGGCGGCCGACGCGGGCTATCAGGCCCTCTGGCTGGGCTTGGTCCTCGCCGTGCTCATCGCGGTTATCGGCCTGGCGGGTCTCCACGGGGTCTTCTCGCTGATGGGCACTCCGCCGGACGTGACCGCGGAAGGCAAAGGCTACCTGTCCGTCTACCTGGCCGGAGTGCCGATCGTATTCAGCTACTTCGTCCTCGAGGCTGCGTTCCGCGCATCCGGCGACACGCGCACCCCACTTCTCATCCTCCTTCTCTCCGTCGGCCTCAACTTCGTCCTCGATCCCCTCCTGATCTTCGGGCCCGGCCCGGTGCCCGAGATGGGCGTGGAGGGTGTCGCTGCCGCGACGCTCGTGACTCGCGCCATCGGCTGCGCCGTAGGCTACCCTGTCCTGGTGCGGCGAGGCCTGCTCGCGCGAGCACCGCTCAGTGCCTCGCAGATCGCTACGATCATCCGGATCGGCGCTCCGCTGGCGGCGGGCGGCGTCGTCTTCTCCTTCATCTACGTGATTCTGACACGGATCACCGCTCCCTTCGGCACCGACGCTCTCGCCGCCCTCGGGGTGGGCCACCGGATCGAGGCGATCAGCTACACGATCTCGTTGGGATTCGGGGCAGCAGCAGCCGCCGCGATCGGTCAGAACCTCGGGGCCGGGAGGCCAGATCGCGCCGAGGCCTCCGGACGCGTGGCGACCCGGTACGCCCTCTACTTCACCCTGTTCGCCGGCGCCGTTCTTCTGCTTGCGCCTCGAGAGCTGATCCGCATGTTCACTCAGGATCCGAGTGTGATCAGCCTCGGTGCCCGGTATCTGTCGATCGTGGCGATCGCCCAGCCCTTCATGGCGCTGGAGCTCGTCCTGGAGAGCGGCATGGGGGGAGCGGGATATACGACTCGGCCCACCATCGCCTCGATCACACTGACCGGCCTTCGCATCCCGCTCGCCTACTGGCTGGCCGCGACCGTCGGCATCACCGGCATCTGGTGGACGATCAGCTTGACGGGTGTCGCCCGCGGATTCGCGATGAGCCTGTTCTGGCGCGCGGGTCGGTGGCGCCGATCGCTCGCCTGATCCCGGCAGAGAGCTCATGAGCATAGTCACGATCACGACCGATTTCGGCACGAAGGACGGGTACGTCGGAGAGGTGAAGGGGGTGCTTGCCACGCGCGCCCCCGAGGCTACCCTCGTGGATGTGGCACACGATGTGAGGCCCGGAGATGTGAGAGGGGCGGCCTGGATCCTCGGCCGCATCTGGAGCCGCTTTCCGGTCGGGACCGTACACCTGGCGGTCGTCGACCCCGGAGTCGGCGGCGCACGGACGCCGGTCGCGGCACGCGTGGCCGAGCGCTGGTTCGTCGGACCTGACAACGGCCTTCTGACCTTCGTCCGCCGCGCCTTTTCCGTCGAAGAAGCGCGACGGATCGATCTCGCGATCGGCGGAAGCCCTCCCTCGAACACCTTCCACGGACGGGACGTGTTCGCGCCCGCGGCCGCTCATCTGGCCGCCGGTGGGGACCCTCGACGGATCGGTGCGGAGATCGAAAGGGAGAGGATCGTCGAGCTGGCGTTGCCCCGGCCCGCTCGGCAGGGTGACTCGCTTCGTGGCCACGTGCTGCACGTGGACCGTTTCGGCAACCTGATCACGAATCTACCGAATGACGACCTGCCCCCGTCGCCCCAGGTTCTGATCTCGGGCGTGACGGTGCCGACGCTGAGTCCCAGCTACGACGCCGTCGGTGCGGGTGAGCTGTTGGCGAGCCTGGGTTCGGGAGGCACCCTGGAGATCGCGGTCCGCGATGGGAGTGCGAGCGAGCGCCTGGGCGTGGAGCGCGATGAGGAGGTGGAGGTGAGGCCATCGCCCGGCGCCGCCCCGTGAGCGTCCACCGGGTCCTTCCGCCGAGCTAAGAAGTCGTCAGGGAACGACCTCCACGTCGATCGCCCCGAACGCGGTTTTCAGCTCGAGCTCCAGCCTGTGCTCCGCGCTTTCCCAGTTCGGCGAGCGGTAACCGCCATTGATCTTCGCCAGATCTGGAGCGCTGAACGAGGTGAGCACGCTGCTCTTGTGGATCCAGACGCCGATCTCGGCGGGGATCTTCAGCTCCAAAGAGCCGAGGCCCATCTTGACGGTTCCCGTCGCGTCGCCGTCCCACTCGCCCGTGAAGTCCAGCACGACGTCTCCCACCCCGCCTTTGAGGTCGAAGCGGTTGAACCGGGCGTTTCCCAGACGCTCGGCCATGACCTCGGCCGCCCCCGCCTTGATGATCAGCTCGGCCATGCGCACCGGGTTCGGGTCGTCGAACGACAGATCCGTCTCGCTCGCGGCGGTGGTAAGCTCGAGGCGGGAGACGGCCACCCCGCCCAGGGCGATCTCGGTCGCGGCGGCACCGGCGGACAACTTGAGGTCGACGGGCAGTCGGCGGCCCAGCTTCAGCTCGAGCGTGCCGGCCGACTCGTCGAAATCCTTCAGGTCATCGAGGTCCAGGGAGAACTCGGGATCCATGTCGAAGTCGCCCGATGCCAGCGCGCCGATCCAATCGCCATCATCATCCAGCGTCGTCAGCCCCACACGAAGCTGCCCCCGTCCCTCGTCGAGGCTCCACTGCCTGACGGGCTTGAACTGCTCCGCGTCGTACCGCATTCGGACGTCGTAGAGCAGGTCGCCTTCCGCCGGCTCCACCGAGAGGTGGCCGATCCCGTATACCACTTCGAGGGCGAACGACTCCGTAACCGCGTGGGCCTGCCGGGACGACCGGAACTCCGTCCACTCCTGGCCCGGCAAGCTTTCCGCCCGGAGCCCTATCAGAGCGAGGAGAGCGAGGCCGCCGACCGCCGCGCGCACGCGAACTCCGTGGGTCGGGCCTGGCGCGTGTGAGAGGCTCACGCGACGTCCTCCCTTTCCGGGGAGGCGAACGGGACGCTCGAAGCGTAGCCTCGGGCCTGCTCCGTTCTGGAGCCTCCACGCGAGAGGATGACCGCACCGAAACCCAACGTGACGGCCGCCCAGGTTACGAGGCCGGCGGCGAAGTGGGTCAGACCTCTGAGGAAGGAGAGCGGTCCGCCGAACACCCACAGAACGGCCCCCAACGCGAACGGCATCAGGAGAAGAACCAGTCCGCTGAGCACGTAGTAGTAGGAGTTCGAGCGCCGGAGCCTCTCGAGAAGGTGGCTCCTGAAACGGCGCTCGGCGAAGATCTCTCCCACGCCATGAGCGACGGCCAGGTAACCCCCGACGAGCGCCAGCGCGACGGCGACCGCATAGAACGGGATGAGCAGCCAGGTGATCACGGCGACCACGAGGATCAGCGACACCGGGAAGAAGAGCACCTCGCCGGCGAGCCCGACCGCGAAGGACCGCGCGATGTTGTTGCGTGCCGTGTCCGCCACCGTCTCCAGCCGCGACCGTTGGAAGTAGACCAGGCCCACACCGACGAGCCCGAGGCCGATCAGCCAGCCTAGAGTGACTCCGAGGCCATCCATCGCCCGCTCGAAGTTGCGATAGATGGAGCCGAAGAACCCTCCGCGGTCGTGCTCCATGACCTGAACGCGCGTCACCGGCCGGACTCGAGCTTCGGGTACGGGCGCCAACGCGGGAGCCGATCGTGGAGCGAGCGGGACGATCGACAGCAACTCTCCGGCGATCCGAGGGTCGCCATGCTGCTCGACGTCGCCACCCACCTGGAGGATGTCACCCTCGATCGACGCGTTGGGCATCAGGTGCAGCGTGCCGTCGAGGACGAGCACGTCTCCCGCGACCGTTCCGTCGAGGCTCAGCTCTCCATCCAACAACGCGAGGTTCCCCTCGACCGTGCGATCGGTGCCGATGGAGTACGAGTCGTGCACCACGAGCGCCAGCGCCTCGTGCGCGTCGGCGGCGTCCTCTCCGAGCCGGTTCAGCGCGGCGCGCAGTCTGTCCAGCTGTTCACCCAGCTCTCCGAACGAGAGTCGGCCCGGAGCGATGGACACGCCTCCGTTGGGCCCCTCGACCGAGACCTCGGCCAGGGCAGCCGGCGGATCCGCCAGCCGCACGACTGGAGCGAGGTCCACGACGGAGCGCAGCGCTGCCTCCAGAGTCTCGGCGGCTGCCTCGTCGGCGTCCGCCGGCGCGGACCAGTCGCGCAGGGCGGACCAGTCGCGCAGGGCACCGGCGAGATCCTCCGCGGAGAATACGGCCGGGCTGCGGAGCAGCTCCCGCCATGCGCTCTCGAGTGCACCGCCGGGCTCGTACGTGGCCCGCTCGACGCCATCGATGTAGACCTTCCCCTGCTCGAGCCGGAAGCTGCGAGTCGCCCCATCGGCGAGGCCCAACGTCAGGATCGCCTTGTCGCCCGACATCGAAACGGACGCGACCATCGCCTCCTGTGCGTCGGCCTCCGGAGCTTCCTGAGTACCCAGGTGGCCCACCGGCGAAAACAGAACGCAGGCGGTGCTCGCGACGGCGACGACCGCCAGCGTGTAGACTCCGTTCTTGGCTTTCTCGAACCTGTTGATCATCCGATTCCCTTTAACGTCTTCCAGTGTCTCGGTCTCAATGCTCGTTCTTCGCTCTCGATATTCCGGGCCCGGGCTCGCCTAGGCCGCGTTGCGCAGCCGAAGAGGGGGCTGCATGAGCCGCATCATCGCTCCGGCGGCGCTGATCGTGACCAGGCTCAGTGCCGACAACAGGAGGATCGCTCCTTCCATGCCGATCCGTTCCGCGGCCTCGATCACCGACCGAACGACGGACGAGCTCCACAGCAGGCTGCCGATCGCCATCACCACCTGAAGCGAGAAGTCTCGAATCTGCTGGATCACCAGCCCGGAGAGGCTCATCAGGCTCAGCTCGGGCTGACTGGTGAGCCACAAAGCCATGAGGCTCGTCGTCGCCGCCAGCGTGAGACTCGCAGCCGCGAGCGGTACCCAGCGCTCGCGCGTGACCGTCCACGCCCTGATGTACCAGGGTGCGCGCAGCGAGACGCGAGCCATGACCTGCTCGGCAAACCTCGGGCTGGGCGCTGGATGGGCGAGGCCGGATAGCGCTTCATCGAGGGCACGGAGAGATTCGACCTCCCGGTGGCACTCGGCGCACTCGCCGAGATGTGCTCGAGCCGCTCGCGGCCGGGCCGGCAGGCCGAGCGCGAACGTCTCCACCTCGTCGGGTGTCAGGTGTCTCCTGGGGTTTGCGGCCCTGTCTCTCATGATTCCCTTTGCTGCTGCGCTTTCGCTCGTTCTTCCTTACGAAGGCCCGCGGATAGAAGTTTCACCCATCAGGACCCGCTCCAGACGCTTCATTCCAGGAGATGTTGGAGTTGCCCCTGGAGCTCCTTTCGAGCCCGGTGGATGTATGTCTTCACGGTCCCCAGAGGGACATCCATGATCTCCGCGATCTCCTCGTACGAACGGCCCTCCACGTGTCGGAGGATGATGGCCGATCGATACTCCTCTCTCAGCTCGCCGATCGCGACCTCGATCTCCGAGCCGATCTCGTGAGACTGAAGCGCCTCATCCGGCCGCTCCTCCATGGACTCCACCGTGATCGCCGTGGCGGCCTGGAGCTCGGTGGTGACCGCAGAGGGCGAGCCGTGAATCGAGACGGTATCCAGCCGCTTCTTGCGCAGATGGTCGATGGTGAGGTTGTACGCCACCTTGAAGAGCCAGGAGGAGAACTTGTAGGATGGGTCGTAGCGCCCGAGGTTGTTGAAGGCCCGGACGAAAGCCTCCTGCGCCAGGTCCTCGGCGAGTTCCCGATCCCGGACCATGCGGTAGATGAGGGAGAAGACAGGGCGCTCGAACCGACGGAGAAGCTCTGCAGCGGAGCGCTCATCGGCCCGCTTGCAGAGTTCTACGAGTTCCGGGTCACTCTTTTCCCTGTAATCCACGGGCCAGGCGTGTGCCGGATGCGGCCGCTCGAGACGTGGCGCGGCGCGCTAAGGTGATTTCGCACGAACAGTAGAGAATGGACGAACGCCGCGACAGCAGAGCAGAGCCGACGGCCGCTTCCGCCGAGACCCGATGGGTCGGGGTCATCTCCGACACCCATGGCCTTCTGCGTCCGGGGGTCTTCGAGGCGTTTCGGGGCGTCTCTCACATCCTTCATGCCGGCGACGTGGGGGACGCGATGATCCTGCAGGACCTGGAGAGGCGGCCGTCGAGTTGGCGCGAACTCAAATCGCCGTGATTCACGGGCATCAGCTCAGCGACTACGGGCGGCTCCCGGCGCGCTTTCCGGAAGCCCGCGTGATCGTGCACGGTCACACGCATCTGCCCTCCAACCACCGGATCGACGGCACGCTGGTCCTCAACCCCGGCAGCGCAGGGCCTCGACGGCCGGGCAAGCCCGTGATGGTGGCCCTCCTTCGGCTGGATTCCGACGGCGTGCGTGCCCGACACGTGCCCCTCTAGCAGGTCGCTGAAGAACCTACTTCTGGCAGGAAGCACAGAGGAAGGTGCTCCGTCCCGCCTGGACCGACCTCTCGACCGGTCGGCCGCAGCTTCGGCACGGCTCACCCTCGCGGCCGTACACGCTCAGGCTGTTCTGATAGCTGCCGGAACGCCCGTTCACGGCCCGGAAGTCCCTGAACGTCGTGCCCGCAGCCTGCAGGGCGTCTCGCAGGACGGCGCGGATCGACCGATGCAGGGCGGCGATCTCCCTGGCCTTCAACGAACCCCCCGCCCGCTCGGGATGGATGTGGGCTCGGAACAGGGCCTCGCTCGCGTAGATGTTTCCGATCCCCGCGATCCGCTTCTGGTCGAGAAGAGCGTTCTTGATGGGCGCC
>JBDHFW010000174.1:0-5634 GCA_039590175.1 Gemmatimonadota bacterium | reverse complement strand
CTTTCTATCTCATTATAGGCAGAATTCGTCCCTCGTTACAGCGTGATCCGCCAAGTCACTGCGCTCCCCCACCTCGTTGTCCAGCAAGCCCGCCCCCCTGGCTCCAAAGAGACGAGATCAGGAGCGTGGAGGGGCCAGATACGAGAGGGGGCGGTCCGCCGGCATGACCTCTCCATGTAGTAGCGACCGGAACTTCAGAGGCACACCGCACCGATAGAAGGACCCGGCCTGAAGGACTGGGAGTATCGCATCCGCAGCGGCGTGCTGTTCTACGAAGACGAGTCATTCCCGTTTGAGTCCCACGGCATCTCAAACTCATGCTTACCCGCGCCAAGTTCGAGCAAGCGATCATATTTCACGCCCCAAAGGTCTTGGCCCGGCCGCACAAAGTGGATCACGCCGCCAGCGTCGATAGCAGGGACACGGACCAGAACCACCTCGCCGCGCATTTCGATGGAGAACTTCACTACAGCTCCCTTCCGTTCTGGGAGCACCTACAGAGTGAATCTACCTCTAGGGCAATGCTCTAGGAGGACGAGATCAGGAGCGCGCAGTGCCAGATGCGAACGGAGCGGCGCCCGCGTGACCTCTCCGCGTTCTCTCTCCAGGTACCGTTCAGTACCAGATGCGGACCTTTCTCAGCATCACCAAGGAATCTCTAAGCTGGCCCAAAAATAGTAGCGATATCAAACGACCTTGCCAACCGGAGCTTAGGCAATCTAGTTTGGTTGCGATACTACATGCTGAAGCCGCTTGTGCACATTTGAGTGCTGTGCAGAGGGCGACGCGGTTCAGGTAAAGGGAAAAGGGGGGCGACCTTACATGAGCGCCGTGGGAACCGCGATCGCGCCGGCTCCATACGACGTCGAGCGAGTCCGCGCCGACTTCCCAATCCTCTCTCAGACCATCACCGGTCACCCGCTCGTGTACCTGGACAACGCTGCCAGCGCGCAGCGCCCGTACCAGGTTCTCGAGGCTATCCGGCGCTATTACGAGACGTCCCACGCGAATGTCCACCGAGGCGCCCACCGGCTGAGCGTACGGGCAACGGAGGCGTATGAGGACGCACGCCAAACCGTAGCCGACCATATCGGAGCGGATGCCACTGAAGTCGTTTTCGTCAGGGGGACGACCGAGGGGATCAACCTGGTGGCCGGAAGCTGGGGTAGGGCCGGCGTCGGGCCGGACGATGAGATCGTCCTTACAAAGATGGAGCATCACTCAAACCTCGTCCCCTGGCAACTCCTTGCTGAGCGGTCGGGCGCCACGCTCCGATTCGTCGACGTATCGGTCGGGGGGGAGCAGCTACTACTGGAGGACTACGAGCGGCTCCTCTCGGAGCGAACGCGACTGGTCGCAGTGACCCACGTCTCCAACACACTCGGCGTGATAAACCCCGTGCGCGAGATCGCGCGGCTGGCCCACGAAGCCGGGGCGCTGTGTCTGGTGGACGGGGCCCAGGCAGCACCGCACCACGAGCTCGACATGGGCGCGCTCGGCTGCGACTTCTACGCTTTCAGCGGCCACAAGATGTGCGGCCCAACGGGCATCGGCGTCCTGTGGGCGCGACGAGAGCTTCTTGAGGAGATGGAGCCTTACCAGGGAGGCGGCGAGATGATCTCGTCGGTGGCTCTCGGCAGATCCACATGGGCTGAGGTGCCGCACAAGTTTGAGGCGGGCACGCCGAACATCGCCGGCGCTATCGGACTGGCCGCGGCCATCCGATATCTCAACGGTATCGGTCTCGACGTCTTACAGACGTACGAGACGGAGTTGATCTCGTACGCGCTGGACCGACTTGGCGAGATAGAGGGCCTTCGCGTCTACGGCCCGCGAGAGAAGCGAGCAGGTGTTATCTCCTTCACGTACGGGGACATCCACGCCCATGACCTCGCGACGATCCTCGACCGCTGTGGAATCGCCGTCCGGGCCGGGCATCACTGTAACCAGGCCCTCATGGCACATCTGGGCGTGGACGCGACTGCGCGTGCCAGCCTGTACCTGTACAACACGCGAGCTGATATCGATGCCCTTTCTGAGGGGATCCACCTCGCCGCCCAGGTCTTCGGCGAGAGCGTCTGAGGATCGCTGCCTGCTACCGACGACCCGGGTGCGCCATCGCAGGCATTGCGCCCGAGTGGGCCAAGATGGCGTTCGAGACAGGACACTCGATGGACTGGATCCCATGCTCCCATCTCAGCTGTACAGAATCCTGACCGATGACCGGGTGAAGACGACCACCGAGGATGTACCAGAGGGAGGTGGGTAGGATGCCCGGTGGGGTGAGGATCATGCACCGGCCCGGGGCTGAAGCCTCCTACGGGCGGGCTATCCTCAAGGGGATGGGCGTCACGCTCCGTCACATGCTGAACCCCTACAAGGTGACGCAGCAATACCCGGACGAGAAGTGGGAGCTGTCGCCGCGCTTTCGGGGAACGCACCGGATGGCCGTACATGAGGATGGGCGAGCGACGTGCGTCGCCTGCGGACTGTGCCCCACCGTCTGTCCCGTCAACTGTATCAAGTTGATTCCGGCCGAAGACGAGAACGGCGAGCGCTACGCCGCAGTCTACGAGATTGACGAGTTCCGATGCATCTTCTGTGGCTACTGTCAGGAGGTCTGCCCGGTGGAGGCGATCCACCTCGGCGTCCACTACGAGAACTCCGAGTACAGCCGAGAGCGATGGGTGTACGATCTGGAGAGGCTCACCGAAATGGATCACCCGGTCACGGAGCTCTGGGACCCGGCGGACCCTACGTCCGAATGACTCGAAGCTCTTGTTCTTCCTGTTCGCGGCAATGGCGGTGGTCAGGACCCCTCGGTAAGGGAGGCAGAGAAGAAGTCCAGCTCGCAGCGAATGGCGTAACGGTACGCGAAAGAGACCCCGCGGGTGTTGTGGGCCAGCAGGTCAAGTAGCGATTCGAGTTCGGCCGCCAGCGCCTCGAAGTCCTCGCTCGAGTAGGTCTCGATCCATTCCTGATAGGGATTCTGGGAGAGATCCCCTACCGCCAACTCCTGGCCCAAGTACGCATACAGCCGCATGCAGGGCGTCATCGCCGCCATGATCTCGCCGACTTCGGCCGTCCACGCGGTCCGAAGCAAGAAATCGGTGTAAGCACGGGCGCCCCGGTGGGGTCGGATGTTCTCCAGATCGATCGCCAGACTCTCAGCGAAGCCTTCGTGGAGCTTCAGCTCATCCAGCACGCCGCGCATGAGGCTGTGGAGCCGTCGCACGACCGAGGATCTCTCCACCACCCGAACGGCGGCCAAGGCGTAGGCACTGAAGTAGGCCCGCAAGAAGAACGCGTCCTGAGCCACATAATGCTTAAAGTCCTCGGGATCCAAGCTGCCGTCTCCCAACCCGCGGACGAACGGATGGGCCAAACATCCGTCGGCTAGTGCTCGGTTCCGCCGCCATAGAGTGACGTGGAGCGGTCCCGCCGTCATTATCGACTCAGCCTTCCCAGGCCATGCACCAGAAATCCTGCTCATGGCGCATCACTTCGTTGAACCTCGCCTGCTGCCGGGGGTGCGGATGCTGGTCCGCGAGCCTCAAGATGGTACGCACGTAGGCTTGGAAGTCCGCGTGGGTCCACCGGTTGATGAACTCGGCGTACGGCCCCTGTGCCTCAAGGCCCCCCCAGGCGACGGCGTAGGCCACCTCGACGCCGTAGAAGATGGCCAGGAGAACCTGGAACGGCTCGGAGTAGCCGGCGGCGATGAGAAAGTCCCCGTAGCGCTGGCAAGCCGGATGGAGCTCGCAATTCAGATCGAGGGACCTTGTTCGAGCGTGCGCCTCGAACCAGTCGAGTTCCTGGTCGAGGGCCGAAAGGCCCGCGATCAAGACGCTCTGCCCTGGCCTCGGTGTCTTGGCGACTGTCAGGGACGCGAAGGCGGCAAAACTTCTCACGAAAAAGTAGTCCTGCACGAGCCAGCGGTTGAACACATCCTCGGGCAGAGAGCCGTCGCGGACGGCATCGAGGAATTCTGCGTGGATACCGAGATCCCAGAGTTCCCCAGCGCCCGTGGCAAGGCGCGATTCCGCAAACTCTTTCAACTGCGGCCCTCCTTTCGATAAACAAAGGCGCGCGAGCTTTCGTGGCGCTTCGCCCCCGTATGCTGAGTTGGCAGCGCTTTTGGCATCGCTATTGACTAGCGATCCACGGATAAAATAGTTTGGAAACGCTACTACCTTCTACTTCTGTTCTCAGGTGCCGTCCGCTCGGCCATTGATATTGATAATGTGCCAAGCTCAGCGTCGAGGTCTCGTAGCAGGCCGCATGGTTCCGCAGCAGTCGTGTGAGTCATGCCAAGACAAGCGCGTCGTCGAACGCGTCAGGCTCGCGCACGACGTTCCGCCGTGAAGGTCACGCCGTTAGCCATGCTCTCTGGGCTGGCTCCACCCCCGCCCGATGTGCAGATGACGGTGGCGCTCAGAAACGCAGATTAATGGAAAGGGGGCATTGTGGAAGCGGATCGTCAAATCTGCGCCAATTGCGGCCAGCCGATTGGCGAGCTTGAGCCCCGGGTGCAGCGTTCCACCGACTTGGTGACGGTGCATGAGCACTGCCCACAGCCGGAGAGAGAAGCGTCGGGAGCGCCGGATACCGCCTTGGGCAACAACGGAGAGGGGAGGGCCGACTAAGATGTTGGCGCAGTAATGCTCGTCAGCAGTGGGACCGGGATCCGCCCGGAGCCGGCCGGCAACGACACCCGAGAGCGCGTACAGCGGGGGCCAAGAGGAGCGTGAGCCATCATAATGGGGACTCTTACGGCCAGCGCGCGGCGGTTCACTTCGGCACTTTGGGATCCGTGTGCAGCGCGCTCGTCCATCGTCTGCGATAGCCACTCCACCCGTCGTACTCATAGAGCTTTTTAAGGCGGTCGGAGACATCAGCGAGGGCACGCATGAGTTCCGCGGCCCTCCTCTTACACTTGCGGTAGCTCACCGAGCGATCGGTCGACGTCATCTCGTCTCTCGCCTGCACCGCCTCCCGCAGGATCGCCCAGTTCCCGGAACCAATCGCCTCGCTCAGAGATCGGCCCCTGGGGTCATACAGGTTCCACGCCCTGCGCATGCCGTCTAGTCCGACGAGCCCACGGACGAGCCGAAGTGCATCGTCCGTTGTGAACCCCGCAGAGATAGCCAGCTGGACCAGCGTGCGTCTGAGCATTCGCTCGGCTGTAAACACTGCAGTGAACAGCGCTTCGCAGGGGAATCCTGATGCAATGAGCCTCGTTACGCGTTCGCCCACCCCGTCGTATGAGAGCTGTAGCGGGTACATTTCCTACGACACACTCGAAGCATCGCGGAGGCTACGTTCACGCCTTGAATGGGGCCGACCAGCGCCGTTGAACGAATTGCGGTTCGTGTGATCTTCTTGCCTGCAGATCACAACCGGCCGGCCCCATGGGAGTAACCGGGTCCCGCCGCTACTTGGCAGTAGTCGTCGAAAGCGGAAGTGAGGTCTCGCGCGATCTCTTCGGCGGGCCGCCCCTCGATCTGGTGGCGCTCCAGTATGTAGACGATCGCTCCTTCGCTGAGGAGCCCGATCGAGGGTGAGGAAGGCCGGTAGCCAGTGAAGTACTCGCGAGCCCTGCTCGTTGCCTCCACGTCCTGACCGGCGAAGACA
>JBDHFW010000173.1:0-10102 GCA_039590175.1 Gemmatimonadota bacterium | reverse complement strand
ACCGCGTCACAGGCCGTCGTGACCTCGTGTCCGTCCAGGCGCAGCAACTCGGCCGTCGACAGCCGGAACGCCTTGTCGTCGTCCACGATGAGAATGCGAGACATGCCGGCGGCTCTCAGTCCAGGCCTCCCGTTCGCTCCTCTCCGACTCTCTCGGACGCCGGCCGGGCCGCCGGAAGCTCGATCCTCAACGCCGCCCCGGGCACGTCCGTCCGGTTCGCGGCCACCAACCTGCCGCCGTACCGCCGCACGATTCCCTCGGCGACGAACAGCCCGAGACCCACTCCGTGCACCTCGCCTTTGGTGGTGAAGAAGGGATCGAACACCCGGGGAAGCACGTCCGGGGCGATCCCCGGGCCGCTGTCCTCGACGGCCAGTTCTATGATCCCGTCGCAACGCTCGAGGTGGACTCTGATCTCCCCGCCCTCGGGCATCGCCTCACGGGCGTTCTGCAACACGTTCAACAGGACCTGCTTCAACGCGTCGGGCGCGATGGCGGCCTCCCCGCCGGCACTTCCGCCAGTCTGAATGTCCAGTCCTCCGCTCTCCTCCCCCGTTCGAAAGAGCTCCACTACGAGCCCCACGACGCTATCGGGGTCGCACGTGCTCGCCTCCGGATCTACCGGTCGGTTCAGATCCAACATCTGTTCCGCCAGCGAGTGCATGCGCAGCAGCTCGCCCATCGCCAGCTCGGCGAACTGCCCCAGCTCGTCGTCGTCCAGCCGGCGGCGGATCACCTCGAGGCAGTTGCGGACGTTGGCGACGGGGTTTCGAATCTCGTGCGCGAGCTCGGTCACCAGCTTCCCGCTGGCCACCAGCCGGTCTCTCTGGATCATCTCTGCCTGCAGCTGCTTCAGCTTCTCCTGGCGATCTACGAGCTCCCGGTTGGCCGCCTCGAGCTCGTCCAGCTTGGTGGCGAGCGCCTGGCGCATGTTGCGGAATGCGGCGCTGACGCGGTCCACTTCGAGGATCATCGATCCTTCGACCGGTGCGTCGAAGTCGCCCTCCGCCAGCCGGTCGGCGGCGCGAGCGAGCGTGCGAACCGGACGCACCGTCACGGAGGCGGCGAACGCCGCCAGGACCAGCGCCAACCCCAGGGCGATCCCGCCCGCGATCAAGGCTCCTCTTCTGAGAGCCGGCAGCACGGCCAGCCGGGCCGCTGCATCGGTGGCGAAGAGAACGGTGCCTGCCTCGTCCAGCGACGCGGCCGTGACCCAATACGTCCGGCCGTCCGGCATGAGCAGAGTGTGTACGGCACCATCGCCCTTCCATGTGTCCGCAGAGTCGGCCACCGAGGCGCCCAGCGCTGAATCCGCGGCCGCCATCGCGGGCACGGAGCCATCAGGGGCCAGGATCACCACGTCGGCTCGCGTGAGTCCAGCGAGCGTGGCCGCAAACGCCTCGTCCAGAGCCCGGGCCACCCCGGCAGCCCCCATCCACGCGTCGCCCTCCATGACCGGAGCGAGGGAGACCGCGAACGGCTGTCCGGAGGTGGCGACGAACGCGACCGGCATTTGGCCGAGGCGCGTCTGCTCGATGAGGGTCGCTCCCACCTCGGGTCCGGCCCAGTTATCACCTTCCGGCCCGACGAGGATGATCTCCTCGAGCTCGTCGACCCGCGCCTCCTCCGCCAACCGGGAGGCCCTGGCGGTGTCGGCGGAAGCGAGCAGTGCGGCCAGCCCCTCGGCCTGCGCCATCTCCTTGGCGTGCATCATGAGCGCGCTGCCCACGGTCGCATTGCGATCAGCCATGATCTTCGGAGCCATCGAGAGGTCATCTCGTGCTTTTCGCTCCAGCTCCGAGGAGAGGCGGCGGTCGAGCGCGATTCCGGCGGGCACCAACGCGACGACGAATACGCCGGTCAGCAGAAGGAGCAGGATCCGGTAGAGAGAGATGCTCATGAGGGCCCGAGTGTCGGGGATCAGTGAGATTCAGGTGATGCCAGAACAACGTGGAAAACTATACCTCCGGAGCTACCGGGGCCATTCGCCTCTGGCGAGTGACCCCGGTCCCCTGGAGCCTCGGAACTCAACCCGTGCGGGTGATCGTGATCTTGGCCACAGGGTCCGTCCAGCCGTGCAATCCAGGCATCAAGTCATCTCCGCTAAGGATACCGGGGTGGTGGCGTATCACGTCGCCCTCGGCGAGCAACGGGTCACTCGCACCGGTGCCGGGATCCGAGCTCGACACGCCGGTTAGCGGCGGGCACGGGGGCACGATGTCCGCGAAATCCTGGGTGTTGACTTCCGTTCCCGCATCGTAGCCGTCCGATTCCAGGACCACGGTTTGGCCCACTCTCGGGGGCAGCCGCCGGCTGTCCACGCCGGTGAAGCCGTCGTTCGTGCAGATCAGCATGCTGGCAAGCGAGAAGAATTCGGTCCCACGAGTCGACGTGATGGAGACCGTCACCGAGCCGCCCGGAAGGACGGGCGGCGGACTACCGGCAACCGCGACGACGACGCTCGCGACGTGACGGCTGTCCGAAAGCGCATCAACGAGGGGCGTCACGTTGCCGTTCTCCGCGATCTCCTTGAGCTCGAAGCTGGCCGCCCGTCCGACCTTGAAGATTCGGGTGGCTCTTCGGTGGGTGGCGATGACAGGCGGCGTCAGCGGCTGCCCGCCCGTCAGGTTCTCGATGGTCACCTCGTAGCTCTTCGTGCGCGCGTTGCCGGCGCCTCTGCCGGGCGGGGACACGACGAAGCTCGGGCTGGTGATGTCGGGCTCCGACGTGGGTTGGGTCAGCTCTCCTCCGTCAGAGCAGCCGAAGGCGGTGACCGTTGCGATGGCGATCAGTAGTCTGGGGTTCATCATGGTACGGCTCCTTCTTGCTGGCGTGCCTGGAAGACCACCTTCCATCAGCCGTTGGACTCGGCATGGACGGGGCCGGCAGGTCGCGATGACCATGATGTGGTTTAAGTTATTGACTATAAAAAGGATAAGCCGACTATAGCCGAAGCGGCCGGTCCCCTGCTCGATGTTTCATGAAACGCGGCCGCGCCGACGAAACGTTTCGTTGAAACGGATGGCCACCCTCCAGGCGGCGGGTGGGTTCTTGGGCGGGTTTGGTTTGGCTAGACTAGCGAATCAGGCATGGGAGCAACCCTCAACCGCCCCCTCCATCCTTCTCGACGTCATCCTCGGCTTCCGCCCGCGTGCGGACGCCGTTCTCGTCGAAGCTCTCGACATGGATCGGAAGGTCGGTCGCGACGGGCGTGTCGTTCAGCATGTTGACTATCCCCGTCTCCAGCACCTCGAAGTCGGCGTCGTAGACGCCCGAGCCGTAGACGACGGTGCCGCTGCCGATCCAGTCCCCCTCGTCCTCGAAGATGTCCAGCAACCGGAGCTTTCCGGCCACCGAATCTCGAGCGCTGCCGTTCGAGCTGGGATCTATCCAGAACAGATCTCCCACCTCCTCGACGATCTGGAAGCGTTTCCCGTCGCCCGCGAGAGCGCCGACGAAGAAGCGCAGATACGCGACGGCCTGCCGGATGGAACCGATCCGCAGCAGCCCGTCGCTGCTCAGCGCATGGATCTGGGGAGACTTCCCATCGATCGCCGTAGTCCGGCCCGTGGTGCGGAGGTAGGCGAACACCCCTCGCTCATCCTCGCGGCGAAGCTCGATCTCGTACAGCGCCGCGTCCTCGTAGAAGCTCACAGGCAGCGTCCGAACGCGCTCGAGATCCCACCCTTCCCCTTCTAGCCGCGCCGAGATGTCTTCCGCCGCAAATCGCTCGAGCTCGCTGGAGCGTGCTTCCCCTTCGAGGGAGGTCCAGGCGCCGGGCATCAGCGGCGCGGCGGCCCAGGCTCGATTCCTGAGGACCTCGAGATTCTTCTCTGCGGTCGTATCGCCCTGTCCGGCGGCCGCCGCGTACCACTTGACCTCTTCGCCGTAGTTCTTCTCCACCCCTTCACCCTGACCGTACATCCACCCGAGGTTCAGCTGGGCGTTCACGTTCCCCTGCTCGGCCGCCAGGCGGTAGAGCTTCGCCGCTTCCTCGGAATCCGCCTCCACGCCGAGCCCTTGCTGGTACATCCACGCGAGCGCAGCCTGCGCGCGTGCGAACCCCTGATCGGCCGCCGTCCGGTACCATTGCGCCGCTTCCTCGTCGCTGGCGTCCACGCCGCGGCCGGTCTGATACATGTATCCGAGGTTGGATTGGCCGGCAGGGAAGCCCTGGTCCGCGGCCAATCGGTACCAGCGGACGGCCTCCTCGTCGTCGAGCTCCACGCCCTGTCCGGCGCTGTAGAGGAAGCCGATCCCCGTCTGCCCACCCGGATGCCCCTGCTCGGCGGACACCTCGAAGAGGTCGCGCGCTTTGTCGACATCCTTCGCGACGCCGTCGCCGTCGAAGTACATCCTCCCGAGCATGTACTGGGCCTCCGGATCGTCCTTCTCAGACGCCTGGATCAGGAAGGGTAGCGCGGCGGAATAGTCCTCAGCGTCGTAGGCGGCGACGCCCTGCTCGGTGAGATCCGCCGCCGACGGTCCGCTGAGCAGCGCACGGACCACCAGGAACGCCGCGACGCCCACAACGCCGATCATCACCCTGCGGCCCGCTCTACGCCCGAGGAATCCCGCCAGCCGTCTCGTCTCGCCGGCGGCAAGCCGTGAGGTAGCAGGCTGCAAGGGAGCAGAGTGCTGGCTTGGAGGAGTCTCCGTTCCACGCGATGCCTCGGCGCCCTCGAGGGGTGGCGCGGACGCGGGCTCAGCGGCCGGAGGCGGCGTCTTGGCCTCGCCCGCGCCGGAGCCGGCGACCGCCTCGGCTCCCACCAGCCCCCGCACCGACACGACCAACTCCTCGATCTGCTCGTCCTTGGGGTCCGTCAGAGCATCGAGCCAGTGCCGGGCGGCGATACAGTAGTAGAGATCCTTGTTCATCTCCACGTCCTCGATCCGGAACGGGAGAATCGGGTGCCCCGACTCGAAGGCGATGTCCACCTCGCGCCGCACCTGCGGCGAGCCGTTCGCCTCACCCGAGAAGATGAGGACCATCGTCCGCGCCTCGCGGATCGCATCCACGATGCTCTGTTTCCACGAGAGGCCCGGGCTGACATCCCGAGGCGCGATCCAGCAGCGGGTGCCATCCGCCTCGAGGGCGTGGCAGACGGCATCCGCCGTGGCCTTGTCATTCCTGGAGTAGCTGATGAAGACGTCGTGTGCCATCGAAAACTCCTCCGCCCTAGGAGGCGATCTTCCCGAGTCCTATGAGGATCGCGACAACCCCGAATGCGAGATACACGAAGATGAGCACGGTCGGCAGCAGCGCCTCCAGCCGGGTGAAGCCGATCCGTGGGCGTTTGGCGTCCGGCCCGAAGAACTCCTCCCACTCGCGGCTGAAGAACTTGTGCAAGCCCTCGAGCTGCGGGGAGCGCTCTATCTCCATGAGCTGATCGTAGCGCCAGCCGATAAGGGCCCGGTAGCTCAGGAGCATCTTTCGCCAGATCACGCAGGAGAACAGGCCGAGGAGCAGGAGCGGCCCGAAGGCGCTGAATTCATCAGGTACCCCAGGGCGGCGAACAGAAGCGTGTGGAGGGTGACCCAGACCTGCGTGGTCAACTGCCTCCGGTCGCTGAGTTTCGCCGTGCTCTCGGCGAAGAACCGGTACTCCTCGAACTTGTTGATGGAATCCTCCCGCGCCTTCAGGTCTGAGGTGGTGTGACCACGGTCACCGGATGGCCGCGCTCGCGGGCGTATGCGACGACATCGCCGGTGCCCCCGGGTCCCCGGGCCGGCGTCCCGTCCCAAACCGCGACGAGATGATCGGAGTGATCGACAACCCAGCGTCCCACGGCGGCGTAGGCGTCGGTCGACCGTCCGTCGTAGGGGAGCGTGCACCTTCGCTCCGCCGCGGCAAGGAGCGTCTCGAACATCTCCCGCTCTTCACCGTCCGCGAAGTCCTCCTCGTAGCCCTCGAACGGGAGGACCACGGTCAGCGGGATCCCGAGCGCGGTCGCCGCCTCTGCAAAGAGCGAGTCCGCCCCGGCGGCGATGGCGGAAAGAACAACCAGGCGGTCGCCGTGCGTACGGTGATGCTCCTCGAGACCCGCGCGGAGCGCGGACGCAACCTCATCCTCGGCGCCCCCCAGGTCTCGGTGCCCGGTCACGCCCACTATGAATCGGTCCCCAGTCCCGTGAGCCATAGTGCGGTTCCTGAAGCGAATCCGAGAATATAGGGGCGGCGGACCGGCCGGGCCTCCCTCGGCTTCAGGGCGAGCCGTCGCTCGGATCGAAGGCCTGGGGGAAGTGCCCGCTCTTCACCTGAACAGCGGCCCCGGCCGCACCCAGCTCCGCGAGGGCCTCGACGTTCTTCGGATTGTCGAGTGCCGCGAGGTCTTTCAGCACCTCACCCTGCCGCTGAACGCCCAGTCGCTCCGCGAGCCACTCGCGCTCGAGCCGAAGGTCGTACCTGACGTACGACAACGATTCCCGATCACCCAGCAGATCTCCCTCGAGGTCACCGACCTCCCGGTCGATATCCCACGGCGTCGGGCTGTGTGAGATCCACTGCAGAATCGTCTGCGTCAGCCAGCTGGAGTCGGCGATGACGGATCGCACGGAACGGAGACCGGCCATCGCGGAGGGCATGCTGAACGCGCGATCCGGTTGAAAGTCGAGCGCTTGGGAGCCCGTACCGACGGAAAGCAGGAAGAGGTCCTCGGGACCCGCCGGCCAGCCGAAGCCGAATCCCTCGAGGGTGGCCACCATGAGGAGCTGCAGCGCCGGGTTGTTGTAGGGACTGACGCCGCCGTCGATGAACACGCCTTCCACGTCGTCGCCGACCCGCAGCCTTTCCGGCCCGAAGTAAGGAGCCGCCGCCGTACTGGCGCGAACCACGTCCCGAAGCAGGAACTCCCTGTTCGGTGCCTCCGGGTGATCGAAGTACTTGCCGCGGGGATTGTTGTGAATGATCCACGGGCTTCCCGTGTCGAACCGTTTCGTGACGATCACGAGTCCGGTGCGGACGCTGTCGCCACCGAGCGTGATGTCGCCGAACGTCTCTTCGAGTAACCGCGCGAGGGGGCCGCGCGAGTACTTCGGCTGCCGGAGCCCTATCCGCCATCGGGACGTCTTGAAGACCCGCGGCATCATCGTCCGGTAGAGTTCGACGATCCTTTCGACGGGAAATCCCACGGCGATCCCAGCCGCGATGATGGCGCCCGTCGAGGTGCCGCCGATGAGATCGAAGTAGTCGCAGAGCCGAAACTCGGGATCACCGCCGCTCCGCTCTCGAAGCAGGCGCTCGATGCGCTCCAGGTAGGCGAGCGCCACGATCCCGCACACACCGCCCCCCGTCGAGCGCGAGAAGGCGCTTGGGCCCGGGCCCGAACAGATGCTCATCCCGGGTCTTTTGTCTCATAGGCCCTCGTCGGCGTGTCTTGGATCCGCTGCGACTCAGATTTCGTGCGGCGCGGGATAGCGGGACGCCCGCGCCGAAAGAGGCTCCTAGCGCGCGACGGGCAGCACGATGCCGGACGGATAAGCGCCGCCGCGATGGACGTGGTACGTGGGCGCCGCCTCCGGCAGCTCGAGGTTGTCGGCGTCCGCACCCATGATCGTGACGCGTATCCGGTGCCCGGCGTTGAAGACGGTCGAGGTGGGAAAAAGGTCCATGACCAGCTCGGCGGGCTCCCCGCCCGGCAGCGGCTCCCTGTCTTCGCGGAAGCTCCGTTGGAACGGCAGGCCCATGTTGTCTCCCCATGGCGCCTCGGCAAGCCTTCGGTGGGAGGCGCGGAGCACTCCCTCGGTCACGTACCGCGCGACGCCGTCTTCGTCCACCTCCTCCAGGAGCACGATGATCTCTCCGTCGTTCGTCGACGAGGTCATCCAGAGGCTCAGGAGCGGGTGGCCGGTGACGGTCAGGTCCGCTTCCAGGGGAGGCGTCGTGTACGTGAGGCTCTTGCGGTCGTTGGACGTGAGGTCGCCGTAGATCATCAGGGGCGCTCCGCCGACCGCGTTGTCCCACCGCGTCGTCGTGCCGGTCGTCGTGGTCAGGTCCACTTGATAGGTGTCGAAAAGGGCGTCGCCGGCCGGCGGCTCGATCGTGAGGAGGCCGTCGTTGACGGACTCGACGCTCGCCGACGGGCCTTCCCCGAAGTAGAACCGCGTCTCCTCGCTCCCCGGGATCGGCCAGACCTCGGTCGACTCCCAGGTCCAGTCGCCGGGATCGTTCATGACGGCGTAGTGGAGCGGAGGCTCGTCCATGACCCCGTTGTCGATTCCCTTGAGCCAGTAATCGAACCACCGCAGCTGTTCGACGGTGGTCAGGCGAGCGCGTTCGGCCATGAGTGCGCTGTCGGGCATGGCGCCGTGCGACCAGGCGCCGATCCCGAGCTTCTGAGGTCCTTGGTAGTTGGCCCAGTAGAGGAGCGCATCGAGCACGAAGATGTCGTACCACGCGTTCCAGTGGTAGGCGGGAACCTGCGCCGCGATGAGCTCTTCGAGCACGCCGGTCGGGCCATGCTCCATCCACGTGAGCGTCGGCACGTCATGGTCCCTGAACGTCCCCGACCCATACTCCTTCCCGACGTCCCAGTTGTTCTCGTGCTCTGCGATGGCCGCTCGCAGCAGCGGGGTTCCGTCTTCATCACCCTGAACCGGAGGAGCCGGCCAGTTGACGTCCAGGTTGCGGGTGAGTCCGCCCCAGTGGTCTATCATGTCCGAGCGGTACACACCGCCCGGATACAACTGGTCGTACATGTCCATACCGGCGACGTTGGGGAAGATCGCCTTGAGGGCCGGGTGCGCCTCGGAAGCGGCCATGTACTGGGTGATGCCGAGGTACGAGCCTCCGTACATCCCCACGTTGCCGTCACTCCAGGGTTGTGTCGCGAACCACTCGATCATCTCCCGGGCGTCGTCGGTCTCCGCTTCCGAGAAGAGTCCTTGATACGTGCCGAACGAGGCGCCACCACCCCTGACCTGCACGGCGGCCACGACGTAGCCATGCTTGACGAGGAGCTGCAGGTCCTCGCGGGCGTCGACCATCGAGTTAATCTCGGGGACCTCGTCGCCTTCGGGGGCGAACAACCGGGCGAGGGTCCCCGGGTTCCGGTGGTACCGGGAGTGGGTCCAGACGACGGGGAACCGGCCCTCGGCGATCTCGCCGTGCACCGCGGGGAAAGTGACGTCAACGGCCAGCTTCACCCCGTCCCGCATCTCGATGTATCGGGAGGTGTTCACCCACTCGTCGAAGATCGTCTCCGAGTAGCCCTCGTACCTCCCGAATTCCGAGATTCTACCGTCATCCACATCCCCAGCATCTTGCGCCGCCGAGCAAGAGGCCGTCAGCACCGCCGCCAGAAGGACAAAGAGTGATGCGGGACTCCTCATGACTCGCTCCCGAAGCTCCTTGACGGTCTACGTGTCGGGGCGGAATGAACAGGCACGCCGTTCATTCGATTGCCGAGCCGTGGGTTCCGCAAGAGCGCAGGCTGCGCGCCGGGCCTTACTCCGTGGCTTCGGCTTCCAGCCAGGGCGGCAAGACTTTGACGAAGACCCAAAGGATGACGAGCGGCAGAAACAGCAGTACGCTAGCCATGAGCAGCCCCTCCGTCCCGAACAACAGGGGCTTGTAGACCGTCAACCCGCGCAGGCTCTTGGAGAACAGCTGTCCCCCCAGGACCACGTTCCACCGGATGCTGAAGATCCCGATCTGCACGAGGGTCGCGCAGCCGAGGTAGATGAGACGCCTCAGCTCGGCAGGGGTCCTGGACACCCCTCTGTCCGACAGCGCCGGCGAGACCGTACCCAGCAGGATCAACGGGACGAGCGTTCCCAGCACGACCTGGAGCACGATCAAGCTGATGAACAGCGGGCCCTGAATCAGCTGGGAGAGAATCTCGATCGACTCCTCGGATTCGTAGAGGCGGTGGATGAAATCGAGCATCTCCAGCGAGAAGTCGACGATCATCGCGTAGAACAGGAACGCGGCCAGCTTGTCCGCACACCTCATGTCCACCGGCTTCGACCGGAACAGGCTGGCCACCAGGTAGATGAACAGGACGAGCGCGATGCCCGAGACGATGGCGGAGAACAGGAACACCACCGGCATCAGCACGCTGCTCCACCACGGGTTCGCCTTCACCGACCCGAAGATGAAGCC
>JBDHFW010000172.1:0-5733 GCA_039590175.1 Gemmatimonadota bacterium | reverse complement strand
CGCGCTCTTCGCCGCCTCGGCATCCCGAATCGCCCGCCACACCCGATCCGGCGTGAAAGGCAGGCTGTCGATCCGGATTCCGATCGCATCGTAGATCGCGTTGGCGATGGCGGGCAACGAAGGGTGGAGCGGCCCCTCGCCGGCTTCCTTCGCACCGTAGGGACCCTCCGGGTCGATCGATTCCACGATGAGCGGCACGAACTCCGGACAGTCGAGCGAGGTGGGGATTCGGTAGTCCAGGAGGGAGGGGGCGTCGTGAAGCGCGCCCTGGTGCTCGCCCGTCTTGTACGTCTGCTCCTCGAGAATCGCCTCGGCGCACCCCATGTACGCGGAGCCCTCGATCTGTCCCTCCACCAGCATCGGATTGAGGGCGCGACCGCAATCGTGTGCCACCCAGATCGTGTTGACCTCGACGAATCCGCTGTCGGGATCCACCTCGACCTCGGCCACGTGGGCGGTGAAGCTGTACGCGGGCGAGGCTCCGATCGTCCCGCCCCGGTACTCGCCGTGCACCCCCTCCTTCGGCGTGTTGTAGTGGCCCACGGCTCCCAGCGTGCCGTGGCCGGCCTCCGCGAGCTGGAAGGCTTGTGCGATAGGCAGGCGCCGTTCAGGGCTGGCAGGATCTCCGCTGTCGAACGCCCAGCCACCGGCCAGCCGAACCTGGGACGGCTCGATTCCCCACTCATCCGCGACGCTGCCCCGTACCAGCCCGCCGATCTGCCGACAAGCCATCACGCAGGCGTTCCCCACCATCACGGTCTCGCGGGAGGAGTAGGCTCCGAGGTCAACCGGAACGAGATCGGTATCGGCCGAGAATACTCGCACGTAGTCGAGGGGAACGCCGAGCTCTTCGCAGGCGATATATGCCATCGTCGAGTCGGAGCCCTGGCCGATCTCCGACGCGCCATGGAGGACGGTCACGCGGCCCGAGCGCTCCACCTGAACCTGTACGGCCGCCTGCGGCATCGGGTTGGGATAGATCGGGTAGTTGGTACCGGAGATGTAGCAGGATCCCGCCACGCCGACGCCTCGGCCGTAGCCCATCTTCCGGAACTTGTCCTTCCACCCGCTCGCCGTCTCGACCGACTCGAGGCACTCCAGGAACCCGTTCGACTGCACCCGAAACTCGTTTACCGTGCGGCCGGTCCCCATGAAGACGCCCCGCCTGAACTCGATCGGGTCCAGGTCCAGTGCCTCGGCCACCTTGTCGAGCGAGATCTCGAAGGCGAATCGCGGCTGCACGGAGCCATGCCCCCGCTTGGGCCCGCACGGGGCTTTGTTCGTGTAGACCCGCGTGGAGTCAAAGCGATAGGAGTCGATCTCGTACGGCGCGGTCAGGAGCTGCCCGCTGTAATAGGTCGTGACGAGCCCGAAGGAGGCGTACGCGCCCCCATCCAGGATCGTCCTCGCGTCCACGGCGAGGATGCGGCCGTCACTGGATGCCCCCACCCGGTAGGTCATCTTCATCGGATGCCGGCCGCGGTGGGAGTAGAAGACCTCCTCTCGCGTGTATAGAATCTTCACCGGCCGGCCGGTGCGCACCGCGAGAAGCGCCACGCAGAACTCGAGATCGAAGGGCTCAGATTTCCCGCCGAACGCTCCCCCCACCGCAGGCTGAACGACACGCACCTTGGCGACGTCCAGGCCGAGCACGCGGGCGATCTCGCGGTGCAGATAGTGCGGCACCTGCGTGGCCGACCACATCTCGAGCAGGCCGTTCTGGTTCATCCTCGCGATCGCGCAGTGGGGCTCGATCGGCGTGTGCGTCGTCCCGTGGAAGAAGTACTCGTCCTCCACGAGCACATCGGCCTTCGCCATCTTCTCGTCGACGGGTCCGAATTCGAGCTGCACGCGCTTGAGGATGTTGCCGTTGTGGCCCGGCTTGCGCGGCTCGTGGATCGGGTCCTCGGCGGCTTCCTCCGCGAGTGCCTCCTCCGGATCCAGGTAGTAGGGAAGCGGCTCGTACTCGACCTCGATCAGCTCCAGGGCCGCGGTCGCCGTCTCTTCGTCGATCGCCGCCACGCACGCGACCGCATCGCCGACGAAGCGCACCTTCCCCAGGGCGAGGGCGTGCTCATCCGGGGTCCAGGGGATGATGCCGTAGGGAGTCGGCAACTCCTCCCCGGTGATGACGTCGTAGACGCCCGGGAGCGCGAGCGCTTGCGCCGGGTCGATCGAGAGGATCCTCGCGTGCGGCTCCGTGCTTCTAAGGATCTTCGCGTGGAGCATGCCGGGAAAGGTGATGTCGTCGGTGTAGACGGCCACCCCCGTGGACTTGAACAAGCCGTCCGTGCTCCGGTTCCGGCCGCCGATCGTCCGGTACTCGGCCTCCGCCACCTCTCGAAGCCGTTCCGGCGCGTCCGCCGTGACCTCCTGTAGGGGAAGAAGGTCTTCGTTACGCATGGGAGGCGCCGGCGGAGGACCCGGCCGTGTGTTTGGCCGGTCGCATGGAGCTGGACGGGAAGACGAGATCGTATCGCTCGGCGACGATGTCCCGCGGGTCCGCCCCGGAACGAAGGCTCTCGGCCGCGATCTCGACCGCCTCGAAGATCTTCGTGTATCCGGTGCAGCGGCACAGATTGCCGGAGAGAGCCCGCCGGATCTCATCCCGGCTCGGATCGGTGTTCTCGGCCAGCAGCCCGTAGGCGCTGCACAGGATGCCGGGCGTGCAAAAGCCGCACTGAGCCGCGCCGCAGAGATCGAAGGCATCCTGGAGGGGGTGGGGGACTCGTCCCTCAGCCAGCCCTTCCACCGTCGTGATCTGGTGCCCGATCGCCTCGTAAACAGGCATGATGCAGGCGAGGTGCGGCTTGCCATCGAGCAGAACGGTGCAGGCGCCGCAGTCGCCCTTGTCGCAGCCCTGCTTCGAGCCGGTCAATCCGAGGGCATAGCGGAGCGTCTCGAGCAGGGTGAAATGGGTGGGGATTCCCACTTCGATCTCGTCGCCGTTGATGTGGAGCGTGATGACGTCTTTCATGCCTGCTCCGCGCGATCGTGGGCCGGACACGCCGGGCCAGAGGATAAGATAATACCTCCGCCGGCGAAGTCGGTTCAAACCGAACCGGAGGCGCCGGCCAGGGTACCGTGGATTCGTGAGGAGGCCGACGGCAGACGGAAGGTCGTTCCGGGCACGCGTGGTCCCGGAAACGGAAGTTCCGAGGGCGTGGAGGCTCGAAGCGAAATGCCAAGCCGACCGAGATCGATGAAGCCTGGAGGAGCAGCCGGAATCCGGCTGGCGTCGGCCCTGGCGATGACATGGACGCTGCTCCTCGCGGTTTCTGGGCCGCTCATGGGCCAGGAGCGGCCGATAGATCGCTGGCTTCTTTCCCGTCCGTTCCCCGCCGCCTCCGTGGGGGAGGAGGGTCCCCTCCCCACCGTCGCGGAGCTGAACCCCCTGTTCCAACCCGGAGCCATCGTGCCCCCGACTCCGACGCAACTCGAGGAGGACCTCGCAAGGGCGGATTCTCTCGCGGGAAGACCCTCCAATCCCCAGCTGGATGAGGCGCTGGGACGGAGGCCTCCGCGGCGACCCCCGCAGGGCGGCGGACCACTTCCCGGCCTCAGACCCGGCTGGATGGTGCGCCGCGATTCGGTTCTCTTTCCTGAGAGAGGCACGCGCGTCGGCGCGACCTTCTGGACGCTGGTTCGGCAGGACGGGAACCCGCTGTTCGATCTCGACACCCTGGTGAACCGGTCGGGAGCGACCGCCACCTTCGCGCACGCCTACCTCCGTCCGGTCGCGGACCAGACCGTGACGCTCCGCTTCTCCGGCCTGGGGTGCACCGACGTGTCCGCGAAGCTCAACGAGCAGCCTCTGCCGTTGGAAGCCGACGCCGGCGCGACGGATTGTGTGAGCGCTCCGACGACGGCTTCGGCGACGGTGCGACTGGCGGGTGGATGGAACGCCCTTCTCGTAAGGGTGGAAGGCGACGAGGAACCGTACGGATTCGCGGTCGCCGTGTCACCCGGGCCGGGCGGAGAGTCCGTCGAGGAGCTGCAGATCCAGGCTTCCCGACCGCCGGGGATCCAGCCGGTCCGCCCGCAAGCCTCCATCGACGTCATGGCCATCCGGGTGCCGGGGCTGCAGTGGCGTGGAGGCGACCTCTCGGCCGAGGTCGTGGTCGACTTTCGTCTCTGGGGTGGCTCCCCCCCGCCGGATGCCGAGGCCAAGCTGGAGATCGGCGGCGAGAAGGCGGAGCACCGTTTCGGCCAGCCGCCCGCCGGAGGTGAGAGCATCGAATCGGTCTTCGAGCTCGTACCGCTGGACAAGCTTCGCGCGGTGGCTCTCGGCGAGGGTGTGTCGGTCCGGCTCGAGTGGAAGGACCACGACGAGGAGATGGCCCGCCGTCTGGCGGCGGATGGCATCCTGAGTGTCTTCCACGAGCCGATCCAGCTGCGGGGCTGGACGGGCGCAGGCGGCAACCTGCCACGAGGTGGTGTGGAGCTGACCGGCGAGTGGAAGGTGCCCGGTTGGCTCTCTGGCTTTACGCTCGAGCTGCTCGCTGAAGACTCGCCGGGGGATTACACGCTCGACGGCCAGCCGCTCGAGCTCGAGGACGGAAGAGCCGTTCTGTGCAGCGAGTGCCCGAAGAACGCCCGCTTACGACTCCAGGCCACGGCTACCGACGAGTGGTCCTCACTGCCGAAGGTGCGGATCTCCGGGCCGGGCTACGCCGACGTCGCCGATGCTGAGGGAGCCCCTCCACCGGAGCGCTGGCTGCGGTCGCTGGAGAAGGATGGCAACGAGGAGTACCGGAAGCTGCTGAGCGAGCACGCGGGAGGAGACGGGTCTTAGCGTACCGTCTCCTCCGGGGCGGCGTCCGAAGCCTCCGCGTCATCGGCTACGGCCTCCTCCGGGATGGCGTCCGAAGCCTCCGCGTCATCGGCCACAGCCTCCGTCGTCACGCCTGCAGCTGCCGCGGCATCAGCCACAGTCTCCTCCACGCTCGCGGTCTCGGCCTCGGTCCGCGCGGCTGCGCGCGGCTCTGATGGCGAGGCCATGGCGGCGGCCAGAGGCGTGGGCAGCTCGGAAATGGATGACTCAGACGTCGGCGGCTTCGACGCGGTCGAGGCGGTCGAGCCCGTCTTGGCGCCCGGGACGTCCGGATCGATCTTCGCCGCGCGCTCGGCTTCCTGGAGCTCTCGCTGGATCTCGTTGAGGCCGCGCCGAAATTCCCGCAAAGCACCTCCGACCGCGCGGCCGATCTCCGGCATCCGACGGGGGCCGAAGAAGATCAGCACCATCATGGCGATGATGAGTATTTCCGAGAATCCGAAGTTACCGAAGCTCATGGTGAGCGCCGCGGAGCGGCTCGCTACTCTTTACGACCCTGTGGTGAGGGCGCTGAGGATCTCTTCCCCGTAGAACATTCCGATGTACCTGGCCTGAATCGGCGTGACGCTGCGCACGGCCCAGATCAGCTGAACGTGGTTCGGCTCGTGGGGCTCCGCGCGAAGCTTCAGCCCGCACTCCTCGGGAAGCCGGTTACCCTTGCGAAGGTTGCAGCGGCTGCAGGCGGTGACAACGTTCGTCCAGCCGTTCCCCCCACCGCGGGAGATCGGAACGAGGTGATCCCGGGTGAGGGATTCCCTGTGGCCCAGCTCGCGACGGTGACGACGGCAGTACTGACATCGGTACTCGTCACGGGCGAAGAGAAACGTGTTGGTGACCTGCCTGCGGAACCTGCGGGGCACATGAATGAACCGGACGAGCCTGATGACGACGGGGGCCGC